>JAHRAH010000191.1 GCA_020027345.1 Gammaproteobacteria bacterium | reverse complement strand
ACACATTTTGCAATTGCACTTCGCCTTTTGCGCGGTGGACAACGCGTTTTCCTTCGTCCTGTTCGGCGGGCGAATCCAAAAAGCCGAAAACTTCGCGCGCCGCCGCGAGCATTCCCTCCCAGAGCGCGAAGGAGCGCGGTATTATGCGCAGCGAGCGCGGCATCAAAAGCATAATGCCGATGAAGGAGGCGATAGTCCCCTTGCTTATTTCGCCGGCGAGCATTTCTTCTATGACATGCGCGAGGACGATGGCGGAAAGCGCGGCGACTGTGATTTGCGAAAGCGGCTGGCTGGCGGAAAGCAGCACGAGCATTCGCAGTCCGGCGGTGCGCAGTTTGGAAAAAGCGGCGCGCGTTTTTTCGCCGGCTTTTTCTGCGCCGGCGAGTTTTATGAGGGGGAGCATTCGCACGGTTTCGTTGAGGCGGCTTTGACAGTGCGCGGTGTGTTCCTGCGCGCGCCCGGCGACGGTTTTCATTTTGCCGGAAAGCGCGCGGATTAACAGGACTGTGAGCGGCGCGACGGCGAGCATCACCAGCGTCAGTTTCCAATGCAGCCAGAACATCCAGCCGATGTAAAAACATGTCTTCGCGGTTTCCTGCACTATCGCGAGAAAGACCGGCATCGTCGGCGAAGTGAGCGAGGGGACGAAAGCCATAAAGCGCGTCGTTGTTTTGCCCGCGCTTTCGCCGCGGAGTTTTGCGGCGGGGAGACGGACGAGATGCGCGGTCATTTGCGCGCGCAAATCGCGCTGCATACTCAAATCCAGCCAGCCGCCGAGATAAGAACGCCCGTAGGAAAAAACGCCGAGCGCAAAAACGAGAGCGAACATCACCAGCGGCAGCCAGCGCAGGGGGATGACGCCGCCGGGCGCTTCGCCGTCCAGCAACGGTTTCATCATCAGCGGCAGCAACGGTTCCAAAGCGGCCGCCGCCAGCATGCAGACAATCATCGCCGCAAAGGGGAGACGGTGTCGCAACAGACAGCGGAAGTAACGCGTTGTCAGTTGCCAGCGGTCGCTTTTGGTGTTGCCGGTGTTGCCGGGGGTGTTGTTTTTTTTGTTTTCGTTCATTGCCAGTGTTGGGCGAGTTCGGGCCACGGCAGGGAGAAATGCCGCCCGCTTTTGCCGACGCCGGCGATGACTTCGTGCTGCTTCGGGCTGCCGTGGAAGGCGATGACGCGCGCGTTTTGCGGAATGCGCGGCGGGGCGAGACGGTTGAGCGGCCAGGGCGGGCGGCAGTGGCGCTTGAAACTGCGCACCCACTCTTCGGGCAGCCAGCGCAAGTTTTGCAGTCCGACGGCGGCGGTCATGAAGGACTGTTCGGTGGGGTGTTCGGTTTTTGCGGCTTGCGGGTTTTGGAGGAACCGCTCGGCGACGGCGGGCAGGGAGCCGGCGTCAAAAAGGAAGACGGAGGAGTTGCCGACGAGCGGGCGCGGGCGGAAGAGGGTTTTGCGCCGTTCAATCCAGTTGCGGGCGATGCGGAAGTTGCCGGGCAGGGAAAAGAAATCGTCCAGCGCGCCGACGATGACGGTGTCCAAATCCAAAAACAGGCAGCGCCCGGCAAGCCCGGCGCGGGGGTGCATCAGGGCGAGTTTCCACCAGATTCCGGCGAGGGGCGGGGCGAGAGTGAGCGCGCGGATGTCGCGGGCTTCCACTCCTTCGTCCAGCCCGGCGGCGTCGTCGGCAAAGCAGACAAAGCGGAAGGGCGGCGAAAGTCGGCGGGCGCAGGCGCGGCGGAGACGGTTGACCCATTCGGCGGTGTAGAGTCCCTCGCCCCATTTGAGGCAGACGACGGTTTTTGCGGCGGGGACGGGGACGGGGGGGACTGTGGGTGTGGCGGGTGTGGCGGGCATCGGCTGGCGAAAAAGGACGGGGACGGTGGGCGCTGCTGGGATTGAACCAGCGACCTCCGCCGTGTGAAGGCGGCGCTCTCCCGCTGAGCTAAGCGCCCGTCGTTGCGCTATTTTAACGCAGTTGGCGGTTGTCGGGGGACGGTCGCCCGCCGTCATTCTAACTATACCCCCCGCCGCTTGCGGGGGGGGGTCGGAGTTTGCCGTCCCCATCGGAGTTGGGGACGGCAAACTCCGGGGGGGTGGAGAGCGTTCGTTACCGTCGGGATAACCGTTGCACCGATGGCGACCGTTGTTTTTCGGGCGCATTCCACCCCCCCGGAGCAGTCCCCGCCGACTTCGTCGTAGTGGACTGCTCCGACCCCCCCCCCGCAAGCGGCGGGGGGTATATGTTAATGAAAAAAATGTTGACATTGGGAAAAATGCTGGTATAATGGGCGGCTATGATTCGGCTTTCGGGGGTTGTACTGGCGGAATACAAACATGCGGCGGTCGCGCTGACGGCGATCTACGGCGTCGGGCGCGCGCGGGCGCGGCTGATTTGCGCGGCGGCGGGCATAGAAGCCGGCGCCAAAGTCGGCAGTTTGGACGAAGGCAAAGTGGAAGCGCTGCGCCGCGAAATCTCCAAGCATGTCGTGGAAGGCGACCTGCGCCGCGAAAACTCAATGAACATCAAGCGCCTCATAGACCTGGGCTGCTACCGCGGCATTCGCCACCGGCAGGGACTGCCCGTGCGCGGGCAGCGCACCCGCACAAACGCCCGCACCCGCAAGGGTCCGCGGCGCATTCGCGTCGTGCGCAAATAACCGTGGCGACTTCCCGCCGCAAGGAAAAGCGCGTTATCGCCCGCGCCGTCGTCCACATCACGGCGACCTTTAATAACACGATTGTCACCTTCGCCGACGCGCAGGGGAATGTCATCGCTTGGGCGACGACGGGCTCTTCCGGTTTCAAAGGCGCGCGCAAGGGGACACCCTACGCCGCGCAAATGACG
>JAHRAH010000157.1 GCA_020027345.1 Gammaproteobacteria bacterium | reverse complement strand
GCACCACCGCCAGCGCGGAATCCCCCGCCCCCGCGCCCGCCCCCGCTTTCACGCGCGAGATGCGTTGACCGTATTCGCGGCGGACGGCGTCAAAGAAATGCGCGCGCGGGTCAAATGTCGGCGCGCGACCGGCGCTGTGCAAACTCCCGTCCTCCGAGAGTATCAACCGGTAGCGCAGATCCGCGCCCCAGCGTCCGGAGCCGTCCCCGTCGGCGAAGACATCAAACTCCAACCCCCCGCCGGGGCGAAAACGCAAACCGTAAGCGCGCCCGCTTTCGTCGCCCTGCCCGAAACGCCCGCGCCAGCGGTAGTAGCGTCCGGCGAGCGAGACCCATTCCAGCCCCGGCAAATGAATCGCCGCTTCGGCGTCCAACCCGGCGCGGCTGTAAAGCACATCGCCGTTTGCCAGTGTGCGCGCGTCGGTCAAGGGAAAATAACGGTTGACAAAAATATCGCCGAAACGCGACCGCCACTCGGCGCCGACCCCCGCGCGCCAGAATCTTTCGCCGTCCTCGCGCTGAAAATCCAAAAACGCGTTTGCCCCCCAAAGCGCGCCGTTTTTTGCGGTGCGGGCGAAAACGCCGATATTGCCGCCGTCGCCCTCGCCGAGGAAAACCCGCGCCTGCCAGCCGAGGACACCGTTGCGCCCTTCGCGCAATGCGCCGATTGCCGATGCGCCGATTTGTCCGCGCCGTCCGCCGAAGGGCGTTTGCACATCCACTTCGGCGCGGCGTATCCAATCGCCGAAACCGTCCTCCGCCGCCGCCGCCAGAGACCGTCCCGTCCCCGCCGCAAAAGAAGAAACCGCCCCCTCCAACCGCGCGCGCCCCCAGCGCGTCAGTGTCAAATCTTTCTCGCCGTTGCCGCTGCGCAGGAACGCTTCGCGCATGCCGTCCGTCCCCGGCGGCAGTTCGTCCAAAACCGTGCGCGCGTTTTCGCCGAAACCGTCCGCCAAAACGCGCCAGAAACTCCCCGTCCGCTCTTGCTTTGTGCCTCCCTTATCCGGCGGGCATTCGCTCTGCCCGCCGCCCTTCACGCCGCGCGCGCACTCTTCGGGGCGTTCGCGGTAGCCGCTCCAAAGCCGCTTGTCGCGCAGCCACGCCGCATAGGAAAAACCGCCGTCGGCGGGCGTCAACCCCGCGCCGGCAACCGACGAAACTTCCGCCCCGGAAAAACCGTTATGCGGCAAACGCGCCGAATCCCCGGCCGCGCCAAAGCCGAAAAACAGCAGCAGCGCGCCGCTAGCAAAACGCCGCCAAAACGAACCCCGTGCACAAGTCATTGATTTTGCGGGGGGGGGGGGGGTAAAAAGCATTGCGCCGCCCCTCCAGCTTGCGCAGCCGGAAAGCGTCCCCGTCGCCGAAAGCACGGGGGGGGGTTTGCAGTTTGCCAACTCTGCATCACACCCCACCACAAAGTAGGGTTTATGTTCCATATTGTCCTCGCTTTTTTTATACCACACAAACCGCAAAAATCCCGAAAAAACCCTTTTTTCCTTATGCCGTTTTGTTATGCCCCCCCGCCCCGTTATGCCCCGCCGCCTCCGCTATACCCCCCGCCGCTTGCGGGGGGGGGTCGGAGCATTCCGCGATGACTGCCGTCATCGCGGAATGCTCCGGGGGGTGGAGGAAGTGGAAAGAGTGGAATGCGTCCGCAAAACCTTTGTCATTCTCGCCCCCCTTGTCATCCCCGCCTCCTTGTCATCCCCGCCTCCCTTGTCATTCCCGCCTCCCTTGTCATTCCCGCGAAAGCGGGAATCCAGCCCACCCCGCGACGGCAACTGTCCCCGGCATTAGCGTCTGGACTCGGCTCTTTCTGGATTCCCGCTTTCGCGGGAATGACAAGGGGGATTCTTTCAGCAACAGCGGACTCTCTCCACCCCCCCGGAGTTTGCCGTCTACAAAAGCCGATGGGGACGGCAAAAACTGACCCCCCCGCAAGCGGCGGGGGGTATGGGGGACGGACGGTAACGGCGGGGGAAAATGCGCGGTTGAAAAAAAAACGGGGGGGATTATGTGATTCCAAGAGTTTGGATGATTGGGCGCGGGGTGGAATAGTGGATTACAAACAAATATTTACGATGCGCCGGCTGTGGGCGATGTTCGGCATTTTGATGACGGTGATGTTTGCCGCTTTGCTCGCCGTCGGCGGGCGGGTGTATCAACAGGCGCCGCCGATTCCCGAAGAAGTGCGCGCCGGCGGCGATGTTGTTTTTTCCGCAAAGGGCATTCACCGCGGGCGCGATGTCTGGCGGCAACTGGGCGGAATGCAGCTGGGTTCGGTTTGGGGGCA
The DNA here is from genome assembly GCA_020027345.1 of Gammaproteobacteria bacterium. Classification (GTDB taxonomy): domain Bacteria; phylum Pseudomonadota; class Gammaproteobacteria; order Tethybacterales; family Persebacteraceae; genus JAHRAH01. The sequence continues at coordinate 9,530 of JAHRAH010000157.1, read as the reverse complement.
CGGCGCCTATCTCGCGCCCGACTGGACGGCGGATTTTTTGCATCGCGAAGCGCTGGCGATTTTGTCCGCGCGCGCCGGCGGCGATTTTGAATCGCTGGACGAAATAGCGCAGGCGCCGCTCGTCGCCGTTCTCGCCCGCGAGATTCGCCGCAACGGTTACGACGCAAAAACCGGAGTGTTGACAATCAGCGAAGAGCGCGCCCGCGCGATACAAACCGTCACCCGCCATTACATTAATCTTTTCGCCGGCGAAAGCGAAAAGGACGAAGCGTTGCGAAAACAATACGCCATCCCGAACGCGCCCGGCGGCGGAATGAGCGCAGAGGACATTCGCGCGATGTCCGCCTTTTTCTGGTGGACGGCATGGGCGGCGGCGACAAACCGCCCCGGCGACGATGTTACTTACACAAACAACTGGCCGCACGAACCGCTGGTTGGCAACCGTCCGACGGCGTCCACATTTCTTTGGTCCATCATCTCCGTGGTGTTGTTAATCGGCGCGGTCTTCGGCGTATACGGACTTCTGGGAATCGGGCTGATGCTTTTTTGCCTGCGCGGGCTGGCGAAGAAAACCGCCAAGTGGTCCGACGGTATTTTGCAGTGGGTGTTCTGGCTTTTCAACGGCGGGCTGGCGCTGATGGTTTTCGGCTCCATTTTGCCGCAGGGTTTTTTGCAGGGCTACGAATCCTTCGCCCGCAGTTACTGGCACGCGCGCACGGCGGAGTTTATGCATTCGCAGTGGATGGAAGCGCTCGTCTGGGCGCGCGTCCCCGGCGACATCATCTTCGCCATAGCCGCGCTGCTGCTGATACTCTTCGTCCTAAAAACCGAACTCGCCCCGCGAAAATAAGAGTCGCGCCCCCGATGGGCGTAAAATGCGGGGGATGGGGGTCGTGCGGACTGGCGCTGTTTTTTCTTTGCGGGAGATTGCCGCGGAGGGGGCGCTGCGGGAGAACGCCGTTGCGGTGCGGATGCTTGCGCTTTGCCCGATGCTGGCCGTCACCGTTTCCTTTTCCGCTTCTTTTGTTTTGGGGCTTTTGACGGCGGCGGTGATGACTGCCGCGGGGGCGGTCGTTTCGGTGTTGCGGGGGACGGTTCCTCTTGCGGTGCGGCTGCCGGTGTTTTTGATTATCGTCGCTTCGCTTGTCGGCGCCGCCGATGTTTTTGCCGCGGCGTTTTTTCCGGATTTGCATCGGCGGCTGGATATTTTTCTGCCGTTGATTGTCACCAATTGCGCGGTGCTTGCGCGCTTGGAATTGTTTGCGCGGCGCGAACCGCCGCTTGCCGCCGCCGCCGACGGTTTCTTTACCGGGCTGGGGATGACGGTCGCGCTTTGCGTTCTTGCTTTGGCGCGGGAGTTTCTGGGCAGCGGGGGGATTGCGCCTTTGCCGCCGCTTTTGGATTTTGCGCCGCTGCCTTCGGCGCTTTTGCCGGCGGCGGGGTTTGTGCTTTTCGGTTTTTTTATCGCGCTGCTGCGGCTTTGCAAAATAAAAACCGGCTGACTGTTTTTTTGCCTTTGATTAATTGTTTGCGGAGAAAGCGATGCGGTTTGCAAAAATGAAAAAGGACGGCGAGAAAATCGCCGCGCTGACGGCCTACGACGCCTGCTTCGCCCGGCTTGCGGCCGATGCGGGCGCCGATGTCTTGCTCGTCGGCGATTCGCTGGGAATGGTTTTGCAGGGGCGCGCGGACACCCTCGCCGTGACAATGCGCGAAATGATTTACCATGTGCGCTGCGTCGCCGCCGGCGCGCCGGGGAGTTTTGTCGTCGGCGACATGCCTTTCGCTTCGTATCAACTTTCGCCGCAGCAGGCATTTGCGAATGCGGCAAAGTTAATCGCCGCCGGCGCGTCAATGGTAAAAATGGAAGGCGGCGAAGAACTCGCGGAGACGGTGCGCTTTGTTTGCGAACGCGGCGTCGCCGTTTGCGCGCACGCCGGGTTAATGCCGCAGCGCGCGCGCAAAGAAGGCGGCTACAAAGTGCAAGGGAAAACCGAAGAATCCTCGGCGGCGGTGCGGCGGGACGCGCGCGCGCTTTGCGACGCGGGCGCGGAACTTATGATTTTGGAATTGCTGCCGCGCGCGCTGGCGGCGGAAGTGACGGCGGAAATACAAACGCCGACCATCGGCATCGGCAGCGGCGGCGAATGCTGCGGGCAGGTTTTGGTTTTGCACGATATGCTCGGAATCAGCGGCGGAAAACCGAAAAGGTTCGTGCGCGATTTTATGCAGGACGCGGAAAGCGTCGCCGATGCAATCGGAAAATATGTCGCCGCGGTTAAGTCCGGCGAGTTTCCCGCGGCCGAAAATTCTTTTTAACTGTCTAACTTACGGGGTTGCCGCGGGCATTTCTTTTTTCACGGTGTCCGCCGCGCACACTATCCCCCCGCTCGCGCGCGATGTTAATGAATTGCGCGCGCAATTGCCGTCCGGCAAACTCGCGCTGGTGCCGACAATGGGCGCGCTGCACGAAGGGCATCTTTCGCTCGTCCGCCGCGCGCGCGCAATCGCCGAAGCCGTCGCCGTCAGCGTGTATGTCAATCCTTTGCAGTTCGCGCCGCACGAGGACTTCGCCGAATACCCGCGCGACTTGGAAGGCGACCGCAAAAAACTCGCCGGGATTGCCGATGTTGTTTTTGCGCCGCCGGACGGATTGATGTATCCGCAAAAACAAACCGCGACAATCGCGCTGCCGCCGCTCGCCGGGGAAATGTGCGGGGCGTCGCGCCCGGGGTTTTTTGAAGGCGTCGTTACAGTCGTTTGCAAACTGTTTAATTTAGTCCACCCCGATGTCGCCGTTTTCGGAAAAAAGGACTGGCAGCAGGCGCATCTAGTCGGCCTCGCCGCGCGGCAACTTAATTTTCCGGTCGCGATGGAAGTTTGCAATATCGCGCGCGAGCCGGACGGACTCGCCCTGAGTTCGCGCAATAAATATTTAACTCCCGCCGAACGCAACCGCGCGCCGCTTTTGCATGCGCTGCTGCAAACCGCCGCCGCCGAAATTCAAAACGGCAAGCCGCCGGAAGACATTCGCGACAACGCAATCAATCAATTGCGCGAAGCCGGTTTTGCGCCCGACTATTGGGAACTGCGCGACGCCGAAACGCTAACCCCCGCCCCGCCTCCCGGCGTCCCCGCCGTCCTCCTCGCCGCCGCAACCCTCGGCAAAACCCGCCTGCTGGATAATGCCGAATTAAGAATGCCGCCGCAATAAGCCGGATTCTTTCAGGATTTTTCGGGCGCGGTTATAGGCGGCGTTTTGCCAATTTGCGTTGGGGGTCGGGGTAGGTTTTAGGGGCAGCCAATTGTTTGTTGCGTTATTGTTGCCGCGGGTTTTGTTGTTGTTGCCGTTGCCGGGGGTTTCGGCGGCGGCGAGGGATTCGTTCAGGTTTTCGGGGGAGCATATCAAAAACAAATCGCAGCCGGCGGCGCGGGCTTTTTTTAATCGTTTGCCGATTCCGCCGATGTCGGCGCCGGCCATGGAAAGGTCGTCGCTTATTGTCAGCCCGCCGAAATTTAAGCGGCGGCGCAAAACTTCGCGCAGCCAAAAGCGGGAATAGGTCGCGGGGTTGTTGTCGCATTCGGAATAAACAATGTGCGCCGTCATCAGCGCCGGCATTTTCGCTTTCGCCCATTCGGCGAAGGGTGTCAAATCGCGCGCGGCGATTGTTTCGTATTTGCGTTTGTCCACGGGAAGTGTTTTGTGCGAGTCGGCGGCGGCGGCGCCGTGTCCGGGAAAATGTTTTCCGCAGCACTGCATTCCGGCTTCGCGCATTCCCAAAGCGAAGGAATGCGCAAGCGAAAAAACCGCGCGCGGGTTTTCGGAAAAAGCGCGCTCGCCGATGATGCGGGAGCGCCCGCGCAAATCCAGCACCGGCGCAAAACTCAAATCCACTCCGGCGGCGATTAATTCCGCAGCCATCACCGTCCCCGCCGCGCGCGCGCATTCTTCGCCGTTTGCGGTTTGCGCGAATGCGGAGGCCGGCGGCAAAACAGAAAAGCCGTTTTCGCAAAACCTTTGCACGCGCCCGCCTTCCTGGTCGGCGGCTATGACAATGTCGCGCCCGGCGGCGCGGCGGAGGGATGCCGTGAGTTGGCGCAGTTGCGCGGCGGTGGAAAAGTTTCGCGCAAAAAGTATCACTCCGCCGAGCGCGGGATGCCGTAGCCGTTTGCGGTCGGCGGCGGTTAATGTTTCGCCGCCTTCCAGTGCGAGCATCAACCGTCCGGAAAAATCATCGCGCGCGTTTTTTTGTGTTGCCGTTTGCATTGTTACCGTGCGCTTTCGGCGACGACGGTCGCCGCGGCATAATCGCCGTCGTGGGTGATGCTCAAATGGCATCGGGCGATTCCGCGCTCGCGCAAATGTTTTTGCATCGCGTCGGCGAAAACAAAAAAGGGTTTTCCGTTTTCTTCGCGTTCCACGGCGACGCGGCGCCAGCCGAGGGGCGCGCGCATTCCCAGTCCGAGCGCTTTTGCCAGCGCTTCTTTTGCGGCGATGCGCGCGGCGAGAAATTCGCAGCGGCGCGGCGAAAGCCAAAAGCGGCGTTCTTCGTTTTCGCCGAGAAGTTTTTTCGGCAGTCGTTGCGGGTGCGCGGACAACAACCGTTTTAATCGGGGGAGCGCGACGATGTCGGAGCCGATTCCGATTATCATTGCGGGCGCCCTTGTTGGAGCGGGCGGGGACGCCCGCTATTTTTGGATGCGTTACACCTCTGGAGAGGTGTAACGAGACCGTTGTTTATTTTCGCAATCATCGGGCGTTTTTGATTGCTTCGGACATTTCGGCGACGGCGGCGCGCAGGCCGATGAACAATGCGCGGGCGATTAAAAAATGCCCGATGTTGAGCTCGGCAATTTGCGGGAGGGCGGCGACGGCGGCGGCGTTTTCCAAACGCAAACCGTGCCCGGCGTTTACTTGCAGTTCTTTTTTTGCGGCAAACTCCGCGGCTTTTTGCAATTGCGCGATGTCGCCGTCGCGGGCGTAGGCGCCGGTGTGGAGTTCCACGGCGTCGGCGCCGGTTTGCGCGGCGGCGGCTATTTGTTCTTTTTCGGGGTCTATGAAGAGCGAGGTTTCCATTCCGCCCTCGCGCAGTTTTTCGCAAAAATCGCGCAAGCGGGTTTCCTGCGCGCGCGCGTTCAGTCCGCCTTCGGTGGTGAGTTCTTCGCGCCGTTCGGGGACGATGCAAACGCTGCGCGGCGCTGCGGCTGCGGCGATTAGCAGCATTTCTTCGGTCGCCGCAATTTCCAAATTCCAGTTGGCGTCGGCCGCGGCGACAAGCGGCAAATCGGAATCCTGAATGTGTCGGCGGTCTTCGCGCAAATGCACGGTGATGAAATCGGCGCCGCCGGCGAGCGCTTCTTTTGCGGCGGCTTGCGCGCGCGGATATTCCTCGCCGCGCGCCTGCCGGACGGTTGCGATGTGGTCTATGTTTACGCCGAGCAAAACTTTGCTTTCGCTTTCGGCGTTGGTTTTGTTTTTGCCGTTCATAGTTTTACGGCGCCGACGGCAAAACGCGCATTTGCGCGAGCAGTTGTTTGTCCTGCCGCCATTTTTTTGCGCGCACGCGCACGGCGAGGAACACTTTTTCCCCGGCGATTTTTTCCATATCGCGGCGGGCGGCGCTTGCGAGTTTTTTGAGTTTTGCGCCGGCTGCGCCGACGACTATCGCTTTTTGCGATTCTTTTTCCACAAATATCTCGGCGTCCACGCGCAATGTCCTCCCGCGCCGCGGCGGGCAACTTGCAAGAACGGCGGCGCGGTAGGGGAGTTCTTCGCCGAGAGCAATAAACAATTTCTCGCGCAACGCTTCGGCGAATAAGAATTCTTTTTCAGCCGTTGTTATATTCGCCATCGGCGATTGCGACGGTTGCGCCGATGCGGCCGCAACCGTTTGCGGCGGCAATGTTTTAATAACCGCGTCCAGCAGTTCGCCGACGCCGCGGTTTTTGAGCGCGCACACCGGGACAATCGCGCGCGGCTTGCATATCTCGTCCACCTTCGCAAAAAAGGGCAAAAGCAAATTGCGGTCGGAAAGCAAATCGGTTTTGTTTGCGGCGACGACGAGCGCGGGGTGTTCGCCTATTTTTTCCAGCAGGCGGTTTTCTTCCGCGCCCCAGCAAAGCGCGGGGACGGTGAAGATAATCGCCGCGGCTTCGCCCGCCGCGCGCTCGGCTCCGGCGTTGAGGGCGCGGTTGAAAGAATCGCCGCGCTTTGCCTGCCAGCCGGGAGTGTCCGCGAGCATAAATTGCGCGCCGTTTCGTTCGCAAAGGGCGCGCACGCTTGCGCGCGTTGTTTGGCGGCGGCGCGAGACAATTGCGGCTTTATGCCCGGCGGCGGCGTTTATGAGCGTGGACTTTCCGGCGTTGGGGCGGCCGACGACGGCGACGATGGGGACGGTTTCCCCCCCCCCGCCCCCCCCATCAAAGATGGGGGGGGGGTTAATTTGTTTTATTGGAATACCCCCCGTCGCTGCGCGGCGGGGGGTATTGGTTTTGTTGCCGGGGGTCATTTCTTTTTGGCGAGTTTTTTCAGGCATTTTCTGGCGGCTTCTTGTTCGGCGGCGCGGCGGCTGTTTCCTTCGCCGCGGGCGCAGAGTTTTTCGTTTATTATGCATTCCACGGCGAACCTTGCCTTGCCGTTTTCTTTTTGCAAAAGATATTCGGGCGGTTTGCCGCCGCCGGTTTGGGCGATTTCCTGCAGTGCGGTTTTGGGATTTTTGAGGTCGTCGCCGGCGGCGAGCAATGCGTTCAGTTCGCGCCAGCGTTCGGCGAAGAGTCGCTTTGCCGCCGCTTCGGCCGCGGACTGTCCCCCGTCCAAATAGATCGCGGCGATATACGCTTCCATCGCCCCGGCGAGCATGGAGTCGGTCATCGGCGCGCCTTTTGCGGTTTGCATTAAATCCTGCAGTCCTTCCTTGCGCGCGAGCGCGGAAAGCGACGCGCCGCTAATCAGTTTTTCGCGCGCGAGCGTCATTTCGCCTTCGGAAAGCGGCGGGCGTTTTTCGTAAAGCGCGCGCGAGACCAAAAACTCCAAAAGCGAATCGCCGAGCCATTCCAATCTTTCGTTGTCGGGCGGCCCCGCGCTTTTGTGCCGCAATGCGCGGCGGGCGAGCGCGGGTTTATTAAACAAATGCAGCGGCGTTTCAGTTTTGCGCATCATCGCCGTCGCCGTTGTCGTTATCGTTATTATCGTCATCGGCATCGCCGTTATTGTCATCGTCGTCGCCGTCGTTACCGTCAACCGTTTTCGTTTCCGTTTTGCCGGTCGCTTCTTTTCTCGGCGCGAGCGACAACCCGGCGCGCTCGCTGTGCGAGAAATTATAAAGCACGCGCACTGCCGGTCCGATTAAATGCGTCGCCGGCAACAGTCCCCAATAGCGGCTGTCGTTGCTGTGGTCGCGGTTGTCGCCGGCGACAAAATAATGTTCGGGCGGCACTTCGCAATCCAGAATGCGCCCTCCGTTCAGCAGGTTCGTGAGTTTGCAGCGGTCGTCGGGCGCGCTGGACACTTCGGCGCGGCGGTTTGCGTCCAGCAGGATGCCGTGCCAGCCGGGGACATCGGGCAGGTATTCGCGAAAGAGCATACCGGAACGGCGAAAGCCGCCGCCGCCCTCCATCGTTTCGCCGCTGTAAAAATGCATAATGTTGGCGGAGCGGGAATCTATGCGCCTGTCGTCAATGTAAAAGACGCCGTTCAGATAACTGATTTTGTCGCCGGGCAGCGCGATGATGCGCTTGATAAAATACACTTCGTCGCCGGGCTTGCGAAAGACGACAATCTGCCCGCGCTTCGGCGGCTCGCCGGCCGAAAGCCGCCAATGCAAAACCGGAAAGCGGTAGCCGTAATGGTTTTTTTCCACCAGCACATAATCGCCAATCCGCAGCGTCGGCTGCATGGAGTTGGAGGGTATTTTGAACCAGTCGTAAAAAAACCCGCGGAAAACAAACACCGCGAAAAAGATAATGAATATGTCGCGCCAGAAAACGACGACGCCGCGCCGGTCGGGGTCGGCATGGGCGCGGCTGGCGGCGTAATAAAACCAGAGCAGCCCCGCCGCCGACGACAAAAGAAAAAACACCAAGTCCGTGGAATACACCGCTTTCCGCTTTTCCGCTTGTTGTTATTCGTCGCGCCGCAGCGCCGCCAAAAAGGCCTCCTGCGGAATTTCCACGCGCCCGAATTGTTTCATTCGCTTCTTCCCCGCCTTTTGCTTTTCCAGCAGTTTGCGCTTGCGGCTGACATCGCCGCCGTAGCACTTCGCGGTGACATTCTTGCGCAGCGCCTTGACCGTCTCGCGCGCGGCGATCTTGCCGCCGACTGCGGCCTGAATGGCGACATCAAACATCTGCCGCGGTATCATCTCGCGCAGTTTGGTCGCGGTTTCGCGCCCGCGCTCGGCGGCGAGTTCGCGCGGGACCATCGCCGCCAGCGCGTCTATGCGGTCGCCGTTTATGAGAATGTCCAGCCGCGCGACATCCGCCGGGCGGTATTCCAAAAACTCGTAATCCATCGTCGCAAAGCCGCGGCTCACCGACTTCAAGCGCGAGAAAAAGCCGCCGATGAGCTCCGCCAGCGGCGCCTCGTAATGCAACACCGCCTGCTTGCCGGCGTAATCCGCGCCTTTATACGCCGCGCGGCATTCGGCGGCGGCGCGCATCACCCCGCCGATATGTTCCGCCGGGGTAACGACAGTCACGGCGACGACCGGCTCCAATATGCGGCGCACCGAAGAAGGGTCGGGCATTCGGGAGGGATGGTCCACTTCCACAGTTTCGCCGCCGGTCGTTTCCACGCGGTAGGAGACGCCCGGCGACGCGGCGATGATGCTGAGACGGTATTCGCGTTCCAGCCGCTCGCGCGTGATTTCCAAATGCAGCATACCCAAAAAGCCGCAGCGCAAGCCAAAGCCGAGCGCGGGGGAGTTTTCGGTTTCAAAAACCAATGCGGTGTCGTTGAGGCGCAGTTTTTCCGCCGCCTCGCGCAACAGGGGGAAGTCGTTCGGGCTCGCCGGGAAAAAACTGGCGAACACATGCGGCTTCACCCGGCGAAAGCCCGGCAGCGCCTTCGCGCAGGGCGCTTCCGCGCTTGTGAGAGTGTCGCCCACTTGCGCCGCGCCCAGGTTTTTCAGCCCGGTGATGACGCAGCCGACTTCGCCGGCGGAGAGCTTCCCGCGCGGCTGCCACTTCGGGGTATACACGCCCAGCGATTCGCAATCGCGCTCTTCGCCGCTGGCCATAAACTTCACGCGCATTCCTTCGCGCATCTCGCCGTCCATCACCCGTGCGAGAACGACCACGCCGAGGTATTTGTCAAACCACGAATCAAAAATGAGCGCGCGCAGCGGGGCGGCGGCGTTCCCGCGCGGCGGCGGCACCCGTTTTATCAGGGCTTCCAGCAGGGCTTCGGCGCCCTCGCCGGTTTTGGCGCTGACGCGCACGGCGCCGCTTGCGCTGATGCCGGTCATCGCTTCCACTTCGGCGGCGGCGGCTTCGGGGTCGGCGGCGGGGAGGTCGGTCTTGTTCAACACCGG
>JAHRAH010000147.1 GCA_020027345.1 Gammaproteobacteria bacterium | reverse complement strand
CATTGCACTTTTTTGGAAAACGCGCTGGCGAAGGCGCGGCACTGCGCGCGGGCGGCGCAACTGCCGGCGCTTGCCGACGATTCGGGGCTGGTCGTCGCCGCGCTCGGGGGGGCGCCGGGGGTTTTTTCGGCGCGTTATGCGGGGGAGGGGGCGAGTGATGAAGAGAATAATTGCAAACTGTTGCGGGAGATTTTCCCCCCCCCAGCCCCCCCCATCAAAGATGGGGGGGGGTAGAAGTGTCTTCATCAAAGATGGATGGGGGGGACAATGAGAAAAACAATCGGGGGGCGTTTTATTATGCGGCTATGGTTTTTGTTTGTTCGGCGGGGGATTCGGCGCCGCTGGTTGCGGAGGGGTTTTGGCGCGGGGAAATTCTGAGCGCGCCGCGGGGGAATAACGGTTTCGGTTACGATTCTTTGTTTTATGATTCCGCAGTCGGGAAAACCGGCGCGGAAATGACGGCGGCGGAAAAAAACCGCGTCAGTCACCGAGGAAAATCTTTGCGCGTGCTTGTCGCCGGGCTTGCGCGGCGGGGGATTATTCCCGCGCAAACGGCCGCATCCGCGGGCGGCGATGATTATTATGGCGGCGGCGGTTAAAAATATTCCCGGCGCGGAAGTTGTCGCCGTTGACATTCCCGCGCGCGTTTCGGCGCCGCCGCCGCTTGCTTTGTATTTGCATTTTCCGTGGTGCGTTCGCAAATGCCCGTATTGCGATTTCAATTCGCACAAGGCGCCGGAGGATTTGCCGGAGGAGGAATATGTTCGCGCGCTGCTCGCCGACGCCGAGCGGGCGCTGCCCGATGTTTGGGGGCGGCGCGTTTGCGCGGGGTATTTCGGCGGGGGGACGCCGAGTTTGTTTTCGCCGCGGGCTTTGGAAAAACTGCTTTCGGGATTGCGCGCGCTTTTTAATATCGCGCCGGATATGGAATTGACGATGGAGGCGAATCCCGGTTCGGCCGACGCGGGGCGCTTTGCCGAATACCGCGCGCTCGGCGTTTCGCGGCTTTCTCTGGGCGCGCAAAGTTTTGACGACGGTATGCTCGCGGCCATCGGCCGCGCGCACGACGGCGCGCAGGCAAAAAAAGCGGCGGAACAAGCGGCGGCTGTTTTTGACAATTTCAATTTGGATTTAATGCACGCATTGCCGGGGCAAACGGAAGCGATGGCGCTCGCCGATTTGCGGACGGCGGCGGATTTTTCGCCGCGTCATCTTTCGCTGTATCAATTGACTTTGGAACCGGGCACTCCTTTTTTCCGCCGCCCGCCGGCGCGTTTGCCGGATTGCGATTCCGCCGCGCAAACGGGCGAGGCGCTTGCGGCGGAAGCGGAATCGCTCGGCTATTGCCGTTATGAAGTTTCGGCTTTTGCGCGCGAGGGAGGGGAATGCGCGCACAATCTTAATTACTGGCGCTTTGGCGATTACCTGGGATTGGGCGCGGGCGCGCACGGCAAAGTTACCGTTGCCGGGCGGATATTCCGGCAGGCGCGCATAAAAGATCCGCGCGAATATATGCGCCGCGCTTTGGCGGACGGCGGGGATAATGCGGATGCCGTCGGCGAGCGGCGCGAAGTTTGCGGGGGCGAGGCGGCTTTTGAGTTTTTGCTTAATGCGCTGCGGCTTGTTGACGGTTTTGCGCCCGGCGATTTGTTCGCGCGCGCGGGGGCGACTACTGCGGTTGTGGAATCGCAATTGCAAATTGCGGAATGCGAAGGATTAATTGAACGGACTCCTTCGCGCATTCGCCCGACTGTGCGGGGCGCGCGCTTTCTCAACGATTTGCTCGCGCTTTTTCTGCCGCCGGAAGAACAACAATGACAACGGCGAAAGCGAAAACGAAAACAACAATGAAAACGGAACCGGCGCGGGGTTTTGCGTCCGCGGAGTTTTCCGCGCGCGCGAAATTAATGCAAAAAGAAATGGCGCGCGCCGGATGGGACGCGGTTTTGTTTACGACGGCCGCGGACATTTTTTATTTCACCGGTTTTCTCACGGATTTTTTTGCGAGCCCGACGCGGCCGTGGTTTGTCGTTTTGCCCGCGCGCGGGATGCCGGTTGCGGTCGTCCCCGAAATGGGAAAAACCGCGATGGCAAAACGATATGTCGGCGAAATCCGTTGCTGGAATTCGCCGCGCCCGGAGGACGAGGGCGTCTCATTGCTTGCCGAAACGCTTTGCGGTTTTTCGCCGCAAAACGGCGCGGTCGGAATGACGCTCGGAGCGGGGACTATTGTGCGAATGCCGCAAAACGACATTGCAAAACTGCGCGGGCTTTTGCGTCCGCGAACAATTGCGGATTGTTCCGATGCGGTTTTGCGGGCGCGCATGCGAAAATCGTCCGCGGAAATACAAAAGATGCGGCATATTGCAAAAACGACTTCCGCCGCTTTCGCCGGATTGCCGGAAGACGCGCGCGGGGAAATGCGCGAGCGCGACATAACCCGCCGCTTTGCGCGCAGTTTGCTTTTGCGCGGGGCCGATTCGCTTGCGTATTTGGCGGCGGCTTCGGGCGCGGACGGCTGCGAAAGCATCATAATGCCGCCCGGCGAAAAGCGGCTTTCGGAGGGGGATATGTTAATGATTGACGCTGGCGCGGTTTTTGACGGTTACTATTGCGATTTCTGCCGCAACTATCGCGCGGGGGACTCCGCAAAAAAAACAATAAACGCGCGCAAAGCGCACGGGGTTTTGCATTATGCTTTGCGCGAGGGTTTTGCCGCCGCGCGCCCGGGGGCGGCGGCGGAAGATTTGTGGCGGGCGATGGAAAGCGCAATAACGCGCAAGGGTTACGGCGCAAGCGGCGCGGGGGTGCGCTTCGGGCATGGAGTCGGCTTGCAGTTGACGGAGCCGCCTTCGCTGATGCGCGGCGACGAGACCGTTCTCAAACCGGGGACTGTGCTGGCTTTGGAACCCTCGCTCGTTATGGAATCGGGGCGGGCGATGGTGCGCGAAGAAAACATTGCAATAACAAAAACCGGCGTGGAATGGCTGAGCGACCCCGCGCCGGAAGAAATGGTTTCGCTTTTTTTGCGGTGACGGAAACGCGCGTCGGCGAGACGGTTTATAAGGGCGCTTTGGAAAATATCGCGCCGCTCGGAAAACTCGGCGTCGTCGCGCTTGCGACCGATTTGACGATAGAGCGCGATTTGCGGCGGATGCTTCCGGAGGGAGTCGGCATTTTTACAAACCGCGTATTGAACGCGAATCCGATGACGCTTGCGAATTTGCGCGCGATGGAAGGCGACCTTGCGCGCGCGGCCGCGGGGATATTGCCGGGGGCGAAAACGGACGCGGTGATATACGGCTGCACTTCCGGTTCGGCGGCCATCGGTTTGGAAAAAACGCGGCGGCTGATACGGCAGTCGCATCCGCGGGCGGCGGTGATAACTCCGCTGACGGCGGCGGCGGCGGCGATAAAGCGCGCCGGGGCAAAGCGCGTTTCGTTTCTCACGCCTTACATAAAAGAAATCAATTGCGAAATGGCGCGCGCGTTTGCGGATTTGGAAATTGCGCCGGTGAATATTCTGGGGATGGGAATGGAATCGGACATTGACGCCGCCGGGATTCCGCCCGCGGAGATAGCGCGTTCGGCGCGGGCGGCTGTTGATTCTTCGGCGGACGCGCTTTTTATTTCCTGCACCGCTTTGCGCGCTTCGGAAGTTTTGTCGGAGTTGGAATCGGAATTAAACATTCCGGTTTTTTGCAGCAATCAAACTTTGGCGTGGGCGGCTTTACGCGAGTTAAAATGCGACGCGAAAATACAAAACCGCGGGCGGCTTCTGGAAAGGGAATGGGGATGAACAAAAACGAATTTTGCGAAAACGGTTACTGGCATTTTGTCAATCGCCGCTGTTCGCGCGCGGGGGACTATCCGCGGCGACTGCATGCGTTTTTGCCGCCGGCAATGACGGACGCTGCGGCGGCGGAAATACAACGGTGGCGCGGTTACCGTCCTTCGCCGCTGATTGCGCTGGGCGCGGCGGCGAAGAAGGCGGGGGTCGCGCGCGTTTTTTACAAGGACGAATCGTCGCGCTTCGGCGTCGGCAGTTTCAAGGCATTGGGCGGGGGTTATGCCGTTGGAATCGCCCTGCGCGACGCATTGCAAAAAGCGGGCGTTAAAGATTGCGATGTTTTTTCCGGGGATTTTTCGCGGCGCGCTTTGGCGGCGGCGGGGAAGGTTACCGTTGCGGCGGCGACCGACGGCAATCACGGGCGCGCGGTCGCATGGGCGGCGCAAAAGTTCGGCTGCCGCTGCCGGATTTATTTGCACGAAAATGTGAGCGCGGGGCGGCAACGGGCGATAGAAAAATACGGGGCGATTGCGGTGCGCGTCGCCGGCAACTATGACGATTCCCTTCGCGCGGCGGCAAAGGACGCGCGGCGCGAGGGGTGGACGATTGTTTCGGACACTGTTTGCGGCAATCTTCGGCGGCTGCCGCGTTTTGTTATGGCGGGTTACGGTTTGATGATTGACGAGGCGCTTGCGCAGTTGCCGCGCGGGGTTTTGCCTTCGCATGTTTTTGTGCAGGGCGGGGTGGGCGGTTTGGCGGCGGCGCTTTGCGCGCGGCTTTGGCAAAAACTCGGCGCGCGGCGGGGGAGGTTTGTCGTTGCTGAGCCGACTCTCGCCGCTTGTTTGTTTGCGAGCGCGCGCGCGGGAAAACCGCAGTCGGTCGCGCTGGAAAAAGAGACGGTGATGGCGGGTTTGAGTTGCGGCGAAGTTTCGCGCTTGGCTTTTCCGATACTGCTCGCGGGCGCAAATGATTTTGCGGCTGTGCCGGAAGATTGCGTCGCTCCGGCGATGCGTTTTTTGCATTGCAACAAGCCGCGCGTCGTCGCCGGCGAATCGGCGGTCGCGGGTTTGGCGCTTTTGTTTGCGGCGGCGCGGGGGGGGGAGTTGCGCCGCCGCCTCGGGCTGACGGCGAGTTCGCGCGTTTTGCTTTTCGGGACGGAAGGGGCGACGGACTTGCGGATATACCGGGGGATGATTGGGGGGTAACCGTTCGTTAAGCGCGGGGGTGGCGGCTGCGGTCGGCGTGGACGCCGGGGGGTATGCGTTCCCACGCTGGAGGGGTTAAGTGTCATTTTGTGTGGGATTTGCTTTGTGGTTTTTCAAGCAGGGTAAGGGTTTGAGGGGCGTTTTGGCAGTAGATTATTGGCCCGTTTTGATAATCG
>JAHRAH010000131.1 GCA_020027345.1 Gammaproteobacteria bacterium | reverse complement strand
ACATTTCGGAATAATTATATTGGGGCGATTAATAAGCCGGCTTCGGCGCTTGCGCGGTGGCGGAGGGAGTCGCCCGGGTATGCGCCGATTTCTTTTCCGTTGGCGGAGGGGAGGGACTCCGCTTTTTTGCGGGGGAACCGGGGGGAGGCGACGGTTACCTGGATCGGGCATGCCACCGTTCTTTTGCAAACTGCGGGGATGAACATTCTCACCGACCCGCATTTTTCCGAACGGGCTTCGCCGGTTTCTTTTGCGGGGCCCAAGCGGACGACTCCGCCGGGGATTGCGCTGGAAGAACTGCCGCCGGTTGACGCGGTTTTGATTTCGCACAATCATTACGATCATTTGGATTCGCGCACCATAAAAGCGCTTTTGAAAAAACAAAAGAACAATCCGCCGGTGTTTTTTGCGCCGTTAAAACTTGGCGAAGATTTGCGCGCGATGGGCGCGAAAACCGTGCGCGAATTGGACTGGCACCAGTCGGCGCGACTGGGCGCGCTGACTGTTACCGCCGCGCCGTGCCAGCATTGGAGTTCGCGTTTGCCGTGGGACCGCAACAAAACGCTTTGGGCGGCGTGGCTGATTCGGTCGCCGCAGTTGCGCGCGCTGTTTGTCGGCGACACCGGATACACTCGCGATTTTGCGGACATTCGCGCGCGTTACGGCGCGGCGGATTTGGCGGTCATTCCGATAGGCGCTTATGAGCCGCGGTGGTTTATGAAGGACGCGCACATTAATCCGGAGGAAGCGGTGCGGATATTTTCGGACATCGGCGCGCGTTTTGCTGTGGCGAGTCATTGGGGGAGTTTTTCGCTGACCGACGAACGAATGGACGAGCCGCCGAAAAAATTGCGGGAGGCGCGCGCGCGGGCGGGGTTGACGGCGGAGGACTTTGCGGTTTTGCAGCACGGCGAAACGCGCGTTTTGTCGGGGATGCTTTCTTCGCAAAACGCGAATCGCGGTTTATAATGACGGCGAAAATGCGCGCGAAAGAAAACGGCGGGGGGGGGGACTCTTGGCTTTGCGGGCGTTTTCGCCTGCGGCTTTCGGCGCCGCTGATAATGGGGGTTGTCAATGCGACGCCGGATTCTTTTTCCGACGGCGGGGTTTTTGACACGGCGGAAAAAGCGGCGGAACAAGGACTGCGCTTGCTCGGCGAAGGGGCGGACATAATTGATGTCGGCGGCGAATCCACTCGCCCCGGCGCGGCCGAAGTTTGCGCGGAAGAGGAAAAAAAACGGGTGCTGCCGGTGATTGAAAAACTTGCCGCGCGCGGCGCGGTTGTTTCCGCCGACACTCGCAAAGCGTCGGTAATGCGCGCGGCATTGCAATCGGGGGCGACCATTATTAACGATGTCGGCGGAATGCGCGACGCGGAATCGCGCGCCGCTGTTTGCGAAAGCGATTGCGGCGTCGTGATAATGCACATGCGCGGCGTTCCGCAAACAATGCAAACGATGACGGATTACGCAGATTTGCTCGGCGAGGTCGGCGGTTTTTTGCGGCGGCGGGCGGGGGAGTTGACGGACGCGGGCGTCGACAAACGGCGGATATGTTTGGATCCGGGAATTGGTTTCGGCAAAACTATGGAACAAAACTGGGAACTGTTGCGGGAACTGCAAACTGTCGGCGGGGGTTTTCCGGTGCTTGCCGGTTTTTCGCGGAAGTCGCTTTTTCGTTTTTTGGGGGACGGGGATGCTGAGCGTTCGCCGAGGGGGCGCGACGGTGTTAGCGCGGTTTTGGCGGCTTTGCTTTTTGCGCGGGGGGGGGGGAGTGTTTTTCGCGTGCATAATGTTGCGGCTACTAAGGAGGCGTTTGCTGTTGTTTTGGCTTTGGGGGGGACTGATGGTTTCCCCCCCCCAGCCCCCCCCATCAAAGATGGGGGGGGGGTTAAAAAAGTTTCTTTGGGAGATGGGGGGGGGGAATTAACAACGGTTGTTGCCGACGGTGACGGACGCTCTCCACCCCCCCGGAGTTTGCCGTCCCCCTCTGCGATGGGGGCGGAAAACTCCGACCCCCCCCCCC
>JAHRAH010000094.1 GCA_020027345.1 Gammaproteobacteria bacterium | reverse complement strand
GGGGGAAAATCCCAATCATCCCCCAAAAGGCCGATAACGCGCTCTTCCCCCCCCCCATCTCCGATGGGGGGGGCTGGGGGGGGAAAATCCCAATCATCCCCCAAAAGGCCGATAACGCGCTCTTCCCCCCCCCCATCTCCGATGGGGGGGGTTGGGGGGGGGAAATCCCAATCATTCCCCAAAAGGCCGATAACGCGCCAGCGTCTCCAGCAAAACCTTATTCTTAGGATGCCGCGCCAGCGCCGCCTTCCAAACCTCCCGCGCCTGTTTGCGTTCGCCGCGCTCCCAGAGAACCTCCCCCAAATGCGCCGCAATCTCGGCCGCCCCGGAAACCCGCGCGGCGTGCGCGAGCAAAACCTGCGCTTCCGCGAGTTTGCCCTGCCGGTAATACAGCCACCCCAAACTGTCAATGATATTCGGATCGTCGGCGCGCAAGCTCATCGCCCGCTTGATGTAAATCTCCGCGTTCGCCAGTTGCATTTTGTTGTCGGCGAGGACATACCCCAGCGCGTTCCATGCGTGCGCGTCGCCGGGATAGAGCCGCGTCATTTTTTCCAAAAGCCGCAGCGCGCCGTGCAAATCGCCCGTCTCCTCCGCGGCGAGCGAGTGGTCGTAAAGCAAACGGTAGTTGTCCGGCGCGACCTTCCGCGCTTCGGCGAGCCGTTCCAGCTTTTTCCCGCCGCCGAAGAGTTCGCCTATTATCGCCGCCGCCGTCACTTCGCGCAATGCGAACTGCGCGTCGTCCTCCACTTTCGCTTTGTCCAAAAGTTGCAGCGCCGCCGCTTTGTTGCCGGCGCGGTTTTCCATCCGCGCGATGCCGAAGAGCGCGGGGAAGTAATCGCCGCGGTGCCGGTCGTAATAGGCGCGCGCGCGCGCGGGGTCGCCGGCTTGTTCCCAGAGTTCGGCGGCGGCGACGGCGGATTGCTGGATGTATTCCGCCGGGCTTTGCAGCGGCGCGTCCCATTGCGGGATGGATGCAAACAGACGGCGGTAGGCGTAAAAGACCGGCGCCTCGGCGCAGGCGCCCTCTTCGGAAACGCCCGGACAGCCGGCGGCGATGTATTCCCGCAAAGCGCGCGCGACCCCGGCGGCGCCGTCCTTTGCCGCCGCCACTTGCGCGCGCAGGAAATGCAAAATCGCCCGTTCGCCCCCGGCGGCGAGCCCCGCCTTAACCGCGTTTTCCGCCGTCGCGAAGTCCCCGGCGGCGAAGGCAAGACGCGCGAGGTATTCCTGCCCGGCGGCGTTCAGCGAAAAGAGCCGTCCCCCCGCCGCCACGCTTTCCTTCCCCGGCGCGCGCCGCAGATAGCCATACAAATCCGCGTCGCTCAGCGCCTTGTCGCGCAGCAGCGCGGCAAACTCGGCCTCGGCGGGCGTCCACTTGCCGCCATAAAGCAGCGCCTCGGCCCGCCGCAACCGCGCTTTTGCTCCGCCGCCGAAGGCAAACCACCGCGCCGCATATTGCGCCGCCAGCCCGAACTCCCGCGCCTGCATTGCCTCCCGCGCCGCTTCCCGAAAGAACTCCGGTTTCCGCCGCGACTCCCCCAGCGCCGCAAAATCCCGCGCCGCCGCCGCGCTGTCCCCATGCAGCCCCCGATAAAAAGCCCGATAAGAATCCACCCAATCCTCCACCCCATCCCCCGCCGCAACCGTCCCCGTCACCGCCAACACCCCCGCCAGCGCAACCGCCGCCAAAAAGAGTCCCCCCCCCCATCTCCGATGGGGGGGGTTGGGGGGGGGAAAACCCAAACAAACCAACCCCCCCCCCATCAAGCCCGCCCTCGCGAAAGCGGGGGTTGGGGGGGGCGGGGGGGGGGAAACCCCAAAACAAACCAACCCCCCCCCCATCAAGCCCGCCCTCGCGAAAGCGGGGGATGGGGGGGGCTGGGGGGGGGAAACCCCAAACAAATTAACCCCCCCCCCATCTCCGATGGGGGGGGCTGGGGGGGGGCAACCCAAACCAAAAAAGGTGGCCAAGGGCGGAATTGAACCACCGACACAGGGCTTTTCAGGCCCCTGCTCTACCGACTGAGCTACTTGGCCCCCGCGAAGCAAATCCTCCCCCCGAGGAAAATCCTTTGCAAACCGCATATTATGCCTTGCCGCCCGCCGCCCTGTCAACAAAAAACCCCGAAACCCCCGAAGCCCTCAGCATTCCACGATACTCACAGGCACTTCCAAAACATTCGCCGCCAGTCCCCCGCGCGCCGTCTCCTTGTATTTGTCCTTCATATCCCGCCCGGTCTCCCGCATCGTTTTTATCACTTTGTCCAGCGAAACAAAATGCGTCCCGTCCCCCGCCAGCGCCAGCCGCACAGCGTTGATCGCCTTGTTCGCCCCCACGGCGTTGCGCTCTATGCACGGAATCTGCACAAGCCCCCCGATGGGATCGCAAGTCAAACCCAGATTGTGCTCCATCGCAATCTCCGCCGCATTCTCCACCTGCGCCGGCGTCGCCCCCGAAACCTCCGCCAGCCCCGCCGCAGCCATAGAGCAAGCCGAACCAATCTCGCCCTGGCACCCCACTTCCGCACCGCTGATGGAGGCGTTCATTTTGTAGAGCGCCCCCACCGCCGCCGCCGCCAGCAAAAACCGCACAACCCCCTCTTCGTCCGCCCCCGCGCAATGCCGCGCATAGTGATGCAAAACCGCAGGAACCACCCCCGCCGCACCGTTCGTCGGCGCCGTCACCACTCGTCCCCCCGCCGCGTTTTCTTCGTTCACCGCAATCGCCCAAGCGTTCACCCAATCCATCGCCAGAAACCCCGCGCCCGCGCCGGGACCGTTACCACCACCGTCCCCGGAACCGTCCCCCTCCTGCTCCCGCAACCGCCGAAAAAGCATCGGCGCCCGCCGCTTAACTTCCAAACCCCCGGGCAACACCCCTTCCGTCATCCCCCCGCGCTCGGCGCATTCCTGCATCACCCGCCATATCGCCCGCAACTTCTCACGGATTTCCTCTTCCGGGCGCAGCGCCTTTTCGTTTGCCATCATCACCCCCGAAAAGGAAAGCCCCGTCCGCGCGCAAATCTCCAGCAGCTCCTTCCCGCTCGCAAAAGGATGCGGCACAGCCGGGCGGCCCTCGTCCGCCAGAATGCTCCCGCCCGCCGCCGCCGCTTCTTCGTCCACCACAAACCCCCCGCCGACCGAATAAAAAGCCCGCGCCATAATCTCCGCGCCCTCCCCGTCATAAGCGCGAAACACCAAACCGTTCGGATGGTAAGGCAAACTCTTCCGCCGATGCAGTACCAAATCCTCGCGCTCGTTATACGCCACGCGCCGCTCGCCCAGCAGCAGCAGCCGTTTTTCCTCGCGAATCGCCGAAAGCCGCGCGGGGATGTCGTCAATCACCAGTCCCTCCGGCGTCTCCCCCTCCAAGCCCAAAAGCACCGCCTTCGTGGAACCGTGCGCCCGCCCGGTTATGCCCAGCGAACCATACAACTCCGCCCGCACCCGCGCGCAACCGTCCAACAGTCCCCCCTCGGCAAGCCCGCAAACAAACCGCCGCGCCGCAATCATCGGCCCAACGGTGTGCGAGCTGGAAGGCCCCACCCCAATCTTGAAAAGATCAAAAACGCTGACTGTCATTGCCCCTGTTTTTTCCGCGCCATCTCCGCCGTCATTTCCATTATAACCGCTTGGCACAATCCCCCGCCGACCGCCCGCAGCCGCCGAACCCCGCAGGCGGCGAGTGCGAAACGGTATATCCGCATCGCCGGCGCAATGCTCGCCGCCCGGTCGGGCGAAAGCCGAAAGCGCAGCGCGCGCTCCCGCACCGTCATCGCGCAAACCGTCGGCAGCCGCCGCGCCAGCGACCGTTCGCTAATCACCCCCCCGCACATCAATTCCAGCGCGCGCACGCTCCCGCCGCTGCCGGCGAGAACCGGGCTTTTCCCGCGCGCCGCCGCCGCCCGCAGCCAGTCGCCCAGCCGCCGTTTTTCGCGCTCGCCCCCGCCCCCGCGCCGCGCCGTCCCCACGCGAAACGAAGCGGCGTCCGCAACAGTCCCCCCGCAAACCAGCGCGCAATCGGTGCTGCCGCCGCCGGTGTCCATATTGATAACCGTCGCCGACGCCGGAAAAGCCGCCGCAACAAACCCCCCGACCAGTTCCGCCTCCTCCCGCCCGCCAAGAACGCGCAACTCCACCCCGCTAACGCGCCGAACAGTCCCCAGCACCTCCTCCCGGTTCCTGCACTCGCGCACAGCCGAAGTCGCCACCGCCCGCCATTCCCCCGCCCCCATCGCCCCGATGAGAATCCGATACCCCCGCAAAACCTCCCCAAGTTGCCGCGCCTTCCCCGCGTCCACAACAGTCCCCCCCCCCAACCGCAAAGGCACCCGCAAAAACATCTCCTCCAAAAACCCCCCGCCAACAGTGTCAACAGCCCCCCCGTCAACACCCCCGCCCCGGTCGTTGCGACCGTTGCGGTTACTGCGGTCGCTGCGATTGTTGCGGTCGCGGTCGTTGCGATTGCGATTGTTGCGGCTGCGGTCGCTGCGGTCGTTAGGGTTGTTGCGGTCGTTGCGGTCGCTACGGCTGTTGCGGTCGTTGCGGCTGTTGCGGTCGTTGCCGGGAATGTCAACAGTCCCCAACAAAAGCCGGGTAGCATTAGACCCAACATCAATAGCCGCCACCCGCTCCCCCATAACCCCCAAATTTTAACGCACCAATCAACTGTTAACCCCCCCCATCTCCGGTGGGGGGGTTGGGGGGGGAAATCCAGCAAATTAAAAACAACGGTATAATCCCCGCAACAATGTCCGCCCCCGCCAGCAAACGCCCGAACGCATCCGCGCGCCGCGCCCCCCGCTTGCGCGGCAAATCCGCCAAAGAAACGGCGGAAAAAAACCTGCACACCGCGCCGGCAAAAAAAAGCATTGAAGAAATCTGCGAAGTCGTCCGCTCCCTCGCCGACTATCCCCCCGGATGGGACGGCGAAAAAGAAAGCGTCGCCCCCGCCAAGGCGGACATTGAAAACGCCGTGGACTTCATCCGCCGGATTCCCTTCCGCATAACGCAGCCGAAAGCGATGATAGCCGGCGACGGCGATGTCGGCTTCGTCTGGCGCAGCGGCGCCGACTTTCTGGAAGTCGGCTTCACCGGCGGCGAAATCTCCTACGGCGCCAAACTGAGCGGGGAGCGGCTTTTTGACGACCTCCCCTACAAGCGCGCAGGCATCCCCCCCAAACTGCTGGGACTGATACAAGAAATCGCCGCCGAATGAACGCCGGGCAAACGCCGGCGGAAGACGCCTGTCCCTGCGAAAAAACGGCGCAAAGCAAAATAACCCCGAATCCGGGCGTCGTCGCAAACGGCGAAACACTGGCGAGAATGGTTTTTAGCCCGCGGGACATCGGCGGCGACGGCCGATTAATCGCGTATTTTGTGCAGTGCGGGCATCTGACGGGCGGCGGACTCTCCGTTGACCGCGAAGAAATTTGCGGCGAAAAAAATATTCACGCGCGCGCAATCGGCGGGCAAAAAGAACGCGCCCGGTATGCGGGCTGCGCGCGAGCGGGGGCCGGCGCTGTTCGCGGCATTATGGACGCCGCCGGCAAACAGGCGTTCTGCGTTTCCGACGACGCGCAAAAAAACAACCCCGCGCACGCCCTCGTCAAAACATCCGGCGGGCAAACAAAAGGGCAAACGCGCACACTAAGGGACGATTTGCTCCTGCTCATGGAAAAAGGATTCGCCCCATATTCGCCCTGAATCCAAGCCCGGCAATCGGCGGCGCATATTCCGGGGGGGGTGGAGAACGCCCATTAAATCCATCAACCCCCCGTCATTCCAGCGAAAGCTGGAATCCATACAGTCCCTCCTACCCCGCAGTCATTGCGAAGATTCCTCTCCCCCGGCAAAACTATGAATTCCAACTTCCGCCGCAATGACGGCCGGGCCTCGTTCCCACGCTCCAGCGTGGGAACGCATACCCCCCGGCGTCCACGCCGACTCTCAAAAACCGCGTCATCCCCGCACCCCTGTCAAAAAGCGGAAATCCAATGCGTCATTCCCGCACTCCTATTAAAAGGCGGGAATCCAGCAAATCAAAAAAGCCCCAACGGGGCGGCGCAACTTAGCACAGATGCTATGTCAAAAGTCAACTCTCGGCGCGGCGTTTTTTTTGCCTTGTTGTTTTTTAGGGGCGGGCGGCGGCGCGGGCGGGGTCGTAGGCAACGCCGCTCTTCACCACTCCGAACATCT
>JAHRAH010000092.1 GCA_020027345.1 Gammaproteobacteria bacterium | reverse complement strand
CTTCGGCGCGGGGGACTTCGGCGGTTACTGTTGTTTTTGTTAATCCGCCCGCTTTGACTTTGGATATTCGCCGGGGGGCGGCTTTGATTGTTTCGGGGATGACTCTTACTGCGGCTACTGTTTCGGCATCCGGCGGACATTTGAATTCGGGGGGGGACTATTCTTATCGTTTGCAGAGCGGGGGGGGTGTTGCGGCGGCGGGGGTTAATTCGGACGGGGTTGTTACTGTTTCCGCCGGGGCGGTTGTGGGGACTCTTACTGCTACTGTTATCGCCGATGACAATCATGCGAATACGGAACCGGGGACGGTGTTTGTGACGGTTCGCATAATTAATTCCTTCGCGTTTGGCGCGAGCGATGTTAGTGCGACATTAACTACGCGGATTGTCGGGACGGCGACATTGGCGCGGTTTGTTGCGGCAGGCGGGATTTTGCCTTATGACTATTCGGCGGTTTCTTCTTTGCCGGCGGGAATATCGCTGGCGGATACCGGGCGATTGCTTTTGACTTCGGCGATTGCTAATGCGTTGACGGTTTCGGTTACTGTTGCGGGGAATGATTCGCAAAATCCGGCGGCGCGGTTGACGGTGGCGGTAACAATTGTTTTCGCAAATCCGCCGGGGGTTTTTCTTGATGTTGCTTTGGCGCCGCCGCTTACTTTGTTTCAGGCGGTTTTGACGGGGGCGGTGTTGACGGGTTCGGTTTTTTCGGCGGCGACGGTTTCGGCTTCGGGCGGATATTTGGGCGAGGGCGGCGGTTATTCCTACCGCGTGGAAGGCGGCGGGGGTTTGGCGGCGGCGGGCGTTGACGCAAACAACATTGTCACCGTTTCGGCGGGGGCGGATGCGGGGTTTTTGACGGCGGCGGTAATTGCCGACGACAATCACGCGAACACAAATCCGGCGACGGCATTTTTGACGGCGCGGGTGTTTGCGCCGATGTCGTTTGCGGGCGCGACTTTGACATTTACGGCGGGGATTTCGGCGACGGCGTCTTACACTGTGCGCACGGAAAACGGCGTTTCGGATTTTCATGCCGGGAGTTTTGATTCCAGCCCGGCTTGTCCGGCGGGAATGATTTGCGCCGGCGAACAAATAATTGAATTGCCGCGCACGCACGGGGTTTTGCGGGTGCGCGGCGCGGCGCAGGTTGCGACTTCGGCGGTTGCGGCAGGGGTTTTTGTGTTTTTTGATTCGTATTCGCAGCACATTGGCGAAAATCTTTCGGCGACGGTGCATGCGGAAGTTGTTTCGCCGCCGCCGCTTTCGCTTTCGTTTTCGCGCACGGCGGAGATATCGGCGCGGGTTTCGCTTTTGGCGGGGACGATTTCGGTCGGCGGCGGATATTTGACGGCGGGCGGGAGTTACGACGCATATTCGCCGACGCCGGGGGTTTCGGTTATCGGCAACGATGTTCATATTTCGGTATCCACGACGATGACATTGACGGCGACGCTTGTGGCGGACGACGACAATTCATTTACAAATCCGGCGAGCGTTATATTTACGGCGACGGCGGACGCTTACGCGCCGTATTCGGTGGGGTATGCGACTGTTTCGGTGACGGCGAGCGTTTCGCTCGCCGCGGGGATTCATTTAATTAATGTTCCGCAGCGCGGGGTGCCGGCGGACGCCGTCGGCATATTTAACCGCATTGAAGCCCTCACCGAATGCGACCGGTTGAATTTGTTTTGCGCCTTCGGGTTCAGCCGCAGCACCGCCGCGGTTTTTCTGCAAAACCCCAGCCGGCGCGCGCCGCCGCTGCCGGGGAGTTTTGTTTTTCACTTCGGGTTTTTACACGACGGGGGACAGACGACTTTGACGGGCGGGGTTTTTGTAACGATTGCGCCCTTGCCGCCGGTTGTCGCGCATTTTGCGCCGGCGGGCGGGGAAGTTCTTGCGGGGATTTCGGTTTTGGCGGGGACGGTTTCGGCGAGCGGCGGGCATTTGATTGGGGGGAGTTACAGTTATTCTTCGCCGACGCCGCAAGTGGAAATGCGCGGCAAAGAAGTTTATGTTTCGCTTTTGGCGCTGCGGACTTTGACGGCGACGGTTGTGGCGAACGACAATTACGATTTGACCGATCCGGCGAGCGTTGTGTTTACCGTAACGGCGAACGCTTTTGCGCCGGCGTCGGCGGGATTTGCGACGGTGGTTTTGACGGCGGGGGTTTCGCTTGCGGGAGGTTTGCATTCGTTTCCGGTTCCGCGGAGCGGGATGCCGGCGCGGTTTGCGCAGCCGCTTAATAAACCGGCGGCCGACAATGAATGCGATCGGTTGAATTTGACTTGCGTTGTCGCGGTGAGCGGAAACGACGCCGTTGTTTTCCTGCAAAACGGCGGCGAAGAAGGCGGGGCGGCCGCGGGGGGATTTGTTTACAATTTTGTTTTCGTGCATAACGGGCCGAATTTGACGGGCGGTGTTTTTGTGACGATTATTCCGCTGCCGGTTTCGGCGTCGTTTGCGGTGACCGTCGGCGAAGTTTTTGCGCGGATTTATTCGGGTTTGGGGACGGTTTCGGCGAACGGCGGATATTTGTCGCCGGGGGGAAGTTACAATTACCGGTTGAGCGCGCCGCGGGATTTTTCGCTTTTGGGGAATTCGGTTTTTGTTTCGCTGAGTTCGCGGGCGCCGGCGACGGCTACTGTTTTTGTTGACGACGACAGCGCGCAAATTCCGCCGGCGACGGTTGTGTTTACCGTCGCCGCCGATCGTTACGGGGCGCTTTCGGTGGGGAATTTGCATTTGGCGATTACGCTGACGGAGGGAATCAACACCGCGGAAAGAATCGCCGTCGCTTTTCCGAACAGCGGAGGACAACCGCCGATACGCGCGATTTCGCGGAGTTTGAACTGCCCGGCGGGTTTGACTTGCGCGGGTACCGACAGAGTTTCCGGCGACTTTATTTTTATCGGCTCGCCGGATTTTGGCAGGGTATACCGCACTTTGACGGCGACGAGTTATTTTCGCTTTCAGGACGGCGCGCTTATTGCGGACAGGTCGGACGCGACGGTTGTTGTTGAGGCCTTTCCGTTTGTTTCTTTGGGCAACGCGACTGTGACGATGACTGCGAATGCCGCCGTCGGCGAAAGCGTGACGGTTACTCTTCCGCACTTGGGCTCTCCTCCGGACTCGGGTTCTTTCACCCGCGAGAACGACTGCATAACGCTGGCGGGCTTTGAATGCGAAGGGCTTTTTGAACGCGACGCGGGCGGGTTCGGGGTGATTTACGGCGGCACGCCGACTCTGGCGGGGACATTGGAATATTTGGTCCATTTGCAATATGTGCCGTTCGGTTTCGCGCTTGACGGCACCGTCTTTTTTGTAATACTCCCGGCAAAAGCGGGCGGGGGTTTGTCGTTCCCGATAGCGGGCGATTCGTCCCCATTAAAATCTTCGCCGACATCGGCGACATCGGCGACATCGGCAACATCGCCGACATTGCCGACACCGACGGCCAATTCCCCAACGAAAAAAACAACCCCCCAACCCCGCATCCGCAAACGCAAATCCCGGCTTTTTTCCCCGTCCAAAAAACTTTAATCTTTCGCCGGTTGCAACTTCGGAGAATCGCAACGGCGCCGTTAGCGCGAAAGCGGGAGGGGTTTGCCGAGGCAGGAGGGGAAATCGCGCGAGCGGCGGCGGCGCATCTTCCACGAAATCGCGGCGAGGACGGCTATCGTCGCGAGATAGGGCGCCATCGCCAGAAACTCCGGCGCCACCGTCGCGCCCCAGTTTTGCAGCGTGAAATTGAGTATGCCCATAAAGCCGAACAAAAACGCACCCAGCAAAAGCCGCCCGGGCCGCCACGAAGCGAAAACCACCAGCGCCAAAACAATCCAGCCGCGCCCGGCGCTCATTCCCTGCGCCCACAACGGCGTATACACGAGCGACAAATAGGCCCCGGCGAGCGCGCACATCACTCCGCCGTAAAGCACGGCCGCGGCGCGAATCCACGAAACCGGATATCCGGTCTGCCGCGCGGCGTCGTGGTTTTCGCCGGCGGCGCGCAATATTAAACCGGCGCGGCTGCGATTCAAAAACCACCAAGTCGCCGCGAGCATAAACAACGCAAAAAGCAAAAACAAATCGTGAACGAATTTTTTGTGCGCGAAATCGGCGAAGGCAAAAACAGAATCCGGCAATGACTTCCCCTCGTAGGAAAGCCCGGCGAAAGCGGAAAGCCCGCCGCCGAATATCGCCAGCGCCAGCCCGCAGGCGACTTGATTCGCGCGCAGCCCGACGGTGAGAAAAGCGAACAACCCCGCAACCGCAAAGCCCGCCGCGGCCGCCGCAAGCAGTCCCCCGGCGAAGCCGCCGCCGTCGTGCGCGGCGATAAAAGCGAAAACCGCGCCGATGAGCATCATTCCTTCCACGCCCAAATTAAGCACGCCCGATTTTTCGGTTATCAGCTCGCCCAGGCCGGCAATCAAAAGCGGCGCCGCCGAATGCGCGGCGGCGTAAAAGAGCAGCGGCAGCAAAACCCAATCCATCAATTCGTCAATCCGTTAATCCGTTAATCCCCGCGGCGGCGAATTTGATAATGCACGAGAAAATCCGCCGCCAAAAGCGAAAACAAAATCAATCCCTGAAAAACGCCGCTGACCGAAACCGGCAGCGCCAAATCTATCTGCCCGTTTTCGCCGCCGATTTGTATCATCGCCATCAGCATTCCCGCCGCGACGATTCCGAGCGGATGCAGCCGCCCCAAAAATGCGACGATGATCGCGGTAAAACCGTAACCCGGCGAAATCACCGGCGTGAGTTGTCCGGCGGTCCCGGCGACTTCCGCCGCGCCGACAAAACCGGCGAAGGCGCCCGTCAACAAAAACGAAATCCACACCGGGCGCGCGCGCGAAAACCCCGCGTAATCCCCCGCCCGCGGCGCAAGGCCGATAACGCGCATCTGAAACCCCGCCCACGAGCGCGAAACAAAATAATGCGAAGCCAAAAGCGCCGGCGGCAAAACCAAAATCGTCGCGTACAGCGGATACTCCTCCAAAAGCGAAGGAACCAAAGACGACTCGCCGAAAAGGGGACTCTGCGGAAAATTAAAACCTTCCGGATCTTTCAATGGCCCGTGCACAACATAACTCAGCAATAAAAGCGAAACATACACCAGCATTAAACTCGTGAGTATTTCGTTGACTCCTACTTTCGCGCGCAAGAAAGCCGGCGCCGCCGCCCAGGCCATTCCGCCGCAAACGCCGCCGGCCAAAACCGCAAAAACCGCCCAGCGCCCGCTTTCTTCCAAGAGCCAGACGGCGACAAACGAAGCCGCTATCGCCCCGGCGGTGAATTGCCCTTCGGCGCCGATGTTCCAAATGTTCGCGCGAAACCCGGCGGCGAGCGCGAGCGCGATAAGCGAAAGCGTGACCGTTTTGTTCGCAATCTCCGCCAGCGTATACGCCGAGGAAAAAGGGTCGACAAAAAAAACTTTATACACCGCCGGCGGCGAAGCGCCCGCCGCTTTCAACACGAGCGCGCCCAAGCCGAGCGCGAGAAAAACCGCCGCAAGCGCCGCCCATTTTTGCGCGCCCGCTTTCTGCTCCGGCGGGCGCGGAATAAAATGCAGCGCTTTCATTTCTTTTATTTGTTTTGCGAAGATATTTATTAAGAAACCGTCATCTGCCGCCCGACATCTTCGGCGCCGACATTCGCGCGCGGGCGCGCAAGCGAAAGCGCGCCGCAATTGATTACGGCTATTTCGTCGCACAACTCAAACAGTTCGTCCAAATCCTCGCTGATAACCAAAACCGCGCCGCCGCCTTCGCGCAACCGCATAATTTCGCGGCGGACAAAAGCGGCGGCGCGAACATCCACTCCCCATGTCGGATTCGCCGCAATCAAAACCGCCGGCTTTTGCATAAGCGCGCGCCCGACAATGTATTTTTGCAAATTGCCGCCCGAAAGGGAATCCGCCGCCGCATCCGCGCCCGCCGCGGCGACATCAAAACGGCTAATAATCCCCGCCGCTTCCTCCCGCAGTTGCTGCGGAAAAATAAAACCGCGCCGCCGCAATCCGCCCGCGCCCGCCCGCCCCAAAAGCGCGTTTTCCGCAAGCGACATTTCGCCGACGGTCGCGCGCCCGCGCCGTTCGGTCGGCACCGTCAAAATCCCCGCCGCGCAACGGCGCGCGACGCCCCAGCCGCCGGCCGGCTCGCCGCAAAAAAGCACGCTCCCCGGCGGTGTGATTGTTTCGCCGGAAAGCGCGTTTAATAATTCGTCCTGACCGTTTCCCGCAATTCCGGCGACGCCGGTTATCACCCCCTTTTTTAATTGCAACTGCGGAACGCGCAAAGTCATTCCCCCCTCCGCATTTTGCAAATGCAAATCTTTCACGCATAAAATGGCGTCCCCCCCCCCGCCCCCCCCATCAAAGATGGGGGGGGGGTTAATTTGTTTTTTTGATTCGGGGTTCTCCCCCCTGTCAAAGATGGGGGGGGAGTTAATTTGTTTTTTTGATTCGGGGTTCCCTCCCCCATCAAAAATGGGGGAGGGGTTATCGGGTTTCCCCCCCTCCATCTCTGATGGGGGGGGCGGGGGGGGGGCGCCTATCATTTTTCGGATTAATTCTTTTCTTGTTGTTTCGGCGAGTAGGCCGTGGAAGACCGTCCGCCCGCCGCGCAAGACCGTCGCTTCCTCGCACAACTCCTCCACCTCCCGCAGTTTGTGGCTGATAAACAAAATCCCGCGCCCTTCATCCGCCAGCCGCCGCAGCAAGACAAAAAGCGCGCGCGATTCCGCCGGGGTCAGCACCGAAGTCGGCTCGTCCAATATCAAAAGCCGCGGCTCCTGCAGCAAACTGCGCAGTATTTCCACGCGCTGCTTTTCGCCGACGGAAAGATCGCCGACGCATTTCGCGGGGTCTATGCGCAGTCCGTATTTTTCGCTCAGCCGCAGCATTTCCGCGTTTTCCGTTTCGCGCCGCAAACCCAAACGGATGTTTTCGGCGACGCTCATGGATTCAAAAAGCGCGAAGTGCTGGAAAATAATGCCGACGCCGAGTTTGCGCGCCGCCTGCGGGCTGTTGATGCGAACGCTTTCGCCGCGCCATTTCAGCGAGCCGGCGTCCGCTTGCACCGCGCCGTAAAGAATGTTTACCAATGTGCTTTTGCCGGCGCCGTTTTCGCCGATGAGCGCGTGCCGCCCGCCCGCGCGCACGCGCAAATCCACGCCGTCGTTCGCGCGCAACGCGCCGTAGGATTTGCATATTCCGCGCGCTTCCAACAAAAAGCCGCCGCTTTTTTTGTCAGTCCCGTTTTTTGTCATTCCCGCCTTCTTTGTCATTCCCGCGAAAGCGGGAATCCATTTTTGCATTCATTCTTTTTCTTTCGTCATCGCCGAAAGTTGCCGCATCACCGCCGCCGCGTTTTTGGAATCGGCGACAGTTTCTTTTTTGTTTGCGGTTTCTTTTATCAGCGCCGCGGCAATCTGCACGGCGACTTCGCCCGGATGCTGCGCCTTGCCGCCAATCGGGCAATGCAGTCGTTCCGCCGACAACCCGCGCCGCGAGAGTTGCGCGGCAAAGCGCGTTCTTTTGCTTTCCGAACCTATCAGCCCGACGAAAGGAATGTCCCCGCGCGCGAGAAGTTGCGCGCATATTTCCAAATCCAGCGGGTGACTGTGCGTCATCACCACCGCCCGCGCGCCCGGCGGCAAATCGCGGGCGGCGGCGGGGAGGTCGTCGCAAGCGACTGCGCGGACATTTTCCGCCGTCGCCAGTTTCTCCCGCCACTGCGCGCGCGAATCATAAAACGCGGCGCGGCAGGGCAGCAAAAGAAAAATGTCCGCAAGCGCCTGCGCGATATGCCCGGCGCCGAAAACCGCAATCTCCGCCGGCGGCAAAACGCGTTCAATCGCGAAGGCGACCTTCCCCCCGCAACACTGCCCCAGCGAAGCCGCCAGCGGCAACACCCCGAC
>JAHRAH010000090.1 GCA_020027345.1 Gammaproteobacteria bacterium | reverse complement strand
AAAAAACTCTCGCAAGCGGCGGCGCACATTCCGGGCGTCGCCGCCGCCGATGACGGCAAAAGCAAGCGCGAAGCATAACCTGACCGCCGGCGCAATCGCCGCGCATCTTCGCCGGCTGGCGATGCCGGCGGCGACGGGGCTTTTTTGCCAGACGCTCTACAACATCACCGACACCTATTACGCCGGCTGGCTGGGGACGCAGGCGCAGGCGGCGCTTTCGTTCGCTTTTCCTTTGTATTTTGTTTTGCTTTCCTGCAGCGTCGGGCTTTCGCAGGCGCTGACGGCGCGCGCCGCCCGGGCGCTGGGGGCGGGGAAGAAATCGCGCGCGAGTTATTTTGCCGCGCAGGGCGCGATGCTTTCCGTTTTTTTCGGCGCCGCAGTCGGGTTTTTTTGTCTGACGCAAATTGATTTTGCGCTTTCGCTTTTGGGCGCGGGCGGAAAAGCGCGCGAGGGCGCGGCGGAATACATCACAGTTTTCTTTTTCGCCGCGCCGGTGTTTTTGTTTATGTTCGCGCTTGCCGGAATACTGCAGGCGGCGGGCGACACCGTCGCCTACCGCAACGGCGTTATCGCTTCCGTAGTTTTAAACATCGCGCTGGATCCGATATTAATGTTCGGATGGTTCGGAATGCCCGCGTTGGGCGTCGCCGGAATCGCCGCGGCGACGGTCGCATCCACCGCTTTTTCGGCGGCGTATTTGCTTTGGTGCGCCTCCCGCACCGTTTTCGCTTTTCGCTGGCGCGCGGTTTTTCTTTTTCCGCGGCGGAAGATATTCGCGCTGTTGCTCGCCGGCTCCGCCGCGCCGACTGTGAGAATGCTCGCAATCGGCGCGGGGTTTTTTATCACGACCGCTTTTTTGGGGGTTTTGGATTCGGACGCCGTCGCCGCTTACGGAATCGCGATGCGCATTGAACAATTGTTTTTGCTGCCGCTTATCGGAATGGAAATCGCGATGCTTTCCTTCGCCGGGCAAAACTTCGGCGCGCAAAAACCTTCGCGCGTGCGCGACGCGATGCGCTTTTGCGACCGCGCCGGTTTTGCTTTTGCCGCGCTCGGCGCCGTCGTTCTCGCCGGCGGCGGCGCGCTTTTGATGGCGGCGTTTAATGGCGAGGAGTCCGTCGTCGCTTACGGGCGCGGATATTTGCTGGCGGCGGCGGGCGCGGGTCCGTTGTATTTTATTCTGAATGTCAGCGGCGCGGTTTTGCTCGCCGGAGGAAAAGCGCGCGCCATTTTTCTTTCCAGCGTGTTCCGACTGCTGGTTTTTCCGCCCGCGCTGTTTTGGTTTTTCGCGCTGCATCTGCAATGGGGGGCGAGCGGAATCTGGCTCGGCGTCTGGCTTTCGCAAATCGCCCCGGCGCTTTGGCTGCGCCGTCAATCCAAACTCCTGCTGCGAAACTTCGCCGACGACGACGCCGCAGGCAAGAGCGTCGCCGCCCTCGCGCAGCCGGCGACGATGGCGGAACCCCTCGCCGAAATCGCCGCGGCCGCCCCAGCAAAAAACGGCGGCGCGCAACGGTGATAATATTCCCGCCGTGCTTTTAGAACGAATCCAATCGCCGAACGATTTGCGCGCGCTCGCCCCGCGGCAACTGCCGCAGGTCGCCGACGAACTGCGCGCCGAAATCCTGCGCGTCGTCAGCGAAGTCGGCGGGCATCTTTCCTCCAACCTCGGCTCGGTGGAACTCGCCGTCGCCCTGCATTATGTTTTCCAAACGCCGCGCGACATACTCGTTTGGGATGTCGGGCATCAAACTTACGCGCACAAAATGCTCACCGGTAGGCGCGAACTGCTGCCCGGCATCCGGCAAAAAGGCGGCATCTCCGGCTTTCCCGTGCGCGAAGAAAGCGAATACGATTCCTTCGGCACCGCGCACGCATCCACTTCCGTTTCCGCGGCGATGGGAATGGCGGTCGCCTTCCAAACAAACGGCGAAAAGCGCGGCGCCGTCGCGATTATCGGCGACGGCGCAATGTCCGGCGGAATGGCTTTTGAAGCGCTCAACAACGCCGGCGCGCGCGGCGATTTGGATTTGCTCGTCGTGCTGAACGACAACGAAATGTCCATATCCCCCGCGGTCGGCGCGCTTAATAACTATCTCGGGCGCGTTCTCGCAAGCGGGTTTTACAACCGCATCCAAAGCGGCGGAAGCAAAATGCTCGCGGCCGTCCCCGCCGTGCAGCGTTTTGCGCGGCGCGCGCACGAACATCTTAAGGGAATGGTTTTGCCCGGAACTCTTTTTGAGGAATTCGGCTTTAACTACATCGGGCCGATTGACGGGCACGACCTTTCCGCGCTCGTGCCGACATTGCGCGCGCTGCGAAAAATGAAAGGGCCGCGCCTGCTGCATGTCGCCACAGTCAAAGGAAAAGGTTTTGAAAAAGCGGAAGCCGACCCGGTTTTGTACCACGGCGTCAGCCCCTTTAAGCCGCAGGAAGGAATCGCCCCGGCAAAACCTCCGGCGGCGCGCGCGCCGGTGAAAGTGGAAAAAAACGGCGGGGGAAAAGCGCCGTCCTATTCCCAAATTTTCGGCGAATGGCTTTGCGCCGCCGCCGCGCGCAATCCGCAAGTCGTCGCGATAACCCCGGCAATGCGCGAGGGTTCCGGACTTGTGGAATTCTCCCGCCGCTTTCCCGAACGGTATTTTGACACCGGCATCGCCGAACAACATTCGCTCACTTTCGCCGCCGGGCTCGCGTGCGCGGGGAAAAAACCCGTCGTCGCAATTTATTCCACTTTCCTGCAGCGCGCGTACGACCAACTCATACACGACATCGCCGTGCAAAACCTGCCCGTTGTTTTCGCAATAGACCGCGCCGGAATTGTCGGCGCCGACGGCGCGACGCATCACGGCGCTTTTGATTTGAGTTATTTGCGCTGCATTCCGAATCTCACGGTGATGGCGCCCGCCGACGAAGCCGACATGTGGCGAATGCTGAACACCGCGCTTTCCCTGCAAACGCCCGCCGCCGTGCGCTATCCGCGCGGCGCGGGGACGGGCGCAAAAATGCCGGGGGAAGAAGAAACCGTTGCCGTCGGGCGCGGAATGCTTTTGCGCGAAGGAAAAGATGTCGCAATACTTTCCTTCGGCGCAATGCGCGAACCGTCGCTGCGCGCCGCAAAAACATTAAACGCCGCCGCCGCCGACATGCGTTTTGTCAAACCGCTGGACGAGGAATTGATAATGCGACTCGCAAAAGAATACCCCGCGCTCGCGACGGTGGAGGAAAATGTGACCGCCGGCGGAGCCGGAAGCGCCGTCGCCGAATTCCTCCACCGCAACGGAATGCAAAACCGCGTAATCCAATTGGGCCTGCCCGATGTTTTCATCCCCCACGGCAAAGCAAACGAACTCCTTGCCGACTGCGCCCTGACCGAAAAAGGAATAACCGCCGCCCTGAAAACCCGTCACCCCCGCAAAAGCGGAAATCCATAACCGCCGCAGGTTTTGCGGTAGAATTGGGCGGAGATGACTAAGTGGGTTTTGGCTTTGGGGGCTTGCGCGGTTTTGGCTTGGTGGCTTACTCGGCCGAAAACTTCAGGAGCGGCGGAAAAAACGCGGCTGGCGCGTTGCGAAAAATGCGGCGTCTACCGCGCCGACGGCGAACCCTGCGATTGCGAAAAATGAAAACGAGAACGGCGACAGAACACTCCCCGCAAACCGTCACGGAACATTCCGCGCAAACTGTCGCGGGACATTCTCCGCAAACGGTTGCGGAACATTCCGCGCAAACTATTGCGGGGAATTCCCGGCGGGCGGGGGGATATTACCGGCGGCATGTTTTTGTTTGCGAAAACAAGCGCGAGGAAGGGGACTGTTGCGCGAACGGCGGCTCGCTGCGCGCCGTTAAAATCTTGCGCGCGTTGCTGAAAGAAAAAGGAATGCACGGCGCGGGGAAGATTCGCGTCAACCGCGCCGGTTGTTTTGACCGTTGCGCGCTCGGGCCGGTGATGGTCGTGTATCCCGACGGCGTTTGGTACCGTTACAAAAGCGACGATGATTTGCGCGAAATTGCCGAGCGGCATTTGTTCGGCGGCGAAACCGTGGAGCGTTTGCGCTTGCCGGACACTTCCGCAAAAACAAACGCGGCGGCAACGGTAACGGCGAAAACAACCGTTGCGAAAAAACAACCGGGAGCGAACGCATGAACAACGACGCGCAAACGGAAATTGACCTGAGCGGTTTGCGCTGTCCGCTGCCGGTTTTGCGCGTGAAGAAAGCGCTTGCGGAAATGCCCGCCGGCGGGCGTTTGCGCGCGCTCGCGACCGACCCCGGTTCGGCGGAGGACATCCCCGCGTTTTTGCGGCAGGCGGGACACACACTGGAAAGCGCGGTTTGCGAAAACGGGATGCACATTTTTGTCATCGTGAAACGGTGAGCGCTTTTCCCGTCGGCTTGGTTTCGGTTTCCGACCGCGCGAGCGGCGGAAAATACGAGGACCGCGGCATTCCCGCGTTGCGCGAATGGCTGCAGCAAACGGTTACGACGCAAATGCGTTTTTGCGAACGGCTTATTGCCGACGATTTTTCGCTTATCGCCGCGACCTTGCGCGAATTGATTGACGGTGAAAAATGCGCGCTGGTTTTGACGGCGGGCGGGACGGGGCCGGCGCCGCGCGATGTTACGCCGGAGGCGACGCTCGCCGTCGCCGACCGCGAAATGCCGGGCTTCGGCGAAGAAATGCGGCGCGTGAGTTTGCGTTATGTTCCGACTGCGATACTTTCGCGGCAGACGGCGGCGGTTCGCGGGAATTCGCTGATTGTAAATTTGCCCGGGCAGCCGAAGGCGGTCGCGCAAACTTTGGACGGCATATTTGCGGCGGTGCCGTATTGTTTGGATTTAATCGGCGCGCCGCGGTTGGAGACGGACTCTTCGCGCGTTGTCGCTTTTCGCCCGCAGTCGGCGGGGCGCAAATGAATCCGCAACGGACGCGGGAGAGGGCGCGCGAAATTGTTTCGCGGCTGCGCATTTTGGAGCGGCGGCTTTTGCGCAAAATCGGCGAGGGTTTTTTCGGGCGGCTTTTGCGGCGCGATTTGATTTTTCCGATAGAGCGCGTCGCCGTGAGCCGGGGACTGGCCATCGGAATGTTCTGGGGGCTTTTTCCGATGCCGTTTCAGATGGCGCCGGCTTTGGTTTTTTGCCTGCTGGCGCGGGCGAACATCGTTTTGGCGGTCGCCTGCGTTTGGATTTCCAATCCGTTCACCTACCTGCCGATTTTTTACTTTGAATATTTGCTGGGGCGCGCGCTCTTCGCCGGCGGGGGCGACACTTTCTCCTTCGCCGATTTCAAGGAGCGGCTGAACGACGGCTGGGACGGCGGCGCTATTTTTACCGCGGTGTTTTCGGACATACTCGCGCCGCTTTTGCAGGGCGCGCTTGTTTCGGGAATGACAATGGCGGTCGCCGGGTATTTTTTCGGTTTTTCCGTTTATAATTTTTTGCATCGGCACCGAAAAAGAAACCGGTGACGGCGGCGGGAATAAAAACAATGTCAGGCGCGGCGGGGACGCCGCGCAAAGAAAACCCCGTTACACCTCTGGAGAGGTGTAACGAGAAATAAAATGATTTGTTTTTTCCTTGACCAGGGCAATCAGCCGCTCTTTTTCCGGTTCAACATCAACCGCGTCCACGCGCCATAAAAAATTGCGAAACCGCAATTTTTCCGAAAATTTGCGAAAAACCCCGCCCCTTTTTTCCGGAATGCGGAGGTTCATATTAACACCGAGGTCGGATAAGACGGCTGTGCGGTATTCGTGCGGGCCGCAATATATGACGGGGATTCCCATAGCCAGACAAGGAAGGGCGCAATGCAGACGGGAAGTGACTACAAGCGCCGCCCGCTCCCGGTAAGCGTCCAAAAGACGTCCGGCAATTTGAGATTTAAACTCGTCGCCCAGCGTGTCCATCATGTGCGCGTGGGAAAAAGGCAACACCGGTTTGTCCGCGCTCCGAAAAATTCTCCTGAACCTTCTCCCTCTGCCGCCGGCAACATCAACGACGACGATGCTGTCGGCCGCGGCCGCGCCCCGTGTCGGAAAAATCAGCGACAAACACTTGCTGTAATAAGCGTCAATTCCGGCGGAACGCAAAATTTCCATCGTGCCACGGTCGCGGCAACCAACGGGCGAGTGCTTCTTGAAATGCGCGACGGCCTCCGGCGAAGTGTAAAGACGCTCCGCGCCCCGGGCGACATGGAAAGAAACATACAACGGAACAATGCATTCCGCGGGCGGAAATTGCGCGCCGTTTCCGAACCAGCCGTTCATCAGCAAAAGGCATTTTTCATCGCAGCGAAAATCCCGCAGGCGCTCGCGGGGAATCCTATAATCCACGCGAGGCAAAAGTCGCGCGGCGGCGATGCTTTGAATTTCGTCGCCAAAATTTTGCGACGATTCATAACCCAAAACGGCGAATTTGACGCCGGCGCGCATGCCGTCCGCGCCTGCGGGCGATACGATTTTGTTCCCTGTCGGGCGAATGTTTTCCGGAATCCTCGGCAACATAAAACAATTTCCGGCGTTGTGCCGGGCGTTGTTCAGGTCTGCCGATACACGAAGACTGCCACCCTTTCCCCGCAAGGGTATTTTATGAGGCGACACCCCCGGCTGGGGGGTATCGGCAACCTGAACGCTGACATTCTATCATGGATTCCCGGCAAAAGGGCGTATAATTCGCGGGGAATTTGACGCGCCATAAATGAAAGAAGCAGTAACGGCGGCGACGGCAACTATACCCCCCGCCGCTTGCGGGGGGGGGTCGGAGTTTGCCGTCCCCGTCGGAGACGGGGGCGGCAAACTCCGGGGGGGTGGAATATTTTGCGGAGAGTCGGCGGGGGTCGTTGTTAAATTCGGTTGCGTCCACCCCCCCGGAGCATTCGCCGCCGACTTCGTCGTCGGCGAATGCTCCGCCACCCCCCCGCAAGCGGCGGGGGGTATAGTTAATAATTTGCCGCGCCTTTTGCAGGGCGGCTTCGGCGGTAATACAACTGCGATGACCTCGGCGGCAATACAACTGCGGTAAGGACGCGGATTGAACGATGAGGACGCGGATTAAATTTTGCGGGGTTACTTGCGCGGGGGACGCGCGGGCGGCGGCGGAATGCGGGGCGGACGCCGTCGGGGTTGTTTTGTATCCGGCGGCGGAGGCCGGCGTCGGCGCGCAAACGGCGGCGGAAATCTTTGGCGCACTGCCGGTTTTTGTTTGCGGCGTCGCGCTTTTTGTCAACCCTTCGGAAGAGGAAGTGCGGGAGGCGCTGACGGTCGCGCGCCCGGGTTGTTTGCAGTTTCACGGCGAAGAGCGCGCGGAGTTTTGCGAATCCTTCGGCGTTCCCTATATTAAAGCGTGCCGCGTCGTCGGCGCGGGGGACATTGCAAAAACATGCGCGGCGCATCCGAATGCGTCGGCGGTTTTGGCGGACAGCAAAAGCGAAAGCGCGGCGGGCGGGACGGGAAAAATTTTTGACTGGTCGCTGCTTCCCGCTTCGCCGCCGCTGCCGTTAATGCTCGCGGGCGGGTTGAATCCGCAAAACGCCGCCGCCGCCGTTCGCGCCCGCCGCCCTTTTGCCGTTGATGTGAGCAGCGGGATTTGCGAAGAAGGCGTCCGCCGCCGCAAAAACCGGAGTAGAATGGAAGCGTTTGTAAAAGCAGTGCGCGCCGCCGACAATGACCGCGATTGAACACTACAATATGCCCGA
Organism: Gammaproteobacteria bacterium; assembly: GCA_020027345.1. GTDB lineage: Bacteria > Pseudomonadota > Gammaproteobacteria > Tethybacterales > Persebacteraceae > JAHRAH01. The sequence goes on along the minus strand of JAHRAH010000090.1, from coordinate 15,489 downwards.
CGCCCGCGGGCGCTTCGGCGCTTTCGGCGGGCGTTATGTCGCGGAGACGCTGATGCCGGCGCTGGAAGAACTGACCGCCGCCTACGAAAACGCGCGGCGCGACGATTCCTTCCGCCGCGAGTTTCGCCGTTTGCTTTGCGCCTTCGCCGGGCGCCCTTCGCCGGTGTATTTCGCCGAACGGCTGAGCGCAAAATGCGGCGGCGCGCGGATATATTTAAAGCGCGAAGATTTGAATCACACCGGCGCGCACAAAATAAACAACACCGCCGGACAGTCGCTGCTCGCGATGCGCATGAAAAAAACGCGCGTGATAGCGGAAACCGGCGCCGGACAACACGGCGTCGCCGCGGCTTCGGCGTGCGCGCGGCTGGGTTTGCCCTGCGTCGTATACATGGGCGCGGAAGACATAAAAAGACAAATGCCGAATGTCCGCCGAATGCGCTTGCTCGGCGCGGAAGTGCGCGAAGTTTGCTGCGGTTCGCGCACGCTCAAAGACGCGCTTAATGAAGCATTGCGCGACTGGGTGACAAATGTGGACGACACTTTTTACATTATCGGTTCGGTCGCGGGGCCGCATCCCTATCCGGTGATGGTGCGCGATTTCAATTCGGTCATCGGCGAGGAATGTCTCTGGCAAATGCCGGCGGTTGCGGGAAAGCAGCCGGATGTTATTGTTGCTTGCGTCGGCGGCGGCTCCAACGCGATGGGTATTTTTTATCCGTATATCGGGCGCGCGCAAACGCGGCTTGTCGGAGTGGAAGCGGGCGGGTTGGGGCTTGCCGGGGGCAAACACGCGGCGCCGCTTTGCGCGGGTTCGCCGGGGGTTTTGCATGGTTCGTATTCGTATCTTATGCAGGACGGCGACGGGCAAATACTTCCGACCGAATCGGTTTCGGCCGGTTTGGATTATCCGGGAGTCGGCCCCGAACATTCGTGGCTGAAAGAAAGCGGGCGGGCGGAATACGCGGCGGCGACGGACAAGGAAGCGCTCGCGGCTTTTTATGATTTGTCGGAATTGGAGGGGATTGTTCCGGCTTTGGAATCGGCGCACGCCCTCGCGCACGCGCAAAAACTCGCGCGGAAAATGCGCGCGGAAGAAGCGGTGCTGGTGAATCTTTCCGGGCGCGGCGACAAGGATTTGGAATCGCTGCCGGCGCGTTGACGCCTTTTTTTGATTTCGCATGGCGCCGCGAATGGCGCGCGCCCGCAGCCGCTGCGGTTGTTTTGGCGGCGGCGTATTGTTTTTCCATTCCGCCGGGCGCGGCCTTTGAGGACGCCGGGCTTTTTGCGGCGGTTTGCTATCTCGGCGGAATCGCGCATCCGCCGGGGTATCCGCTGCATACTTTGCTTTGCGCGCCGCTCGCGCAAATCGCCGATGTTTCGCCGCTCAATCCGGCGCAATCTTCGGCTTTGCTTTCGGTTTTGTGCGCGGCTGCGGCGGCTGCGCTTTTTTATGAAATTGCTTTTCGCTTTTTCGGAAAACGATGGCTGGCGCTGGCTTTGGCTTTGGCTTTGGGATTGGGAAGGCGGTATTGGTCGCAGGCGATTATTCCGGAAGTGTATGCGCTGAATGTTTTGCTTTTGCTGGCGACGCTTGCCGCCGTTTTGCGTTTTTGCGGCGGGGAAAACCGCGCCGGTTTAACCGCCGCTTTTTTTGCCGGGCTGGGGCTGGCGAATCACTGGCCGCTGTATTTAATTACGGCGCCGGCTTTTGTTTTTATTCTGGCTTCGCGCCCGGGAATGCTCGCGCGGTTTTTTCGCCCGGCTTCGGCGCTTTGTTTTGCCGCGGGGCTTTTGCCTTACGGTTATTTGTTTTTGCGCGCGCGCATCGGCGCGGAACCGTTTGTTCCCGTCGGCGGGGCGGAAACAGTCGGCGAAGTTTTCGCGCACATCTCCCGCAGCGCGTATTCGGGCGGCGAAATCGCGCTTGCTTTTTCCGAGCGAATGCAAAACGCCGGGCAGGGTTTGGGCTTTTTGGCGGGCGAGCATTTCTTTTTTGTTTTCTTTTGCGCGCTGCCCGGATTGTTTTTGTTTTTTTTGCGCCGCCCGCCTTTGCTTGCGGCGGGGGTTTTATACGGCGCGCTGGCGAGCACGGTATTGCTCGGCTTTCTTTTGCCGGAACGCCCGGGCGGGGCGCTTTCCGCCGCCGTGTTTTCCGCCTATCCGCTGCCGGCGATGCCTTTTCTTTTGCTGCTCGCCGGGGGTTTTCTTTCCGCGCTTTGCGAACGGCTGCGCCGCCCGCGCGCTTTTGCCGCCGCTGTTTTTGCGTTGCTCGCGCTTTTGGCGGCGGGGAGTTGGCGCGAAAACGACCGCGGCGAAGACGCGCTTGCGGAAGAATACGCGCGCGCGGTTTTGTTTTCCATGCCGCCCGGCGCGCGGCTTTTTGCGGCGACCGATTTTTCGTTTCCGATTTTGTATTTGCGGCGCGCGCTCGGAACGCGCGTTGATGTCGTTCTCGCCGAAGGCGCACCCGGCGAAGGAGATTTTGTCATCAGCGACGAATGGCTGAGCGGCGATTACGACGACTTCGGATTGTTTCAGCGGCGGCGCGAAAAAGAAAAAGGCGTGCGCGCAAAAACGACGCCGGAACTTATGCGCTTTTACGCGCGCCTTCCGCAATGGCGCAAAAACGCGCGCGGCGATTGGAACCGGCTTGCGGTGCGCGTCGCGATTATGAACGCCGCGCGCGCTTTTGCCATCGCCGATTTTGCCGGAGAACTGACGGCGGAACAAGAGGCGCTTTTTGCCGTTTTGCGCGCGACGCCCGAAGGCGCATTCGGCGAACTGGTCGCGCGCGTTACCGGACGGGGCAAGCCGCTGCCGGCGAATGAATTGCGGGCGGCGGCGAAGCGGCTGGGGAAGGAATCCCTGCCGCCGCAATGGCGCGCGCATCTTTTGCAAATGCGCGCGACCGAACGGGCGGCGGCGGGGGATTTCGGCGAAAGTTTGCCGTTGCTGCGCGAAGCGGCGGCGCTTTTTCCTTCGTCGGAAAACACGGCGGTCGTGGATTTGCTGCAATTGCTCGCGCGCGAAAAACTATGGAACGAATACAAAGAAACGCGAATGAAATTCGCGCGGCTGGAAAATCCCTCGCTCCCGCCTTTGGACGAGGAATGCAAACAATCATTGCACAAACCTTGCCGTTGATTTTTTGCGACTGACTCGCCGGATTCCCGCCTTTTAACAAGGAGTGCGGGAATGACGCATTACTTCACTTCCGCGCGCGCAAGCGCGGCGGCGGCGTCTCACCGCCGCCGCGCTTGCGCCATCCCCGCATCTTTCTTTACCCCCGCAACACTCAGCGAAAACCCCGACGCCCCCCGCCTCCAACTTGTTGGGGGGATTGGGGGGGACGGCGGGGGGTAGAATAAAAATATCATCGGGGGGAGTGTTGCGGGGGCGGCAAACTTTGCTTTTTCAATAACTACAACCTCGCCGTCATCCCTGTCCCCGAAAGCGACATTCCCGCGCTTTTTTAATTTGCTGGATTCCCGCCTCCGGAAAAAATGCGGGAATGACGCAGGGGGGATTCCCGCACTCCTTCAAAAAAGCGGGAATGACGCAGGGGGGGATTCCCGCACTCCTTCAAAAAGGCGGGAATCCAGCGAATCAAACAACCGCCGCAACAGCCATCACCACCGTCCGCACCCAAAACCGCCTACGCTCGCTCACTATCTACAACTGCTACCCGGACGAGTGCCGGTGTAACTCGCAGAGCATACCATTCCGTCCAGCCGTGTGTCGTTGGAGCGGCAACTCGTATTACAACGTCCGCTAAAATTTCGCAGAGCTGTTCTTGCAGCAGTTCGGTCATTACTATTTGCCAAATCCAAAGGCGTATGGCCGCCATTATCCTTCGCATCCAAGTTCGCCCCCACCCTCGCCAATAGGGTTATTATCATCTGAGCATTATTTCCAATAACAGCAGCCCGATGCAAAGGGGTTGCGCCGTTGCGATCCGGCTCATTCACTCTCGCCCCCGCTGTCAGCAATGCAGTTACCGCTTTAATGTTACTGTTCTCAGCAGCCCAAAACAAAGCCCCCCGGCCGAAATTATCCTCCGAATTCACAACTGCACCATTCGCCAGTAGCAGCATCATCGCCAAAAAATTATTGTTTCTGGCAGCCCAAAACAGCGGCGTCCCACCGTCGTTGGTCCTCGCCTCCACATTCGCTCCCGACGCCAACAAAGCCCCTATCGCCGCTCCATCATTATTAATAGCAGCCCGATGCAAAGGCATGAAGCCATAGCCATCCGGCTCATTCACTCTCGCCCCCGCCACCAGCAATTCTGTTATCGCCCTAATGTTACTGTTCCAAACAGCCCAATACAAAGCCCCTCGGCCGAAATTATCCTCCGAATTCACAACTGCACCATTCGCCAGCAGCAGCGTCATCGCCGAGTAATGATTGTTCAAAGCAGCTTCAATCAACGGCGTCTCACCGGAGTTGTCCCTCGCCTCCACATTCACCCCCGCCGTCAAAAACACCGTTATCGCCTGAGCGTTGCCGACGCTGGCAGCCAAATGCAAAGGAGTTTCGCCAATAGTGTTGATAAAATTAAAAGTATTCCCCGCTAATGCCAAAGCCGTTACTGCCGTGATATTTCTGTAAGAAAAAGCAAAAGTAAGCGGCGTATTGCCGCCATTATTCGCGGCATTAACGCTCGCCCCCGCCGACAGCAATGCCGTTATCGCCCCAATGTTGTTGTAAAAAGCAGCCCAAATCAGCGGCGTAGCACCGTTATTATCCTTCGCCTCCAAATTCGCCCCCGCCGACAGCAATGCCGTTACTGCCGTAATGTTATTGAGCCGGGCAGCCCAAAGCAGCGGAGAACCATACTCAATTTGATAAATCTCTATCGGCGTAATCGCATGCACGAGCAAAGCTATCGCCGCAGTGTTATTATTTGCAACAGCAGAAGTCAAAAGCATATTCGCGAGGTTGCTTGTCGCGGTCGCATTCGCCCCGGCCGAGAGCAGCGCCGTTATTACGCCAAAACCCCCGCGCTGAGCGGCGACAACCAGCGGCGAGTTGCCGAAGTTGTTTGTCGCATTGACACTCGCCCCCTCCGTCAAAAGCGCCGTCACCATCCGAAGATTCTGCCGTTCCACCGCCCAAATCAGCGGAGTGGAGCCGACATCACTCGCCCCCTCCAAATCCGCCCCCGCCGAAAGCAAAGCGGCAAACGCCGGATAATTCTGCAGCCGCACCGCCCAAACCAGCGGCGAAACATCCGCATTTCTATACGCGCCTATCGTCACAATGCTGTGAATATACAAAGTCGCCAATCCGATATTATTATCCCTGAGGGCGAATGTCAAAGGCGTGGTGCCAAAATTGGTAGTAACATTCACACTCGCCCCCGCCGATAGCAATATCGTTATCGCCGTAGTGTTATTACGCTGAGCAGCCCGATACAGCGGCGTATAGCCGGCATTAGCCGTCGCATTCACATTCGCCCCCGCCGAGAGCAATACCGTTATCGCCGCAATGCGACCGTTTCTGACAGCGTCAATCAGCGGCGTGTCGCCGCCATTATCCTTCGCCTCCAAATTCGCCCCCGCCGATAGCAATGCCGTTATCGCCGCAATGCGGCCGTTTCCGGCAGCCCGATGCAGCGGCGTACTGCCGAAATTATCCTTCGCCTCCAAATTCGCCCCCGCCGATAGCAATGCCGTTATCGCCGTAATACCACCGTTGTTGGCAGCCCAATTCAGTGGAGGACCATAAAAAGTGAAATAATTCCTTAACGGCGTAATTGCACTAACCAGCAAAACCACCGCCGCAGTATTGTTATTTACAACAGCAGAAGTCAAAAGCATATTCGCGAGGTTGCTTGTCGCGGTCGCATTCGCCCCGGCCGAGAGCAGCGCCGTTATTACGCCAATCCCCCGGCGCTGAGCGGCGACAACCAGCGGCGAGTTGCCGAAGTTATTTGTCGCATTGACACTCGCCCCCGCCGTCAAAAGCGCCGTCACCAATTGAAAATTCTGCCGTTCCGCCGCCCAAATCAGCGGAGTGGAGCCGACATCACTCGCCCCCTCCAAATCCGCCCCCGCCGAAAGCAAAGCCGTAACCGCCGGATAATTCTGCAGCCGCACCGCCCAAACCAGCGGCGAAACATCCGCATTCCTGTACGCGCCTATCGTCACAATGCTGTGAATATACAAAGTCGCCAATCCGATATTATTATCCCTGAGGGCGAATGTCAAAGGCGTTACTCCTGCGTTGTTTGTGACATTAACACTCGCTCCCGCCGTCAGTAAAGCAGTAATCGCCCCAATGTTGTTGTAAAAAGCAGCCCAAATCAGCGGCGTATCTCCTCTATTATTCGCCACATTAACACTCGCCCCCGCCGTCAGCAATGCCATTATCGCCGTAATGCGATTGTTGACAGCAGCCCACATCAGCGGCGTATTGTCGAAATTATCTTTCGCCTCCAAATTCGCCCCCGCCGACAGCAATACCGTTATCGCCGCAATGCGATTGTTGACAGCAGCCCACATCAGCGGCGTAAAGCCGCCACTACCTTTCGCCTCCAAATTCGCCCCCGCCGTCAGCAATGCCATTATCGCCGTAATGCGACCGTTGCCAGCAACCCAATTCAACGCAGGACCATAACGAGTTTCATAAGCATCTATCGGCGTAATTGCACTAACCAGCAAAACCACCGCCGCCGTGTTGTTGTTTGCGACAGCCGGAGTGAGCAGCATTTGCGGGAGGGTATTTGTCAAGGTCACATTCGCCCCCGCCGAAAGAAGCGCCGTTATTACGGCAAAGCCCCCGCGTTGCGCGGCGACAATCAGCGGCGAGTTGCCGAAGTTGTTTGTCGCATTGACACTCGCCCCCGCCGTCAACAGCGCCGTCACAAATCGCGTATTCTGCCGGTCAACCGCCCAAATCAGCGGAGTGGAGCCGGCATTACTAGTCCCCTCCACATTCGCCCCCGCCGAGAGCAAAGCGGTAAACGCCGGATAATTTGTCAGCCGCGCCGCCCAAACCAGCGGCGAAACATCCGCGCCCCGATACGCGCCAATAGTCACAATCTCGTGGACGAGAACGGTTATTATCGGTATGTTGTTTTCGCGCACGGCGTAAAACAGCGGCGAAGCCCCGGCGTTGTTTGTTATGTTTGCGCTCGCCCCCGCCGAAAGCAAGGCCGTAACCGCCGTAATGTTTTCACGCTGAGAAGCCCAAAGCAGGGGAGTCCACCCGGAGCCGTTTGTGATATTCGCGCTCGCATCCGCCGAAAGCAATGCGGTTATCGCCGGAAAAATGTTGTGGTGCGCCGCCCAAATCAGCGGGGCGTTTCCGTCCAAATCCTTCACATTAACGCTCGCCCCCGCCGAAAGCAGCGCCGTTATCGCCCGAATGTTGGCGACGCTTGCCGCAAAATGCAGGGGGGTTTCGTTCCTGGGGCTTTTCGCATTGACGGTGTTGCCCGCCAAAGCCAAAGCGGTTATCGCCGTAACATTCCGGTAAGAAAAAGCCCACGCCAGCGGCGCCCTTTGTCCGCTGTCCTGCAAATGCGGGTCCGCTCCCGCCGAGAGCAGCGCCGTCAGCGCGGTGTTGTTTTGCAGCCGCGCCGCCCAAACAAGCGGCGAAATGTCCGCGCTACGGTACGCGCCGATATCCGAAATCTCGTGGACAAACAAGGTTATCGCCGCAATGCTGGTATGAAGAACTGCGTAAGAAAGCGGCGTGTTGCCGCCGTTGTCCCGCACATTAACGCTCGCCCCCGCGGAAAGCAGCGCCGTTATCGCCCGAATGCTGGTAACGCTTGCCGCGAAATGCAAGGGGGTTTCGCCGCTGAAACTTTTCGCATTGACGGTGTTGCCCGCCAAAGCCAAAGCGGTAATCCCCGGAACATGCCTGTGGAAAAAAGCCCACGCCAGCGGCGTCCTTTGTCCGCTGTCCTGCAAACTCGTGTCCGCCCCCGCCGAGAGCAAGGCGGTTATCGCGGCGATGTTTTGCAGCCGCGCCGCCCAAACAAGCGGAAAAACATCCGCATTACTATACGCGCCGATAGTCGCAATTTCGTGGACAAGAACGGTTATTATCGTTGTGTTGTTTTCGCGCACGGCGAAAAAGAGCGGGGAATCCCCGGCATTGTTTGTTATGTTTGCGCTCGCCCCCGCCGAAAGAAGGGCGGTTACCGCATTAATGTTTTCGCGCTGAGACGCCCAAAGCAGGGGAGCCCAGCCGGCGTTGTTTGCGACATTCGGATTCGCCGTCATTGTCAGCATGGCCGTAATCGCCGCAAAATTGTTATGGTGCGCCGCCCAAATCAGCGGGGCGTTGCCGTCGTTGTCCTTAGTGTTCGGATCCGCCCCCGCCGAAAGAATCGCGGTTATGAGGGTGATATTGTTGTCCGAGGCGGCAAGAGCCAGCGGCGTCCGTTGCAGTGCGTTTTCAGCGTTCACATTCGCACCCGCCGAAAGAAGTATGGTCACCGCCGTGATATTGCCGCGAAAAGCGGCGCGAAGCAGAGGAGTAAAAAACTGAAAGTCCCGCATTTCCAAATTCGCCCCCGCATTTATGAAAACGCCGACATGCGTTGATTTTTCTGCCATCGCCAAATGAAGAAGCAGGGAATCATATTGTCCAAATCCCTCATCCAATTCCGCCCCCGAAGCCGCAAACATCGTCACAGTCCGCAAATCCATAGCAATCAGCGAAGCAAGGCGGGCGGCGGCGGAGTTTGCGCCCTCCAAGCCAAAGGCGTCGCAACCGTCCTCAATACTGCAAGAATCCAGGCCGCCAAAGTCATGAAGGCCATCCCCGTTGCCTTGACATACTGAGGCGTGAAAACCCCGTTTTCCAGAGTGCCGGTAACGGCAAAGACGGTCGCCGTCATCATCCCCATCGTCGTGCCTATGTAGAAGAGGTCGCCGTTGGAGTGCAAAGAAACCAGCGAGGAGGGCTCCGCCGTAACGGTGACGATAACCTCCTGCGCCTTGGCGGAGGTTGTTGCGGCAAGCCCCGCCCCCGCAAAGAAGAGGGCGGCGCAAAGGCGGAGGAAGTTCTTTGTCATCGGTATCCTATGGACTGTTGACGATAACCTTCGCAATTCGCCCCGCCGCCGTCAGCGACGAACTCCGCTTGACAAATGTCCGGTTCGGATTCGCGCTAAACCCCACTATCGGCGAACCCCGCGGAGGACAGCGGGAATCCGTTTGCGTATTGCATAATCCGCCATTGAGAATAATCAAAGCAATCATTCCCGCGTCATTATTAGAGGAAAACGCTAAATCCAGCGGCGTAGCGCCCGCATTATTCATTGCATTAATGCGCGCTCCTTCCTCCAATAAGACCGACAATCCCGCAGTAACGCCAAAAGTATCTGAACGATTATGTGCAAAGTGATGAATTGGCATGTCGCCGTTACTGTCCACTGCATTAATGCTCGCTCCCGCACTTAGCAAAATCGTCATAATAGTAAACCGAAAGCCAAGCGCAACCGCCGCCATTAGAGGCGTAAAATCTGAAACCGCCAAAATCCGATGTTGCGATGTCATATTAACATCCGCGCCAACCGAAAGAAATGCAGTGACTATAGAAACATTATTCCTCTCAACTGCATTACGCAACGGCGTAGCGCCGAAATCACCCATCACATTAACACTCGCCCCCGCCGACAGTAATGCCGTTATTGCCCTATAACTCGACCGAAAAGAAGCAAGCAAGAAGCAGCGGCGTACCCCCGTCATTCGTAGTAATATTAACACTCGCCCCCGCCGTCAGTAATGTCGTTATTGCATGACTGCTAAAAACATCAATAGCATAAAACAGCGGCGTCCTGCCGCTACTAGTCGTCGCATTAACATTCGCCCCCGCCGTCAGTAATATCGTTACTATACGAAGGTAACGACCCTGAAGAGCATACATCAATGGCGTAATACCACTATTATCCGCCGCATCAACACTCGCCCCCGCCGAAAGCAATGCCGTTACCGCCGCAATGCGACCGTAGAGGGCAACCCAATTCAGTGCATTCCCAAACCTAATTTGATAATCTTGTATCGGCGTAATCGCACGCACCAGAGCAGTTATCACCGTAATATTGTCGTTTTGCACAGCAAAAAACAAAGGCGACTGACCAGTGTTATTTGTAATATTAACGCTCGCCCCCGCCGTCAGCAATATTGTTACTACTGCAATGTTATTGAGAGTAGCAGCAAAAATCAGCGGCGTATTGCCTGAATTGTTCGTCGCATTAACACTCGCCCCCGCCGAAAGCAGCGCCGTCACAAATAGCGTATTCTGCCGTTCCACCGCCCAAATCAGCGGAGTGGAGCCGTTATCATTCGCCCCCTCCAAATCCGCCCCCGCCGAAAGCAAAGCAGTAAACGCCGGATAATTTGTCAGCCGCGCCGCCCAAATCAGCGGCGAAACATCCGCATTTCTGTACGCGCCGACGGTAACAATTTCGTGGACAAGGACGGTTATTATCGTTATGTTGTTTGCGTGTACGGCGTAAAAAAGCGGCGAAGCCCCGGCGTTGTTTGTTATGTTTGCGCTCGCCCCCGCCGAAAGCAAAGCCGTCACTGCGGCATAGTTATTACGGTTGGCCGCCCAAAGCAAAGGATACCAGCCGGCGTTGTTTGCGACATTTACACTCGCCTTCGCCGACAGAATAGCCGTAAGCGCCGCAAAATTGTTATGGTGCGCCGCCCAAATCAGCGGGGCGTTGCCGTCGTTGTCCCCGCCGAAAGAATCGCGGTTATGAGAGTGATATTGTTGCCCGAAGAAGCATAAAAGAGCGGCGTCCGTCGCAGGTCGTTTGTAACATTCGGATTCGCCCCCGCCGAAAGCAATATAGTTACCGCCGTAACATTGCCAAAAAAAGCGGCGTCATTCAGAGCCGTATACCCGACTATGCCCGCCTCCACATTTGCCCCCGCATTTACGAAAACACTCACATGCCCGGCTTTGTTTGCCACCGCAAGATGATACAGCAAAAGAAACCGCCCGGCTTGGCCGCCGTCCGTAAAATCGTCCAACTCGGCGCCCGAAGCCGCGAACATCGTAACCGTCGCCAAATCCATAGCAATCAGCGAAGCAAGCCGGGCGCTTTCGGAATTTACGCCCTCCAAACCAAAGGCGGCGCATCCGCCAGAAATACTGCAAGAATCCAACCCCCGCAAAGTGACGAATGCCATCCCCGTCGCATTGAAATGTCGGGGTGTGAAATTGCCGCCTTGCAATGTGCCGGTAACGGCAAAGACAGTCGCCGTCATCGTCCCCGCTTGCGTCCCCTTGTAGATGAGGTAACCGTCGCTGCTGAGCGAAACCAAAGCCGCCGGCTCCGCCGTAAGCGTAATCGTAACTTCCTGCGCATCAGCGGTGTTTGCCAAAGAAAGCCCCGCCCCCGCAAAGAAGAGGGCGGCGCAAAAGCGGAGGAAGTTCTTTGTCATTATGGTCCTTTTCCCGCCCCCAAACGAAAGCGGTTGCGGCGCACAAACCAGCCCGAAGCACTCCGCCGCAAGGAACGCCGGGCTGGTCTCACAAACATCAATAAATGGTTGCTTTGCGTATTGCCCGCAAGCGCCCCGCAGGGAACGCAAGCCGGGTGTTGTATTCAGCAAACAGCCCGACTGGCGGGCTATTGATGCTTATGAGACGGGCGGGATTATACGGCGAAATTCCGCGAGTCAACCCCCCGCGCGAAAAATTTTTTTCGTTGTTGTTTTTGCGCGCCCGCTCAAAATTTGCTGGATTCCCGCCTCTGGAAAAAATGCGGGAATGACGCAAGGGGGGATTCCCGCCTTTGTAACAGGGGGGCGGGAATGACGCAAATTATGGATGCACGGTGATGCGGGGGGTGTTGGCGTTGTTGCCGTTCTTGCCGGGGGGGATTTCGCCGATGATGGCGGCGTTTTGGCAGTTGTGTTTTTGGAAAAGCGACAATGCTTTCGCTGCCGCTTCCGGCGCGCACGCAAGCAGCAAGCCGCCGCTTGTTTGCGGGTCGCACAATATCTCGCGCCGCCAACAGTCCCCTCCGTTATCGTCGTTGCCGGCGTCGTCATCACCGTCATTACCGTCACCATTTTCAAAAAAAACACCATCGCCGAAAGCGCGCCAGTTGCGTTTGCCGCCCGCCGTGCTTTTTCCCGCTTTTGCGAGGCGCGCGGCTTCGGCGAAAAGCGGCAGCCGTTCAAAATACACGCGCGCGCCGACGCCCGACGCCCGGCACATTTCCGACAAATGTCCGAGCAGTCCGAAACCGGTCACATCCGTAAGCGCGTTTGCGCCGGGCAGTTGCGCCAGTTCCGTCCCGGCGGCGTTCAGCGTTTTCATCGCCGCCGCCGCTTTTTGGTATTCGCCATCGGCAAGTTCGCCGCTTCGGTGCGCGGCGCACATCAACCCCGTCCCGAGCGGCTTGCCGAGAATGAGTTTGTCGCCGGGGCGGGCGCCGCCGTTGGTCAGGATTTTTTCCGGATGCGCCGCGCCGACGGCGCACAAGCCGTAGAGCGGCTCGGCGCATTCTATCGTGTGCCCGCCGGCGACGGGCGCCCCCGCCTGCGCGCAAACCGCCCGCCCGCCGTTGAGTATCGCCCGCGCCGTTTCCGCCCCGATTTCGCGCGGCAACGCCAAAAGCGCGAGCGCAAAAAGCGGCTTCGCCCCCATCGCGTAAATGTCGGAAAGGGCGTTCGCCGCCGCGATTGCGCCGAAGTCCGCCGGGTCGTCCACCACCGGCGCGAAGAAATCGGCGCTGGCGACAATCGCCAAATCCGCGCCCGCGCGCCAGACAGCGGCGTCGTCGCAGTTTGCGCCGTCCACCAGCAGTTCCTCCGGCGCAACGGAAAAAGCGGAAAGCGGCGCCAGCCAACTGCGAAGTTCGTCCGCCCCGATTTTGCAGCCGCAGCCGCCGCTTTTTGCAAAGTCCCCCAGCCGCACACTCCCGCCCCTCGCCGCCGTCATCGTTTTTTTATTCTAACCGTCATTCCGGCGAAAGCCGGAATCCATACAATCCCGGCTAAAAAGCCAAACTTTCCGCCGTCCGCAATCCATCGGAAAAAGCAAAGACCGTATGGATTCCGGCTTTCGCCGGAATGACGGGGTGTTGATGGATTTAATGGGCGCATTCCACCCCTCCGGAGTTTGCCGTCCCCATCTCCGATGGGGACGGCAAACTCCGACCCCCCCCCGCAAGCGGCGGGGGGTATAGTCGCTGAGAGTCGGCGTGGACGCCGGGGGGTATGCGTTCCCACGCCGGAGTGCGGGAACGAGTTTATAATTTAATTTATGGCGACGGCGGGGGAGTTGCATCTTTTTGACGAGATTATTGATGTGCGCACGCCGGCGGAATTCGGCGAAGACCGGATTCCGGGCGCGGTCAATCTGCCGGCGCTCGCCGATTCGCAGCGGCACATAGTCGGCGCGCTTTACAAGAACGACCCCTTCGCCGCGCGCAAGCGGGGCGCGGAAATGCTGGCGGAAAACCTCGCCGCGCATTTGCGTTCGGCGCTGCGCGAAAAGCCGCCGCAGTGGAAGCCGCTGGTGTATTGCTGGCGCGGCGGACAGCGCAGCGGGGCGGTCGTGGAAGTTTTGCGCCGGATCGGCTGGCCGGCCGAACAACTTTGCGGCGGATACAAAAGTTACCGCAAGGCGGTCGCCGCCGGCATCGCCGACTGCGCGGGGAAAACGCGGTGGGTCATCCTCGCCGGGAAGACCGGCGCGGGGAAGACGGCGCTGCTCGCGACACTCGCGCAAAAACAAGCGGCGGCGCTGGATTTGGAAGCGCTGGCGAATCACCGCGGCTCCGCCTTCGGCGAGCTCGGCGAACAACCCTCGCAGCGGCGTTTTGAATCGCTGCTGTGGCGGGCGATGAAACTCCTGCCCGCGGGCGCGCCCGTTTTTGTGGAATCCGAAGGGCGCAAAATCGGCAAACTGCACACGCCCGCGCCGCTGCTCGCCGCGTTGCGTTCTTCGCCGCGCGCGGTGTTGCTTTCGGCGACGCTCGCCGCGCGCGCCGAAAACATTCGCGGGGAATACGCCGCGCACATCGCCGACGATGCAATGTTCGCCGCCGCCGTCGCAAAAATAACGCCGCACGCCGGGGCAAAACGCGCCGCGCAATGGCGCAAAATGCATAACGAAGGCGAAATCGGCAAACTCCTCGCCGACCTGCTGCAAAACTTTTACGACATCGGTTACGAAAAGTCCCTGCGCGCAAACTACCCCGCCGCCGCCGCCGCCGAAACTGCGACGGTAGCGGTAACCCCCGCCAACAAAGAGTCCCTAACCCGCGCCGCCGAAACAATCCTCCGCCTTTTTTCTTAGAGTCCCCGGAAAAGCCGCCGCCGCCGCCCTCTGGTAAAATTTGGGAAATGGCGGGGCATAGCAAGTGGGCGAACATTCGCCATCGCAAGGAACGGGTGGACGCCAAGCGGGGGAAGTTGTTTTCGCGCCTGATACGCGAGGTTGCCGTCGCCGCCCGCACCGGCGGCGCCGACGCCGACGCCAATCCCCGCTTGCGCCTCGCGCTGGAACGGGCGCGCGAGGCGAATGTCCCCGGCGACAACATCGCCCGCGCGGTGCGGCGCGGCGGCGGGCTGGAAAGCGGCGGCGACTACGCCGAAATGCGTTATGAGGGTTTCGGCCCCGGCGGCGCGGCGGTCGTGGCGGAGGCGCTCACCGACAACAAAAACCGCGCCCTCGCCGAAGTGCGCTCCGCCTTCACAAAAAACGGCGGCAATCTGGCGGCGAACGGCGCCCTCGCGCATTTGTTCCGGCGGCGCGGGCGGCTGCTTTTTTCCGCCGTCGCCGACGCCGACGCGCTGATGGAACAAGCGGCCGAAAACGGCGCCGAGGATTTTGACGACGACGGCGAAGGCAGCGCCGAGATTTTGTGCGCGCCCGAAGATTTTCCCCAACTGGAAAGCGCCCTGCGCGAACGCGGCTTCGCCCCCGACTTCGCCGAAATCGTCCTGCACCCCGAATGCGAAACCGAACTCGCCGGCAACGACGCGAAAAAAATGCGAAAACTTTTGAACGCATTGGACGACGCCGACGATGTGCAAAATGTTTACACTAACGCGGTTTTTTCCGATGACGATGACGACGACAGCGGCGACGGTAACGGGGAAGAGTCCCCGTGATACTCGGCGTGGACCCCGGGCTGGCCAACACCGGCTGGGGAATTATTGACGGCGCGACCGGCAAAAACAATTTTGTCGCCGCCGGTGTCATTCGCACAGTCCCCGCCGATTCGCATATTCGCCGGTTGCAAAAAATCATCGGCGAATTGCAAACTGTCGCCGCGAAATGGCGTCCGCAAGCGGCTTGCGTGGAACGGGTTTTTGTCAATGTCAACGCAAAAAGCACGCTAGCGCTGGGCGAAGCGCGCGGGGCGGCTTTGGCGGCTTTGCTCGCGCACGGCGGCGGAATGGACATCGTGGAAATGAGCGCGCTGCAAATTAAAAAAGCGGTAACCGGCGCCGGGCGCGCCGACAAACGCGCAGTCGCCGAAATGGTGCGGCG
>JAHRAH010000072.1 GCA_020027345.1 Gammaproteobacteria bacterium | reverse complement strand
CCCCCCCCCGCAAGCGGCGGGGGGTATGGGGGGTATATTTAGTTTATCCGCTTTTCATTCCGTTTTTGGCGGCGAAGATGCGGGGTAGGCGACAAAGCGCAAAAGAATGTAGCCGGTAATTCCGGCGACGGTGGAGCCGGCGAGAACGCCGAGTTTTACCATATTAATGGTGTCGCCGCCGGAGGGGGCGAAGGCGAGATTGCCGATAAAAAGCGAAACGGTGAATCCGATTCCGCAAAGCGCCGAAACCGAAAACATTGCCGTCCACGGGCATCCTTCCGGGCGCTCGCCGATGCCAAAGCGCACGGCGAGCCAGACGGCGGCGCTGATGCCGATAATCTTTCCGACAACCAAGCCCAGACAAATCCCCGCCGTCAAAGGCAAAGTGAGCGACGCAAAAGTAACGCCGGAAAAATCCACCCCGGCGTTTGCGAAAGCAAAAAGCGGCAGAATGCAAAAAGCGACCGGCGGATGCAAATCGTGCTCCATCGTCAGCAGCGGCGAGCGCTCGCCTTCGGGAACGCGCAGCGGTATCGCCATCGCCGCGGCGACTCCGGCGAGCGTCGCATGCACTCCGGACTGCAAAACAAAAGCCCACAACAAAATAAAAAGCATCCCGTAAGGCGCGCGCACCAAAACCCCGCGGCGGTTCATCGCAAAAAGCAAAAACAAAATCAAAGCCGAAAGCGCGAGCGTCGCGGCGTTCAGTTTTTCCGTGTAGAAAACCGCGATAATCGCTATCGCGCCGAGGTCGTCAATCACCGCGACCGCCGTGAGAAAAACCTTAAGCGCGACCGGCACGCGCCTTCCCAAAAGCGAAAGCACGGCGAGCGAAAAAGCGATGTCGGTCGCCGTCGGTATCGCCCAGCCGCGCATTGCGGTTTCGTCGCCCCAGTTAATCGCGCTGTATATTAAAGCGGGCGCCGCCATTCCGCCGACGGCGGCGATTGCCGGCAAAAGCGCGCGCGCGCGCGTGGAGAGCTCGCCCTCCAGCATTTCGCGCTTGATTTCCAAACCGACGAGAAAAAAGAATATCGCCATCAAACCGTCGTTGATGAAGTGCGCCGCGCTCATCGCGTATTTCCCCGCGCCGAGGACGAGGCCGACATCGGCGTGCAAAAAACTTTCGTAAAGCGGCGCAAGCGAAGGCGTGTTCGCCGCGACGATGGCGAGCAGCGCGGCGGCGAACAAAACCGCGCCGCCGGCGCTTTCCAGTTTCAGAAAATTGACAAGCGTCTTGCTCGCGGCGTTCATCATTGTTTGTTTTCCTCCGCCGCCAGCAACCCCGCCAAATCGCGCATCGGCCGCGCGCAAAAATCGGAAAAGCCGGAATCAAAAAACGCCGTTATCTCCCCCGCCCGCCCCGGCGAAAAAACCCCCGCAAGCGCGCCTTCAAACTTCGCGCGCAAAAACGGCAAACTTTCCTCCCGGCGGCGCGCGTGTCCGAGCGGATAACGAACTTCCTCGCGCGCGGTTTTTTCGCCGTTCTTAAAAAACACCTGCACCGAATTTGCGACGGAGCGCTTTTCCAAATCCAGATATTCGCGGCTGTATTCCGGGTTTTCCGCGACTTCCATTTTTTCGCGCAGTGCGTCAACGCGCGGGTCGCGCGCGGTTTCGTCCTCGTAATGCTCCGCTTTCAGTTCGCCGAATATCAGCGCCGCCGCGGTCATATACTGCAAACAATGATCGCGGTCGGCGGAATTGTACAGCGGCCCCGTCTTGCTGATAATGCGCACAGCCGGCTCCTGCGTCTCAATGCGCGCGCGCGAAACATCGGCAAGCCGCGGCGCGACCTGCGAATGCAGTTTAAACGCGCATTCCACCGCGGTCTGCGCGTGAAACTCCGCGGGAAAGGATACCTTGTACAAAACATTTTCCATCACATAACTGCCGAAAGCGCGCGGCAAAACAATCTCCCGCCCGCCGAAGGAAACATCGCAAAACCCCCAGCGTTTTGCGCTCAGCGCGCCGGGTATCGCGTCTTCGCCCTTCGCCGCCATCATCGCCAAGCGCAAGCCGCGGCTTGCTGCGTCGCCCGCCGCCCAGGATTTGCGCGAAGTGGTATTCGGCGCATGACGATACACGCGCAGCGCCTGACCGTCGGCGAAGGCGTGCGTCAATGCCGACTCCGCCTGTTCGCGGCTTGCGCCCAGCAAATGCGCCGAAACCGCGGCCGACGCAATCTTAACAAGCGCGACATGATCCAGCCCGGCGCGGTTGAAACTGTTCGCAAGCGCAAGCACGCCCTGTATTTCGTGCGCCTTAACCATCGCCGACAAAATATCGGAAACAAACGGCGCGCCCTTTTCGCCGCGGCGCGAAAGCCAGTCGCCAATCGCCCATATCGCGCCGAGATTGTCGGAGGGATGCCCCCATTCGGCCGCCAGCCAAGTGTCATTAAAATCCAGCCAGCGAATCAGCGCGCCGTTGTCAAAGGCCGCTTTTACCGGATCCAGCGCAAACTTCGCGCCGATGACGCGCGCGCCGTTTGGTATTTCGCCGCCTTCGGCGAGGGGGCCCAAATGCCGCGCGCAATTGGAATGACCGAGCGCCATCAGCGCGCACGCGACGCTGTCGGCGAGGCACAACTTCGCCGCGCGCAATGCGGATTCGCCGGGAACATATTCGTAAACATATTCGGCGATGTCGCGCGCGAGTTTGTCCACCGGCGGGCGGATGTTTTTGTCGGTGCTGCCGGGCGCGACTGTCATTTGTTTTTTTCTTACAACCTTTCGGCGGCGTTTGCCGCGATAAACCTCGCCGCATGCACCATCACCGGGTCGGCAAAAGGAAACTGATTCGCCAAAATAAGCGCGCGCTGGTATTCGCCCAAACGGTAACGCGCCGCCATCGCCGCCAGCATAATGATTTGCGAACTCTGCGCGTTGACATCCACCTGCGGCAGCAAAACGCCGGAAAGCCGCACTATTTCGGCGTCGTCGCGCAAAGAAAGCGCGCGCCAAAAGCGGGCGTAATCGCCGGGCTGATTGTCGGCGACAAGCAGGCGAGCGGCGCAATCGTCGTCTTCAAAATAACTCCAGAAAACTTCCGCCTGCGCCTTTGTCATCTGCGGAAGCATTTCGTTAAGCAAGCCGCTCATGCGCGAGAGGTAATCCCGCGACTGGGTTAATGTTTCTTCCGAAGGCGAACCGCCAATGTCGGCGGGGCAGGAAAAGGAATGAATCGCCGCGATGCGCTTGCGCAAATCACCTTCCTCGTCGCCGATTGCGGCGAATCGTTTCGCAATTTCCCTCGTGCGCATCCACAGCGGCGACTGCGGCAGAAAACCGCCTTCCGGCGGCGGAGAATAACCGCGCCCGCCAATCATTTCCCAAACCGGAACCGAAAGCGCCCCTATGCCCGGCCAGGAATAAAAAGTGCTG
The DNA here is from genome assembly GCA_020027345.1 of Gammaproteobacteria bacterium. GTDB lineage: Bacteria > Pseudomonadota > Gammaproteobacteria > Tethybacterales > Persebacteraceae > JAHRAH01. The sequence goes on along the minus strand of JAHRAH010000072.1, from coordinate 26,347 downwards.
CGGAAAAAATGCAGCGGCGCGCGCTGTTCAACAAACGGAAAATAATCGGAATTCACCGGCGCCGAAAACGAGCGCAAATACGGCATCAAATGTTTTTTGTCGCCGATAAAAAGCGTCTCGGCGTCCGCCGAGGAAGCGTAACCGTAATCGTGCCAGAAACGGCGCGCGCCGTCGTCGGCAAAAAGCGCGTCGGAAAAAGGCGGAACTTCGCCCTCGGCGACCGCGACGACGATGAGGTCGGAACCCGACGACAAATACCAGTGAAAATCCGAAAAATGCTCCGCCAGCGCCGTAATCTTGGAGGCGACTATTTCCGGGCTGCTTTCGTAAAAATGCGTCCACTGAACGAAAACGCCGCCGGGCGCCAGCGCGCGGCGAACATGCCCGTAAAACTCGCGCGAAAACAAATTGGCGACTCCGCTGATCCACGGATTGGACGGTTCCGAAATAATAATGTCGTAGCGCCCGCGCCCGCGCGCGAAAAAACTTTTCGCGTCGTCTATGACAATGTTGCTGCGCGGGTCTTCAAATGTCGCGGCGACCCGCGGACCCATCAGCCGCGCGCCGCGCGCCATCATTTCTTCAATTTCAATTGTGTCCACGCGCCGCATCGCCGGCGATGTCAGCAACGCCGCCGCCGTCAACCCCGAACCGAGCCCGATGTTCGCCGCGGTTTTCGCGTCCGGGCGCAAAAGCAAAGGAAAAAGTGCGGCCGATGTCATCGTCATTTCGTCGCCGGTGTGCTGTTCGCGCGGGGTTTGCCCCTGGATAATTCCGGCGTCGACTTTTCCGTTGGTGCGGATGTTGCGCTGCGTGAAGTTTTCGTTCGCCGATTCAAAAACGCTGACGCTCGCCGTTTTGCCGTCGCGGTAAAAAAGCACTTCGCCCTGCCCGCGCGCTTGCCCCAGCCGGTAAACCCCCGAAGCGGCGACGGCCGGATCCACCCCGCCGAATGCGACCGCCGGAGCAAGAACCGCGCAAACCGCAACCGCCGCAAGCGGCGCGCGCGAAGGCGCAGCGCGCCGCGCGAGTATGACGGCGAGCGCCAAATCCAAAGCCGCGCCCGCCGCAAGCGCATGCGCAATCCCCAATAGCGGCAGCAAAAAATGCACGGCGACAACGGCCCCGGCGATGCCGCCCGCGGTGTTCGCCGCATACACCGCCCCGACGGCGCTCTCGCCGCCGCCGCGCATTAAACTTTTCGTCAACAGCGGCAGAGTCATCCCCGCGCAAATCGTCGCCGGCAGCATCATCAGCGCCGAAAAACCGTAACCCACAGCCAAATAAACAACATAGCCGCCCGCCGTCTTCGGCAGAAAGCGCAAAATTTGCGCCAGCGCCTCAAACAAATGCGGATACACAAAAAGCGAAACCAGCGCGAGCGCGCCCATCACAAACTGCACCTTCGCCAGAAGCATCAGCGGGTTCGCGTCGCTTTGCGCGCGGCGGCGAACAACCCAGCCGCCGACGGCCAGCCCGAAAATAAAAGCCGATATCATCACTTCAAAAGAATGCGAAGACGAGCCGACCAAAAGCGAAATCATCCGAATCCAAACAATTTCGTAAACAAAAGAAGCCGCCCCCGTCCCCGCCGCGACAAGCAAAAGCAAAGCCCCAATCCCCCCCTGCAAAAGCGGCGTTGCCGCCGCCCCATCTCTGACGGACTCCGGAGAATCCACATCTATCCCCCCATCTCCGACAGACCCCGGAGAATCCACATCTATCCCCCCATCTCTGATGGACTCCGGGGAATCAACATCCACCCCCCCCCCATCTCTGATGGGGGGGGTTGGGGGGGGGAAATCCAATGCTGGGGAAAAATCCAACCTCCGCACCGGCGCAGCACAATCATCAAACCGCCGACCGATAAGCCACACCGCAAGCGCGACAAGCGCATTAATCAATCCGGCGACAATCCCCGCGCCGGGCAAGCCCGCAAGCGGAATCAAAACAAAAGCGCTCGCCAAAACGCCGACCGCCGCCCCCAGCGAATTGGAAAAATACAAAAGCGAAACAATGCGCCCGCTTTCTTTCGGGCGCAGCCGCGCAAGCCCCGCGCTCATCAAAGGAAAAGTCGCGCCCAGCAAAACCGACTGCGGAAGTATCAAAGCCGCCGCCAAAGTCCAGCGAAACAATTCCGCCGCCGCCGCCGATTCCGCGCGCGGCAAAACAAAACCCGTCGCCCACCCTTCCGCGGCGACAAAAATGTCGTGAAACCAAACCGCCGCAAGCGCGACGACCGCTTCCACCGCGGCGTAAACCAAAAGCGGGCGGTTTAGTTTTTCCGACGCGCGCGCGGCAAGCGCCGAACCGATTGCAAGCCCCGCCAAAAAAACCGCAAGCACCAAAACCTGCGCGTAGGCGGCGTGACCGAGAAACAACTTTACATAGCGCGCCCACAGCGACTGATATATCAGCCCGGCAAATCCGGATGCGATAAAAATAAAGTAATACCACCAAAGCCGCGGCCGCGCAACCGCATCCGCAATACCCCCCGACGCCAAAACGACATCATCATCCCCCCTCCCATCTTTGACGGAAGAAACATCCCCCCCCCCATCTCCGATGGGGGGGGTGAGGGGGGGGACAACCGTCGTCGCCGTCATCAGCGCTCAGAAATAGAAACAAAAGAGCGGGAGGAAGGCCCCGTATAACGCGCGCCGGGACGAATAAGTTTGTTGTCGGTGCGCTGCTCCAAAATGTGCGCGCCCCAGCCGCTCATGCGCGAGACGACAAAAAGCGGAGTGAACAGCGGCGTCGGCACGCCCATAAAATGATAAGCGGCGGCGCTGTAAAAATCCAAATTCGGAAAAAGGTTTTTGCGCTCGCGCATCATTTCCTCCACCGCCTCCGAAACCGCAAACAAATGCCCGCGCGGATGGTTTTGCGAAAGTTCGCGCGCGATTTCTTTAATAATCCGGTTGCGCGGATCCTCAATCGTGTATACCGCGTGGCCGAAACCCATTATTTTCTCGCGCCGGTCCAGCATTTCGCCGACACCCTTGCGCGCTTCTTCGGGCGTCGCAAATTGTTCCACAAGCGCCATCGCCGCTTCGTTCGCCCCGCCGTGCAAAGGCCCGCGCAATGCGCCGATGGCCGCGCAAACCGCCGAATACATATCCGACAAAGTCGCGGCGACGACGCGCGCCGTAAATGTGGACGCATTAAACTCATGCTCGGCGTAAAGCGTCAGCGAAACATCCATCGCGCGAATATGCTCCGGCGGCGGCTCCTTTCCGGTTATCAACCGCAGTAATTGCGCGGCGACGCTTTCTTCTTTTTCACCGGAAATAAAACCGCTTTCCGGCCCCTTGCCGTCGCAAACAAAACGGTGCCAGTATCCCAGCGCGCCCGGAAAAAAAGCAAGCAACCGTTCGGCGAGCGCGTCCTGTCCTTTCGCGCGTTCCGCCGCGTTTTCGCTTTCCGGCTCCACAGTCCCCAAAACGGAACAAGCCGTGCGCATCATATCCATCGGGTGCGCCTTTGCCGGAATGTTTTCCAAAGCCGCGCAAACCGCCGCCGGCGCGCCGCGCAAAGAATGCAAACGCAAATGAAAATCCGCGAGTTCCGATTCCTTCGGCAGTTCGCCCTTCAACAAAAGATGCGCCGTTTCCGCAAAACTTCCGCGCGCGGCGAGTTCGGCGATGGAATAGCCGCGGTAATCCAGCCCGCGCCCTTCGTGGCCGCAAGTGCATATCGCCGTGCTCCCCGCCTCCACCCCGCGCAAGCCGCCGCTTTTGTTTTTTTCGCTTGCCTTGTTCATACGGTTTCCTTTCCGAACAACTCGTCCATTTTTTTCTCAAAGCCGCGGTACTGCAAAACATCGTACAGTTCCTCGCGCGTTTGCATTTCCCCGACGACCGCCCGCTGCCCGCCGTCGCGCTTTATCGCGCGCAGCACGGTCTCGGCGGCGCGGTTCATCGCGCGAAAAGCCGAAAGCGGAAAAAGCATAATGTCCGCGCCCGCGCCCGCCAATTCCTCCGCGGAAAACATCGGCGTTTTTCCGAACTCGGTTATGTTCGCCAAAATCGGAACGCCGCAAGCATCCTTAAATGCGCGATAGTCGTCCAGCGATTCCGCCGCTTCGCAAAAAATCATATCGGCGCCCGCTTCCAAATATTGTTGCGCGCGCGCAATCGCTTTTTCGCGCCCTTCGCTCGCAAGCGCGTCGGTGCGCGCCATCACAATAAAATCATCGCGCAAACGCGAATCAACGGCGGCGCGAATGCGGTCGCACATTTCCTCCGCCGGCGCCAGTGTTTTATTCGGACGGTGTCCGCAGCGTTTTGCCCCGGACTGGTCTTCCAAATGCATTCCCGCCGCCCCGATGCGGCAGAACTCGCGCGCGGCGCGGGCGATATTCAGCCACGAGCCGAAGCCGGTGTCGGCGTCCACCAGCAGCGGCAAATCGGCGCGCGCCAGAATGCGGTCGGCGTCGGCGAGAACATCGTGCAGCGTCGTTACGGCAAGGTCGGGCAGCCCCATCGCCGCCGCCACCCCGCCGCCGGAAAGATAAAGCGCGCCAAACCCTTCGCGCGCCGCAATCTGCGCGCAATGCGCATTGACAACGCCCGGCAAAAGCAGCGGCTTCTCCCGCCCCATCGCCGCGCGAAACCGCGCCCCCGGCGCCCCCGCGCCCCCGCTCCCGCCGCCGTTTTTCCCCATCATCAACCAAAAATCCCGCCGCCATTATACCGCCATTCCCTCCGTCATTCCCGCGCAGGCGGGAATCCATACAAACCCGGCGAAAAAGGCGAATGCACTTGCCGCACAAAAACAACGGGGAAAAACGGGGACTGTATGTATCAACGAGGAAAAAGGTTTGATATGCTCCGTTTTTGTGCTATCTTTGCGCCCGTTATGAAGAATCGCGCGGGGCAATTTGCGTTCGCGGCGCTGCTTTCGGGGGCGCTTGTTTTTTCGGGCTGTTCCGAATCTCCGAAAATAAGCAAAGCCGAAGCGTCCGGCGAATGCGACCGGCTGATTCGGGAAGGGGAATGGAAAGACGCGGCGCCCTTTTGCGAGAAAGGCGGCGACGGGCGTTCGCTGTTTTGGCTGGCGGAAATGCGCGCGCGCGGCGAAGGCAAGCCGCAAGACGCGCAGGCGGCCGCGAAACTGTACAAACAATCGGCGGAGAAAAAACACGGCAAGGCGAATTTTGTGATGGGATTTTTCGCTTTCGGCGGCAGGGACGAATGGCGGGGGGTTGTCGTCCGCGACAAGGCGGCGGCGGAAAAATATTTTGAGGAAGCGGCAAGGCGGGACGACCCGTTCGCGCTTTGGTGGCGCGCAAACCATCTGACGGGTTTGGCATACGACAATTGGGACAAGGAACTTCTCTCGCGGGCCTTTGAAGACAAGCGCAAAGCCGCCGAACTAGGAATGCCGCACGCGATGTTTTACATGTATCAGGCGCGGATGTGGGCGGCGGACAAAGGCGAATGCCGGGAAAATCCCATTGAGTTTTCTTACGAGGGGAGGTTAAAGGAAGAAGCAATCAGGCACGCCAAGCGGTTTTTGCGGGTTTTGCCGGAAGCGCGCTGCGACAAAGCGGAGGCGATGCAGTGGCTGCGGCGGGTTGCGGAAACGGCAAAATACCCGACGGGAATGCTGACGCTGGGCAAAGAAATGGAAGAGCGCGGCGAATACGCCGAGGCGCACAAATGGTTTTATCTGGTGGAGCAAAAGAAAATCGCGCCGCTGCACGGTTCTTTGACTTCGGCGCGGTCGCCGTATTTTCAAACGACATTTGACGACGCCGCACTGGACAATTACGCGGAAATCGCGCGCGAAAATCTGGCGCGGCTGAACGAAAAAACGGACGGCGACGCCGTTGCCGAAGGCAAAAAAATGGCGGAGGAGTTTTGGGACACTATGCAAGAAGAAAACGAATAAATAATAATTAACATACAACTCCCGCCTCCGGAAAAGTCACCCCCCCTCGTCATTCCGGCGAAAGCCGGAATCCATAGCCCGCACAATGAAACCCCAAAACCCGAAACCCCCGCAAAACTCGGCGAAAACCCCAACGCCCAAATGGATTCCAGCTTTCGCCGGCGCCAGCGTTTTGTTCGGACGGTGCCTGCAGCGTTTCGCTCCGGACTGGTCTTCCAAATGCATTCCCGCCGCGCCGATGCGGCAGAACTCGCGCGCGGCGCGGGCGATATTCAGCCACGAGCCAAAGCCGGTGTCGGCGTCCACCAGCAGCGGCAAATCGGAGCGCGCCAAAATGCGGTCGGCGTCGGCGAGGACATCATGCAGTGTCGTTACGGCGAGGTCGGGCAGCCCCATCGCCGCGCGCGCCCCCCCGGCGCCCCCGCTCCCGCCGCCGTTATACCGCCATTCCGCCCTCTGCGTCATCCCCCCACTCCTGTTAAAAGCCCCGCCCCCGCGAAAGCGGGGGGGAAAAGCGCTGTTTGCCGTATAATGCGGCTTATGTTTTTCGCGAAAATGCTCTTTCGGGTTTTTCCGGCGCCGGGGGCGCTTTTGTGCGCTTTGGCGGGAGTGTTTGCGGGGGCGGTAAGCAGCAGCGCTTTCGCGCAGGAAGCGACCGTTATTTACGGGACAACGACGCCGAATGTCGTGAGCGTTACCGCGGATAATTACATAATTTACAAAAGCACCGTCGCGGCGACGATGACCGCGACAATAATAGCCGTAACGGGGACAATCGCCGGCGGCAACTTCACCCCCGCGGAAACAAACGCGACCGGACAAGCGTTTATAACACTGCGCGGTTTGGAATCTTGCAGCATCTCCGGCGGCTGCGCCGCTTTCGGTTTGGAAAACGCGGCGGACGCAAACGCGCGGATTGCATCTTTAATCGCAATGGACTTGCGAACGGTCTCCATGTACGCCGCGTCGGGCGCGGATTTGAACGAGCAAGTGGGCGGAACCAGAACCCACAACCTTGTGTTGTACGCCCTGGCGACGGCCGCGGCAATCGCCCATTTCAGCGCGTTTACAAACGCCGGAGCGACAGTGAACGCAAGGGACTCTTCCGACAACACAATGCTGATTTGGTCCATCAGTCACAGAAAAATCACCGCGGCAACCCTGCTTCTTGCGGCGGGGGAAAAGGCGAATGTCACAAACAGCACCGGACAAACGCCGCTGATATGGGCCGCCAACCGCAACATCTTCGTCATCGCGACCGCCCTCCTCTCGGCGGGGGCGGCGGTGAATGTGACAAACGCCACCGGGTTTACGCCGTTGATTTGGGCCGCCCGCAACAATGTCACGCTGGCGACCCTGCTGCTCGCATTGTCGGCGAATGTGAATGTGACAAGCAACAACTCCCGGCACACGCCGTTGATTTGGGCCGTCCGCAACAACAATATTATGGTGGCGACAATGCTTCTTTCATTGTCGGCGAGCGTGAATGTGACAAGCAACACCGGGCACACCCCGCTGATTTGGTCCGCCGAGCGAAACAACATTGCGATTTTGACACTGCTCATTTCATTGTCGGCGAATGTGAACGCGGCAAACGACGACGGAGAGACGCCGCTGATTTGGGGCGTCCAAAACAATAATGTTGCCGCGGTAACCGCGCTGCTTGCGGAAGGGGCGAACGCGAATGCGACGGACGCTTCCGGCGACACCCCGCTGGACATAGCAATAACCGAAAACTACGCGGCAATCATTACCGAGTTGCTCGCAAACGGCGGGCGCTGCGGAACAAGCACGGATTCCCGCTGTCCGTAGTTTTTCCGGACTCCCGCTTTTTATTTTAATAAGAATGCGGGAATAACGGTTGTTTTTTATTTCTCCTTCGGCGGCGGGCGAAGACGGTTGATTAAAATATCCAAAGTTTCCAGCGAACCGTAATGGACTGTGAGCGCGCCGCCGCCGGAAGAACGGTGGCGGATTTCCACGCGCGCGGAAAGCGAAGACGACAATTCGCGTTCCAGCAAAATTGTATCCGCATCTTTTCCTTCGCCCGCTTTTTTTCCGCGGCGTTTTTTTCCTTTGCCGAGTATTTTGCGAACCATCGCTTCGGCCGCGCGCGCCGAAAAACCTTCGCGCACAATCGTTCGCGCCGCTTCTTCCTGCATCGCCGCCGGCAGCGGCAGCAAAGCGCGCGCGCTTCCCATTTCCAAATCGCCGGATTCCAACAAAGCGCGCGCGCCCGCGGACAAATCCAAAATGCGCAAAATATTACTGACCGCCGCGCGCGACATCCCCACCGCCGCCGCCGCTTGCGCGTGCGTGAGCGCGCCGGTTTCTATCAACCGCGCAATTCCGCGCGCCTGTTCCATCGGATTCAAATCGGCGCGCTGCAGGTTTTCCACCAGCGCAAGCGCCGCCGCCTGCTGCCGCGTTACCGTGCGCGGCAAAACCGGAACGGTAGCAACGCCGGCGAGTTGCGCCGCGCGCCATCTTCTTTCGCCGGCGAGTATTTCCCATTTTCCGCCGGGCAGCGGGCGCGCGACAAGCGGCTGCAAAACGCCGTGCTCGCGTATGGAATCGGCGAGCGAACGCAATTCGTTTTCGTCAAAATTGCGCCGCGGCTGTTCGCCGCCCGGGCGCAAAAGCGCAAGCGCGACTTCGCGCAAACCCTCGCCGCCGCCCTCGTCGCCGAGCAGTTCGTCCAAACCGCGCCCGAGCGCGCGGCGGCGCGCGTTCATGCGAAACGCTCCAAAAACTCGTCGCCCAATTGACGGTATCCTTCCGCCCCGACGGAATGCGGCGCGTATTTCAAAACCGGCAACCCGTGACTCGGCGCTTCGGCGACGCGAACATTGCGCCGTATCGCCGCATTAAAAACGCGCGCGCCGAAATGCCGCCGCAGTTCCTCCGAAATGTCGCGCGCCAAAACATTGCGCGCGTCCAGCATGGAACGAATAATGCCGCCGATATGCAGCGAGGGATTCCATTTCTCGCGCAAGCGGCGAATCGTCCGCGCCAAATCGGAAAGCCCTTCCAGCGCGAAATATTCGCACTGCATCGGAATCAAAACGCTTTCCGCCGCGACCAATGCATTAATAGTAAGCGCGCCCAGCGCCGGCGGGCAATCTATTAAAACAAAATCCGCGTCGCCTTTGTTTTCTTTTTCTTCGGCAAGCGCGCGCCGCAAAAGCGTCTGCCATTCTTCTTCGCGCGGCAAATCAATGTCCGCCCCGGCGAGGTCGGGCTTTGCCCCCAAAAGCGAATAACGCCCGCCGACGCTGCAAACCGCGCAATCGCGCAATCGTTCGCCGCGCAAAACATCCGCCGCGCCGCGAAACAACTTGCGCCTTTCCGCGCCGCTGCCGGAAGTCGCGTTGCCTTGCGGGTCCAAATCCACCAGCAAAACTTCGCGACCCAAATCGGCGAGGCGACCGGCCAGATTGACGGCGACGGTCGTTTTGCCGGTGCCGCCTTTTTGATTAATAACGGCGAAAGTTCTCACGCCCGCAATTCCGTTTTCGTTTTTGTTTGCGCGCCATTGTCCCCCCGCGCAATTCGCGCAACAAGCAAAGCGAGAGCGGCCGGAGTCACCCCGCCCAGCCGCCGCGCCTGACGAATGCTCTCCGGACGATGACGCAAAAGCGCCTCGCGGCATTCCGCCGAAAGCCCGCCGACTTCCGCAAAATTAAAATCGCGCGGTATTTTTAATTCTTCCTCGCCTTGTTGCCGCGCGGCGAGAGTTTGCTGCCGCGCGATGTATCCCTCGTAACGAAAGCGCGCTTCCGTTTCGGCGATGTCGCGCGGCTCGGTTAATTGTTGCGAAGGCAAATCGCGGTAGGAAAAATCGGGCGAGCGCAGCAACTGCGCCGCGGTTTTTTCCGAACCCGCCGGGCGGAAAGAATGCAGCCGCGCTTCTTCTTTTTGCAAACGCCCGCGGCGCGCGCAAAAAACGCGCCAGCGTTTTTCGCAAATCAATCCCATTTTGCGCCCGGCTTCGGTCAAACGCAAATCGGCGTTGTCCTCGCGCAGCGACAAGCGGAATTCCGCGCGGCTTGTAAACATTCGGTACGGTTCAATCACCCCGCGCGCGCTGAGGTCGTCAATCATCACGCCGATGTAGGAACTGCCGCGCGCCGGAATGTAAAACGGCAAGCCGAAACAAAAACGCGCCGCGTTTAATCCGGCGATTAATCCCTGCGCCGCCGCTTCTTCGTAACCGGTCGTGCCGTTTATTTGCCCGGCAAAAAACAAACCCTCCGCCGCGCGCGTTTGCAAAGAAGGCGAAAGCGCGCGCGGGTCAAAATAATCGTATTCCACCGCGTAACCGTAACGGACAATGCGCGCTTTTTCCAGCCCCGGTATCTCGCGCAAAAACTGTTCCTGCACTTCCGCCGGCAAACTCGTGGAAATGCCGTTCGGATATACGACATCAGTTTGCAATCCTTCCGGCTCCAAAAATACGCGGTGCGATTCGCGATTCGGAAATCTCGCGATTTTATCTTCCAGCGAAGGGCAGTAACGCGGACCCGCCGCGGAAATCGCCCCGCTGAAAACCGGCGAGCGCAAAAGGTTCGCGCGGACAATGTCGTGCGCCGCCGCGGTCGTTTGCGTGATAAAACACGGCAACTGCGGCGGATGCTGTTTTTCGCTTCCGAGAAAAGAAAACACCGGGCGCGGAATGTCGCCGGGCTGTTTTTCCAAACGCGAATAATCAATTGTTTTTCCGTCAAGGCGCGGCGGCGTCCCCGTTTTTAATCTGCCGACGGGAAATCCCCCCGCGCGCAAGCGCCGCGCCAGAATGTCGGCGGAAGGCGCGCCGAAGCGTCCCCCGCTTTCTTTTGTTTCGCCGGTGTGCATAACGCCGCCGAGGAATGTCCCCGCCGTCAGAACGACCGCGCGGGAATGCAAACGCGCGCCGCCCGCCAAAACGCCAACGACGCGCCCGCCTTCGCAAAGCAAATCTTCCGCAGCGCATTCGCCGACGGTAATCCCCCTTTGCGCGCGCAGCCGTTTTCCGATTGCGGCGCGATAGAGTTCGCGGTCGGCTTGCGCGCGCGTCGCCCGCACCGCCGCGCCGCGGCTCGCGTTGAGGCGGCGAAACTGAATGCCGGAATCGTCCGCGGCGAGCGCCATCAGTCCGCCGAGCGCGTCAATCTCTTTTACCAAATGCCCCTTGCCGACGCCGCCAATCGCGGGATTGCACGACATCCGCCCGATAGCCGCCGCGCTGTGCGTCAGCAACAAAACATCCGCCCCCGCGCGCGCCGCCGCCGCCGCCGCTTCCGCCCCGGCGTGCCCGCCGCCCACGACGATCACATCCGCCCGCGCCACGCCCCGAATTCTATCCCAACCCGCAAAAAAAACCGCGCGCGCCGGCTTTGCGTTTATAATCGCCGAAATGACTCTGCCGCTGCAAAAACCCCTGCCTTCCCCGCGGGCGCGGCTGATGGAAAACACGCAGTTTCTTTACGAACTGCGGCTTGCCGCGCTGGAAATAAAAGCCCTCGTTGGCGCGGCGGAAATGGCGGACGACTTGCGCTCTTTCACTTTGCCGCCGGGCGCCGACGCCGGACTTTTGCTTCGGCGCGCGTCCTATCTCGCCGAGGCCGGCGGCGAAGAATCGGCATACGCAAAACTGTCGCGCAAAAACGCGACGCGCTCGTTCAATCAATACATCACCCATTGGTTTTATCCCTACAAGGGAAAGTTTCATCCGCAAATGACGCGCGCGCTGGCGAACATCATCGGAATGCGCCCGGGCGAAACGCTGCTGGACCCTTTCGCCGGAAGTTGCACGACAATGGTGGAAGGCGCAATTTTGGAATTGAAAACCGTCGGCTTTGACATTTCGCCGCTGTGCGCGCTGATTGGCAAAGTAAAAACCAACGCAATGCATCATCTGCCGAAATTGGAAAAAGCGGCGCGCGCCGCTCCTTTGTTTTCCGGCGGCGAAGAAAAAAACGGCGCGGACGATTTGCCGCGCGCGCTTAAACATCCGGCGGCCGGTTTTGAATTGCTGGCGCGGCTGATTTCCCTCAGCGACAAAGTCCGGCGGCGGCGCAACTTCGGCGAACAACTGCAAATCAACCGCGCCAAAATGCTCGCCAGCATACAATTAATGAAAGAGGGTTGCGACGAAGCGGGAATATCCCCGCCGCCGGCGGACATTCGCGCCGCCGACGCCCGCCAACTGCCGCTCGCCGACAACTCGGCGGACGGCGTCATCACTTCGCCGCCGTATTCCATCGCCTTGAATTATGTCGCCAACGACGCGCACGCTTTGCGCTTTCTGGGGCGCGACCCGGAAGTTTTCGCCGGCGAATTTATCGGCGTGCGCGGTTCCGGCGCGCGCCGCGCGGCGCTTTACGAAGAGGATATGCGCGCCGCATACGCCGAAATCGCGCGCGTTTTGCGCCCGGGGCGGATGGCGGCGATTGTGCTGGGCGACGCCGTAGTCGGCGGCTCGCGCGTCCCCACGGTAAAAAACTGCGAGGAAACTTTTCGCCGACTCGGCTTCCGCCAACTGCACAAAATAAACAAAATCATTTTCGGCCTCTACAATGTGATGCAGCGCGAGGACATTTTGATTTTCCAAAAATCGGCGCGATGAAAAAGAACGAACTGCACGAGGCGCAACTGGCGCAATTAAAGGAATTGGCGCGCGTTTTTTTGCGCCCGATGGGAAAACTGCCTTTCGCCGTCGTCGTGGAAGCGATGACCGGCCATGCGGTGTTGCCGGTCGACTTGGCGCGCGACGGCGCGCTGCTGGACGCGCTCGCAAAAGCGTGCGCGCAAACCGTCGCCGATTCTTTGCGCGCGCCGATTACGGCAAATCGCCCCAACGATGTCAGCGTGCAAATTGAACGGCGGCTGCAAAAACAATTGGAAAGCGAGGGCGCGCTTGTGGAAATGCCGCGCGCAAAAAGCGGACGAAGCGGCGGCGGCTACCCCGACCGGCTGCTTTGGCTGGACGAAGAGCCGTCTTATTTGGAGGTTAAAGTTTCGCGGGAAGAAAATATCTCGCAGGGGTCGGCGCGCAATTTCTTTTACCAGCCGGTGGCAAATTCCAAAATCCGGCACGCGGCGCGGCATTTGCTGGCGGACTTCGCCTTGCGCGAAAAATCGGAAAAGTCGTGGATTCTCACGGCTTGGAAAATCGCCGACCTTTTTTATTTGCGGGTGAAATTAAAGCCCGAATACAACGCCGACAATCTGGAAATATACCGCGACGAACTTGTCCTGCTTGAAGGCGACGGTGGCGGAATTAAGCGGCGCCGCTGACGGTTACGGCGTTATGATTTCCAACCTTGCGAGGGCGGTTTTGAAGTGTTTGATGCCGACGGTTTTGAAGGCGACTTCAACTTCGCGCTCGGCGCCTTCGCCGTTCAGGCGGACGACCACGCCTTTGCCGTAGCGGGCGTGCCGCACGGTTGCGCCCGGGCGCATTCCCCCCCGCGCGGGCGGCGGCGGCGACGGTTGCGGCGGCGTTTGCAAAAAAGGTTTTCCGAAAGCGCGCGAGCGGATAGGCGAAACCGTCCGCTTTTTTTGTTTTGTTTTTTCCACCGGCGCGGCGAAGCATTCCAGTTCGTCCAAAAAGCGCGAAGGCGGATTGCACCGCCGCGCGCCGTAATGCATTCTGCTTTCCGCGCAATGCAGCGAAAGCCGGCTGCGCGCGCGCGTCAGCGCGACATACATCAGCCGCCGCTCTTCCTCCACCGAGCGCAAATCGCTCAAACTGTTTTCGTGCGGGAAAAGCCCCTCCTCCAAACCGGCGACCAAAACAAAATCAAACTCCAAACCCTTCGCGGCATGCACGGTCATCAGATTAACGGCGGCGCCGGCGGCGGAAGAATCGGCCTCGCCGGATTCCAATGCGGCGTTCGCCAAAAAAAGCAAAAGCAAATCTTCTTCGCCGCCCCTGTTTTCCTTTTCAAACTGCGCGGCGGCGCTCACAAATTCGCGCAGATTTTCGGCGCGCTCGCGCTCTTCCTTGCGCGCGTCGTAATATTCCATCAGTCCGCTTTTTTCCACGGCGGCGCGCGCGAGTTCGGCGAGCGTTTTCTGTTCGCGCATTTCGCGCAGCGCCGCCGTCAGCGAATAAAAAATCCGCGCGCCTTTGTTTTCGCTTTCCGCCAGCACGCTTTCCCAATCGGTTTTTTTCGCGCTTTCCATTAACGCCCCGAGCGTTTTCGCGCCGACGCCGCGCGGGGGGACATTGATCACGCGCGCAATCGCGTCCGCGTCCGCCGAAAGCGAAAGGCGCAGATATGCGAGCGCGTGTTTTATTTCCAAGCGGTCAAAAAACCGAGTGCCGCCGTAAATGCGGTAACGCGCGCCGCACTCAATCATTTTTTGCTCCAATACGCGGCTTTGCGCGTTGGTGCGGTATAAAACCGCGATGTCGTCGGCGCAAACATCCTCTTCCGTCGCGCGCAAGACCGCAGCGGCAATGTCGTCGGCTTCGCTTAAATCGCTCGCCGCTTTTTGCAAAACGACCGGCTCGCCCGCGCCGCCGGCGGTCGTCAGAGTTTTGCCGAGGCGGTTTTTGTTGCGCGCTATTAATTTGTTCGCGGCCTGCAGTATTTTTTCCGTGGAACGGTAGTTTTGTTCCAGCCGTATCACCGTTTCCGCGCGCAGTTCGGAAAGAAAGCGGCGCATGTTTTCCGGGCGCGCGCCGCGAAAGGCGTAGATGGATTGGTCGTCGTCGCCGACGGCGAAAAAATGGTTTTCGCCGCCGTCCAGCAGTTTTAACCATTCGTACTGCAGTCCGTTGGTGTCCTGGAATTCGTCAATCAAAATATTGCAAAAACGCGCGGCGTAATGCCGGCGCAAAGTTTCGTTTGCGCGCAGCAACTCGGCGCAGGCGAGCATCAGTTCGCCGAAGTCAACTTTGTTTTCGGCGCGGCACAAGTTTTCGTAAAGCGCGTAGATTTCCGCCATCTGCCGCGCGCGCGGGTTTTGCGCGGCGGCTTCAAAAGCGGCGGCGGCGCGGTAACCGTTTTCCTTTGCGGCGCTGATGTAGGCGCGCGCTTCGCCGGGGGGGAATTCTTTCGCGTCAATGTCGTTCTCCCGCAGCATTCGGCGGATGAAAGAAAGTTGGTCCTGCGAATCCAGAATCTGAAAGTTTTTGCCGAGCCCGGCGGCGGCGGAATGCGCGCGCAAAATGCGGTGGCAGACGCCGTGAAAAGTGCCGAGCGCCAAATCCCAAACGGGGCGGCGCAGCAGTTCTTCCACGCGCCCGCGCATTTCGCGCGCCGCCTTGTTGGTGAAAGTAACCGCCAAAATCCCGCGCGGCGCGATGCCCCCGCGCAAAATCAGCCGCGCGATGCGCCCGGTCAGCACCCGCGTTTTGCCCGTCCCCGCCCCGGCGAGCACAAGCGCGCCGCCCTCGCACAAAACCGCCTCCCGCTGCCGCCCGTTCAGCCCATCAAGAAAATCATCCACTTAATTAACAGTGTAACAGGGGACGGACGCAAGTTTTCAATTTTCCGCCGTCGGCGGATTCCCGCACGCCGTCCGCATCATCCCCGCACTTTTCCCGAAGACGGTAATCCCCCTGCGTCATTCCCGCATTTTTCCCAAAGGCGGGAATCCTCCCCGCGTCATTCCCGCATTTTTTCCGGAGGCAGGAATCCAGCGAATTAAAGCCCAAAACAATCGGCGGCATTTGTAATTTTGCGAGGGTTGTTGTCCGGTTTGTGCTGCGCCCTTTCAGCGATTGTCCATTTGGCATAACCGCGACAGGATGTTGCCTTGCGCTACCCCCGACGCCACCCGCCGCAAGCGCAAAAATATGCTACAATCCACTCCGATGCGTAATAAGCAAAAAAACCGACAAGGGCGGCGCTAGGTTAATTTTTTAACTATCCGCGCCCTCGCGCAACATTTGCAAAATTTTGTCATCCTTGCCGCCATTGTCGCGATATGCATCCGCTGGCGTTTTTCCATTTTTGTCGTGAATATTAATATCCGCCCCGGCTTTAACAAGAACGGACACCACATTGTCGTTTGGCAAAGTCGCCGCGATATGCAGCGGAGAAAACCCAAATTCATTAAGCATATTAACATCCGCCCCGGCCTCGAGGAGAGCGGTTATTGCGCCGGATTGGTTGAGATAGATTTTCCCGTCATCGGGCGCGCGGAGTTTCTTGAAAATAAAAAGCGGGTAATTATCCCTGAGTTCCTTGCGGGCTCTGGCATAGGCATTGGGTTTGCCAAAGAAAGGTATTCCTCTAATATATCCAATGAACGCCGCTAAATGCAGCGGAGTGTCCCCGAATTCATTGCGGACATTGACATTCGCGCCCCATCTATGCAAGGCAGTTATCGCATCCCTATTCCCGTTCCATGCCGCCCAATGCAGCGGCGTCATTCCATTTACATTGCCGGCATTGGGGCGCGCGCCGGACCCAACAAGGGCGTTTATCACGCTATTATGTCCGTATAACGCCGCAAAATACAGAGGAGTTTGTTCTGCGTTGTCGCGAGCATTAACATTCGCCCCGACATTAAAAAGAGCGGTTATCGCGCCGTTGTGTCCACCTTTTGCCGCCCAATGCAAAGGAGTGCCATCTTTGGCGTCGCGAATGTTGACATTTGCCCCGGCTTTGGCAAGAGCGTTTATTCCGTCTATGTTTCCCACGGCCGCGGCATCATGCAACGGGGCATACCCGTCTTTGTCGCGAATATTGATGTCTACTCCGGATTGGGCGAAGGCGTTTATTGCCTTAACCTGTCCATGAAGCGCCGCCACATGCACCGGGGTGTCACCGTTTTTGTTGCGAACATTAACATCAGCGCCAACTTTAAGCAACGCGGTTATCGCGCCGTAATGCCCCCTTACCGCCGCCGAATGCAGTGGACTATATCCAAACAAAATGGACGGCACATGCGGCTCTCTGCGGCGGTGTTGACCTCAGCCCCAACTGCGGCAAGGGTGATTATTGCGTTAACCTGGCCATTATTCGCCGCCCAATGCATCGGAGTTCCTCCTCCATTATCGCGAACATTAACATTCGCCCAAACTTTGGCAAAAGCTTTTATTACGCCGGCATGCCCCTGGCTCGCCGCCCAATGCAATGGAGTTATACCGCGCTGTCCCGCCAGATTAACATTCGCGCCAGCTTTAATAAGCGCGTTTACTGCATTAAGATTCCCTGCGTGCGCCGCCTGATGCAGCGGGGTATATCCTCCGTCACGGCCGAGGTTGACATCCGCTCCGGCCGCGGTAAGGGCGGCTATCGCGTCAACGCGATCTTTATCCGCCGCCCGATGCAGCGGGGTCCTCCCAGATTCGCCGCCAATATTTACATCCGCCCCGGCCGCGGCAAGAGCGGATATTGCGCCAGCATGCCCTCTATCTGCCGCCCAATGCAACGGTGTTGTCGTAGTCAAATCTATGACCACGAAAGGATTCCCACCAGTCCATTTGTTTGTCGCCGAACCCAAAAAAGAAAATAAATCTATGTCCTCCTCCTGATTGACATCGGCGCCATCGGCGATGAGCCGGTTAATTTCGGCGACATCGCCATTTACGGCCGCGCAATGCAGCCAAATCCTTTTTTCCTGCTTGTGCTCGTCGCACCATTTTTCAGGTTTGCCAATCCCGACCCCGGGTTGTTTCTCCAGCCAAAACAGGGAGGCCACGCCAAAAATGCCGAGCACGGCCGCAAGAGCAATTATGCGCTTTCCCATGGTTTTTCGCTTACAATGCAAAAGAGAAGTTGGTGCCGGTTTCTTATAACCCGCCAAGTGTCTGCTGCCGGGAGGCAGTATAGCATATTTTTGCCAAAGTCAAGGAAAAACCGCCGGAGCGCATTTCACGCCGCATTGCAGTGTCGGGGCGGCAAAGCGGACGGATGCGAAAAAGCGCGCGCTTGTTCTATGCCACAACCGTCTCGCCCCGTTCGGGGCTTTTGGTTTGCTGGATTCCCGCCTCTGGAAGAAATGCGGGAATGACGCGGGGATGCGGTTTTCGCTGAGTTTGGCGGAAGAGGAGAATTCTGCGGTTTTGGCGGGCGGGTTATGGATTCCGGCTTTCGCCGGAATGACGGGGAAAGAGTAGTTAAAACTTGCTGGATTCCCGCCTCTGGAAAAAATGCGGGAATGACGCGGGGGGCGGGGATGACGGTTGCGGGAGGGGCGGCGGGGGGCGGGGTATAATTCGGGTTTATGGCGGGGGAGGATTTTGTTCATTTGCGCGCTTACAGCGAGTATTCGGTGGGCGACGGCGCTTGCCGGGTTGCGGGGGAGGGGTCGGCGGCGGCGCGGGCGGCGGAGATTGGAATGCCGGCGCTGGCGATTACCGACGCCGGCAACATCTTCGGCGCATTGAAGTTTTACGAAGAAGCGCGCCGCGCCGGGGTCAAGCCGATTATCGGCTGCGAAGCGGAAACCGGCGGCGGGCGGCTGATACTGCTTTGCGCGAACGGCGAAGGATACATCAACCTCAGCCGGCTGCTCACTCTCGCCTACCGCGAAGGCAACGGCAAAATCCCCGACGGCGCGCTTAGCCGCGAATCCGCCGCGGGGTTAATCGCGCTTTCCGGGGGACCGCGGGGACCGTTTGCCGCGTCGCTGATGCGCGGCGAAGAAGCCCGCGCCGAAGAAGAAGCGGAAAAACTCGCGGCGGTGTTTTGCGAAAGTTTTTATTTGGAGATATGGCAAAGCGGCGGCGGCGAAAACGGCGGCAACGGCAATAACGCTCTTGCCGCGCGCACCGCGCATCTCGCAAAGCGTTTGAACTTGCCGGCTGTCGCCGCGCATCCGGTGCAGTGCGCGCGCCGCGAAGATTTGGAAATGCTGAACGCGCGCCGCTGCGTCGCGAACAATTGGAAATTGAACGATCATCCCCCGCCGCTCGCCGAAGATCCGTGGCTGCTTTCGCCGGAGGAAATGCGGCGGCGGTTTGCGCGCTTTCCCGGCGCGGTGGAAAACGCCGCGGAAATCGCGCGCCGGTGCAACTTCGCATTTCAAACCGGCAAGGCGCATCTCCCGCGCATCGGCGAAGAAGGCGGCAACAATAAAAACAAAAAAACAAAAAGCGCGCGCGAACAACTGCGGCAGTCCGCCGAAGAGGGTTTGCAAACTCGCTTGCGCCGCGTCGCCGACGGCGAACATAAAAAATACCGCGACCGTCTCGCGCACGAATTGCGCGTGATTGACGAAACGGGTTTTAACGATTACTTTCTCATCGTCGCCGATTTTGTTTGCTGGGCGAAAAACAACGATGTCCCCGTCGGTCCCGGGCGCGGCTCCGGCGCCGGTTCGCTGGTCGCGTACGCGCTGGACATCACGACTTTGGACCCGATTGCGCACGGGCTTTTCTTTGAGCGCTTTCTCAATTCGCAGCGCGTTTCGCCGCCGGATTTTGACATAGATTTTTGCGCGCGCGGGCGCGACAAAGTGATTCATTATGTCGCGGAAAAATACGGCGGCGAACGCGTTTCGCAGATAGTGACATTCGGCACTTTCGGCGCGCGCGGCGGCTTGCGCGACATGGGGCGCGTCATCGGCGCGAACCTCGGCTACTGCGACCGCCTCGCGCGGATGATACCGCCGGACGCGGATATGACAATCGCGCGCGCCTTGCAGGAATCGGAAAAACTGCGCGCCGAAGCGGAAAGCAACGGCGAAGCCGCGCGCATTTTGGATCTTGCGAAAAAGGTGGAGGGGACGCCGCGCAATATCGGCACGCACGCCGGCGGGGTTTTGATTGCGCCGCGCCCGATACCGGAGTTTTGCCCGCTGTATGCGGCCGACGACGGCGGCGGCGCGCTGGTGAGCCAGTTTGATATGAAGGACATAGAAAAAGCGGGGCTGCTTAAATTTGATTTTCTCGGTTTGCGCACGCTCACTGTTCTTGACCACGCCGAAAAGCATTTGCATAAAAGCGGCGAAGTGCCGGAGGGTTTTTCGCTGGAAGATTTGCCGCTGGACGACGCGCGCGTTTTTCGTTTGTATTCCGAGGGCGAAACGACCGGCGTTTTCCAATGCGAATCTTCCGGAATGCGGCGGCTGATGCGCGAACTGAAGCCGACGAAGTTTGAGGAAATCACCGCGCTGATGGCGCTTTACCGCCCCGGCCCGTTGGGCGCGCGAATGGCGGAGAAATTTGTCCTGCGCAAAAACGGAATGGAGGAAGTGCAGTATCCGCACGAAGCCGCCGCCGGCGCGCTCGGCGAAACTTACGGCGTTATTGTGTATCAGGAGCAGGTGATGCAAATCGCGCGGCAGATAGCCGGGTATTCCTTAAACGAAGCGGATCTTTTGCGCCGCGCCATCGGCAAAAAAGACAGCGCCGAAGCGGAGGCGCAGCGCGCGCGCTTTATGGAGGGCGCAAAAAAAACAATGTCCGCGGGCGCTGCGGCGAAATTGTTTGAACAAATACTTTCCTTCGCCCGTTACGGTTTTAACAAAGCGCACGCCGCCGCTTACGCTTTGCTTTCCTACCGCACGGCGTATTTAAAAATTCGCCATCCGGCGGCTTTCTTGGCGGCGGCGATGAGCGCCGAAGCCGACAGCACCGACAGAATGAAACTCTACGCGCGCGAAGCGAAAAGAATGGGGCTGGAACTTCTGCCGCCGGACATAAACAAAAGCCGGCGCGATTTTCTCGCCGCGGGCGAAAAGAAAGTGCGCTACGGTTTGGGCGCGATTCGCGGGCTCGGCGAAGGCGCGATTGAAGAAGTGGAAAAAGCGCGCGGCGATCTTCCCTTTGCGGACATTTTTGATTTGTGCCGGCGGCTTTCTTTCGGGCGAATGGCGAATCAGGCGGCGCTGCGCAATGTAGTTTGCGCCGGCGCTTTGGATTCTTTGCATTCCGACCGCGCCGCCGCCGTCGCCGCGCTGCCTTCGGCGTGGGCGGAAAGCGGCGAAGAAAGCGCGATGCTCTTCGGCGAAAAAGTAATGCGCGCCGTCGGCGGAAACGGAAAAACAAAATGGACGCAGCGCAAGAAACTTATGGAGGAACAGCAGGCGCTCGGCTTTTGCCTTTCCGCGTCTTTGTATTCTTTGCACGCGCGCGAACTGCACGATTGCGGCTTGCGCCCGGCGCGGCTTGCCGATTTGCCGCAGGGCGCGAATGTCCTCGCCGCCGGCGTGTATAACGGCGCGCGCGCGAGCGAAGGAATGCGCAGCCGCGGAATGGAAATATTAAAAATAGAAGACGACAGCGGCGAAGCCGAAGCGCTCGTGGACAGCCGCCTGCTCAAAGCCGCCGCGCGCCCGCCGCAAAAACACGACCTGCTTATCGTGGAAGGAACCGTGCGCGAAAACTTCGCCGGCGAAACCGAAATAAACGCGCGGCGATTGTGGGATTTGGATTCCTATCTCGGCGCGCGCGCGCGGTTGCTGCGGCTTTTCTACCGCGGCGAAAACGGCGGCGGCGACGGCGAAGAAGGCGCGCGCGAATTATCCTCAATGCTTTCCGCCGCGCGCGCGGAAAACGGCAACGGCAACGGCGGCTGCGAAGTGCGCGTTTTTTGCGGCGGCGGCGACCCCTGCCAAATATCCCTCGGCGGCGGCTTTCGCGTCAGCGCGAATCTCTGCGACAAACTCCGCGGCGTCGGCGGAGTGGAAGATGTCAGGGTTGAATGCGCAGGCGAATCTGCATAATGGTCTCCCCCCCGGTTTCGCCCTTGCCGCTTTCGCTTTTTTCGTTTGCGTTGTTTAATGCCGCGACGATGGCGGGAAGAATCTGCCGCACCGCCGCCGCTTCGGCGGGGGATGCGACGGCGAGAGTGAGCAGTCCCCCCGTCAGCGAAAGCGCGCGGCAACGCGCGCCCAGCCCGGCTTCGGCGAGCGCGCGATGCACGGCGGCGTCCAAATTTTCGCCGCGCCGCGCTTGCTCGCGGCATTCGGCAAAGGTCGCCGACGCCAAAATGTCGCCGATTTTTTTCATCGTCCGGGTTTGCATTGCGCCGTGATTCACATCATCGCCGCCAATGACGATTCTAACGCGCCGCCGAAGGTGTTGCGCCTCACTCGCCGGCTGCTGCTGCCTTTTATTTTTGCGCTGCTTGTGCTTTTTGCCCTCGCGGTTTGGGGCGCGGCGCGGCTGGTCGCCGGACACTGGGTGCAGTCGCGCGCGCCGATAGCGCGCGAGATAGTCGGCGAACACTTGCGCGCGAGCGAAGAAGAAAGCCGCCGCCGGCAGGAAGCCGAGTTTGCCGCATTGCGGGGGGAGATTGCAAACCTGCGCGCGCAAGCGGCGCGGCTGGCAAACACCGGCGGGGTTATCGCCGAGCGGTTGCGCTTGCCGGCGGACATAATTAACGACGGCGAGGTTTTTTCCTGCGCGCCCGAAAAAGAAGAAGAAAGCGCCGCGGGGTTTTTCCCGGCATTTGGCAAATCGGAATACGGTTACGCGTCCGCCGCCGCCGAACTCAGCGCGCTCAATAACGGTTACTCCGTTCTGCGAAGGCAATACGGTTTATTGCGCGAACAAGGAGCGGCGGAGGGAGTCGCCGCCGACACCGTGCCGATTCTCAAACCCGTCGTCGCCGAGCGCAGCTGGCGCACTTCCGGTTTTGGAATGCGGCGCGATCCTTTCACCGGCAGGCGCGCTTTTCACGCCGGTTACGATTACGCCGCGCGGCGCGGTTCCACTGTCGTCGCCGGCGCATCCGGCGTCGTCATATACAGCGGGCGCCTCGGCAACTACGGCAACGCCGTGCGCATTGACCACGGCCGCGGCGTTTCCACTCTTTACGGCCATTTGCGAACCGTCTATGTAAACAAAAGCGCATTCGTGCAAAAAGGAGACGCGATAGGCGAAGTCGGCAGCACCGGGCGTTCCAGCGGGCCGCATTTGCATTATGAAGTTCGCGTAAACAACCGTCCCCGCCCCGTCCGCCGCGCGCTCGGAAAACTGCGCAAGCAAAGGCAACTGCCGAAACAATGAAAATCCCCGCGCTCTCCCGCTGGTTCGGCAGCGCAAACGAAAAAATGCTCGCCGCATACGGCGCGCGCTTGCGGAAGATAGAAACCGCGGCGAAAGGTTTGGAAAACACCGGCGACGACGAACTCCGCAACGCTTTTTCCCAACTGCGCGCGCGCGCCGAAAAAGGCGAAACGGCCGAAGCGCTGCAGCCCGAAGCGTTTGCGCTGACGCGCGAAGCCGCCGCGCGCGTTTTGGGTATGCGCCATTTTGACGAACAACTCATCGGCGGAATGGCGCTCTTTGACGGGCGCATCGCCGAAATGAAAACCGGCGAAGGAAAAACCCTCGCCGCCACTTTGCCCGTCTGCCTGCAGGCGCTTTCCGGCGGCGGCGCGCATGTCGTTACCGTCAACGACTACCTCGCCCGCCGCGACGCCGAATGGATGGGCGCGCTTTACCGTTTTCTCGGTTTGACCGTCGGAGTAAACGCCGCCGGAATGCCGCACGAAGAAAAAGCGCGCGCTTATGCGTGCGATGTCACCTACG
The DNA here is from genome assembly GCA_020027345.1 of Gammaproteobacteria bacterium. Taxonomy (GTDB): domain Bacteria; phylum Pseudomonadota; class Gammaproteobacteria; order Tethybacterales; family Persebacteraceae; genus JAHRAH01. The sequence continues at coordinate 3,027 of JAHRAH010000072.1, read as the reverse complement.
GCACCAACAACGAATTCGGCTTTGATTATTTGCGCGACAATATGCGCCACGAACCCGGCGCGAAATGCCAGCGCGAATTGCGTTATGCGATTGTTGACGAAGTGGACTGCATTCTCATTGACGAAGCGCGCACGCCGCTGATCATTTCCGGCGAAGCCGAGGACAATGTGGACATGTACCGCGCCGCCTCGCAACTCGCGCGCGATTTTGTCCGCGGCAAAGCCGGCGCAAGCGGCGAAGAAGACGAAGGCGATTTTACTTTGGACGAAAAAACGCGCGATGTGCATCTCACCGAAGCCGGCTTTGAACGCGCCGAAAGCGCATTCGCCAAAGCCGGGCTGCTCGCCGCAAACGGCGGGCTGTACGACGCCGCAAACCTCGGGCTTTTGCATCATCTCACCGCCGCGCTCAAAGCGCGGCATTTGTTTTTGCGCGACCGCGATTATGTCGTGCAGGAAGGGCAAATAATTATCGTCGACGAATTCACCGGCCGCCTTATGCCCGGCAGAAGATGGGGCGACGGGCAGCACCAGGCCGTGGAAGCGAAGGAAAATGTGACGGTGCAAAAAGAAAGCCAGACCCTCGCCTCCATTTCCTTTCAGAATTACTTCCGCCTGTACGAAAAACTCGCGGGAATGACCGGCACCGCGCAAACCGAAGCGGAGGAATTCCGCTTTATCTACCGGCTGGCGGTTTGCGAAATACCGACGAACCAAAAAATGATTCGCGCCGACGAACTGGACCGCGTCTACCAAACCGCGGCCGCGAAACAGCGCGCCGTCCTCGCCGACATCCGCGACTGCGCGCAAACCGGGCAGCCGGTTCTCGTCGGCACCACTTCCATTGAGGAATCGGAAAAACTATCCGCCGTTCTCGCGCGCGAAAAACTCCCGCACGAAGTGTTGAACGCGAAACAGCACGAGCGCGAAGCGCACATCATCTCCCAGGCCGGCGCGCCCGGCGCGATAACCATCGCCACAAACATGGCCGGGCGCGGAACCGACATCGTCCTCGGCGGAAACATAAAAGAACAACTGCAGGAAATCGCCGACGACGAATCGCAAAGCGATGTAGGCAAAAAACAAAAAAGCGAATCGCTTAACGCGGAATGGCAAAAACGCCACGAACAAGTCGTCGCCGCCGGCGGGCTGCGCATCGTCGGCACCGAACGCCACGAATCGCGGCGCATAGACAATCAATTGCGCGGGCGTTCCGGCAGGCAGGGCGACCCGGGTTCCAGCGGTTTTTATCTTTCCTTTGAGGATTCGCTGCTGCGCGTTTTCGCCACGCAGCGCGTTTCCAAACTGATGCAGACGCTCAAAATAAGCGAGGACGAGCCGATAGAAGCGAAGATGGTTTCGCGCACAATTGAAAACGCGCAGCGCAAAGTGGAAGCGCACAACTTTGATGTGCGCCGCCAACTTCTGGAATACGACGACATCGCCAACGAGCAGCGTCGCATTATTTACGAACAGCGCGAGCAAATTCTGACGGCGAAGGACATCGCCCCCATCGCCCGCGATTTGCGCGAGGAACCGCTGCGCGAACTCGCCGCCGCGCACATTCCGCCCGAATCGCCCGAAGAAGAATGGCGCGCCGAAGAACTGGAAAAAGCCCTCGCCGCCGATTACCGTTTGCGCCTGCCCGTGCGCGAATGGATAGCCGCAGACGAAAAAGCGACCGCCGAAAAAATCGTCAACAAAATAAACGAAGCCGCCGAAGAACACTGCGCGGAAAAATTCGCCGGACTGGACGAGGAAAAACTCGGCGCCTTTTTGCGCTCGCTTATTCTGGATGTCGTGGACACCCACTGGCGCTCGCATTTGTCCTCGCTGGAATCGCTGCGAATGTCCATCGGCCTGCGCGGGATGGCGCAAAAAAACCCCAAGCAGGAATACAAGCGCGAAGCGTTTGAAATGTTTGAGCGAATGCTCGCCGCCATCAAAACCTCCGTGGCGAAAATACTCCATTCCCTCTCCGTCCGCCGCGAAAGCGAAGCGCCCCCGCCGCCCCCGCCGCGTTTTGCGGAAAAAACAAACATCGGCGAAACGGCGGCAACCGATTCCGCGGCAAACGAAAAAACCCCCGCCGCAACCCCCGACGGCAACGCCGCCGTCACCGTGCGCCGCGCGGGCCCGAAAGTGCGCCGCAACGACCCCTGCCCCTGCGGTTCGGGAAAGAAATACAAAAAATGCTGCGGCAAACTCTGAACGAAAGGCGGCGGCGATGCAAATAGAAACAAAAATTCTGGACCCGCGAATCGGAAAGGAATTCCCCCTGCCGTCCTACGCCACCGGCGGCGCTGCGGGAATGGATTTGCGCGCGTGCATCCCCGCGCCGCTGATGATTCTTCCGGGCGACACCGCAAAAATCGGCACCGGCGTCGCCATCAGCATTCTGGACGATTCGCAAATGGCGCTCCTCGCCCCGCGCTCCGGGCTCGGCGCCAAACACGGCATCGTCCTCGCAAACGCCCTCGGCATCATTGACGCCGACTATCAAAACGAACTCATAGTCACCCTCCGCAACTGCGGAAAAGAATCCTACGAAATATCCCCCGGCGAACGCGTCTGCCAACTGGTAATAATGCCCATCACCCGCGCAATATTAAAAGTGGTAAAAGAATTCTCCCAAAAAACCCCAAGAGGCACCGGCGGCTTCGGCTCCACCGGCCGATTCTAACCAACCGTCATCCCTCGCTTGCGCGGGGACGGCGCTCAGCCGCGTCCGCCGCGGAATATCGCCGTTGAAAGCGCGAACAAGGCGGCGCAGGCCGCGACAATCACGGGGCCCGCCGGGATGGGATGGGCGTGTTCGCCGTGTCGTCCGAGCAAAGAAATCCCGACGCCGATTACAACTGCAAGCGCTCCGATGCCCGCGGCGCCCGCCGCCATCTGCGTCGGCGTGCGCGCAAACTGCCGCGCCGCCGCCGCCGGGATAATCAGCAGCGAAGCGATGAGCAGCGCGCCGACAATCCGCACCGCCGCCGCGACGACTATCGCCGTCAGCAATGTCAAAATAAAATGC
>JAHRAH010000068.1 GCA_020027345.1 Gammaproteobacteria bacterium | reverse complement strand
CCAAACTCGCCCGCGAGGGAAAAATCGTTTTTAACATATCGCCCGAAGCCGTGCGCGGACTGCTGATAAACGACGAAGCCGTCTCCTTCGCCGCCCGCTTTTCCGGCGGCGAAACGCGCGAAATCGTCTTGGCAATGGAAGATGTCCTCGCCATCTTTGACGGCGACGAGGGCAGGGGAATATTCTTCTCCCCCAACGCCGCCGACCCCCCCGAAACCCCGCGCGAACCCCCCGCCGAAAAAGAACCCCCCAAAACCCCCAACCTCAGCGTCGTCTGACAAATTCGCCAAAGGCGAAGCGTCATTCCCGCCCGCCTGTTAAAAAGCAGGAATCCGGCAAGTTTTAATTTGAGCGGGCGGAGACGCCCGCTATCGTTAGTTTCGTTACACCGCTGGAGCGGTGTAGCGTGGAATGGCGGGGAGTGGGGTATTGTTATGCCGTTATGCTTAAAAGGCATTGATTTTTGATTTTCATTCCGTTTATAATGGGTTTTTGTTATGCGGTATTTTCCGTTTTTCTTTGATTTGCGGGGGCGGCGCGCGCTGGTTGCGGGCGGGGGCGAGGTCGCGCAGCGCAAGGCGGAGCTGCTGGCGCGGGCGGGGGCGGAGGTCGTCGTTGTCGCGCCGCAACTGAACGGCGAACTCGCGCGGCTGGCGCTTTGCAGCGGCGGCGAGGCGCGGCGCAAGCGCTTTGCCGTTGCCGATCTTCGCGGCTGCACAATCGCCGTTTCGGCAAGCGGCGACGAGGGTTTGAACCGGCGCGTTTTTGCCGCGGCGCGCAAGCGGGGGGTGCCGGTGAATGTTGTGGACTGCCCGGAGTTGTGCGATTTTATTTTTCCCGCGGTTGTTGACCGCTCGCCGGTCGTCGCGGCGGTTTCTTCGGGCGGGGCGTCGCCGGTTTTGGCGCGGCGGCTGCGCGCGCGGCTGGAAGAACAAATTCCGCCGCGCACTTCCGCGCTCGCCGAATGGCTGGGTAGTTGGCGCGACACCGTGCGCGATGCGTTGCCGGCAGAGCGGCGGCGGATGTTTTGGGAGGAGACGCTGGATTCCCCGGCGGCGGAGGCGATTCTCGCCGGCGACGAGAAAGCGGCGGACGAATTGTTGCGGGAACAGTTGCGCTCGTTTGCGCAAACTCCGGCGCGCGGCGAGGTGTATTTGATTGGGGCGGGTCCCGGCGACGCGGATTTGCTGACTTTTCGCGGGCACCGTTTTTTGCAGCGTGCGGACACGGTTGTTTATGACCGGCTGGTTTCGGCGGAGGTTTTGGATTTGGCGCGGCGCGACGCGGAGATTGTTTTTGCCGGAAAGCGGCGCGGCTTGCGCGCGCGGACGCAGGCGGAAATAAACGAATTGCTGATAACGCGGGCGCGGGCGGGGGAGAAAGTGGCGCGGCTGAAGGGCGGCGACCCTTTTGTTTTCGGGCGCGGCGGCGAGGAGATGGCGGCGTTGCGGGCGGCGGGGGTGGCTTTTCGGATAGCGCCGGGGATTTCGGCGGCGAACGGTTGCGCGGCGGCGGCGGAGATTCCGTTGACGCAGCGGGGGGTTTCGGCGGGGGTGCGGCTGGTTACCGTGCGCGGCGGCGAGTCGCGGGCTTTCTGGCGTTCGCTGGCGGAGGACGAAAACAGCACGCTGGTTTTTTATATGGCGGGGGCGGCGGTTGCGGCGATTGCGGAAAACCTTGCCGCCTGCGGTCGCAGCGAGGGGACTCCGGCGGCGTTGATTTGCGCCGGGGCGACGGCGAGTCAGAGCGTCGCCGCCGGGACATTGCGGACGATAGCGGCGAAGGCGGCGGGCGCGGTTTTTTCGCCGGCGCTTTTGATAGTCGGCGCCGTCGCCGCCTTTGCGAAAGACGCGCGCCCGGCTGCGGCGGCGAAAGTGAAAATAAACCCGGATTTTCCGTTCGCGCAAATGCGGGCGGCGGAAGAAGCGAATGCTGCCGCCGGCTGATTTGCAAACTGCGGATGCGCTGCGGCGGCGGCTGGACGCCGGGCAGCTGGCGTGGCTGGGGAAATATTTTACCGAAGCGTCGGCCGGCGCAAACGGCGAAAGCGCAAGCGCGCGCGTAACCGTTCTTTACGGGACGCAAAGCGGCAACGGCAGGGCGCTCGCCGCGTCGCTGGCCGGGTTTTTGCAAAACGCCGGCTTGCGCGCGGACGCGGTTTCCATGGCCGATTACAAAACGGCGAATTTGAAAAAGGAGCGGTTTTTGTGCGCGGTCATCAGCACGCACGGCGAGGGCGATCCGCCGGATTCGGCTGCGGAGTTTTTTGCTTTTTTGCAAAGCGCGCGGGCGCCGCGGCTTGCGGAATTGCGTTACGCGGTTTTGGCGCTGGGCGACAGCAGTTACGAATATTTTTGCAAGAGCGGGCGCGATTTGGAAAAAATGCTTTCGGCGCTGGGGGCGAATTCTTTTTTGCAGTTGACGGAATGCGACGCCGATTTTGAAGAAGCGGCGAACGCATGGCGGGAGCGCGCATGCGATTCGCTCGCCGGTTTGACAAAAAAAGAAAACGGCGAAAACGGTTATTCCGTTCCCGCTTTTAATATTAACGGCAACGGCATTACCGTCGCGGCGGATGCCGCGCCGGTTTGGTCGCGGGAGAATCCTTTTTCGGCGGAAGTTCTGGCGAACATTAAACTGAGCGGCGAAGGGCGCGATGTTCGGCATTTGGAGTTTTCGCTCGCCGGTTCGGGGTTGCGCCCGGCGCCGGGGGATTCCGTCGGCGTTTTTCCGCAAAACCGCGAAGCGGACGCGCTGCGGCTTTGCGATATTTTGCGCCTGCCGCCGGAAAAGGAAATCACAATCGGCGCAAACACCGTTGCGGCGTCGGAATGGCTGCGCGGCAAACTGGACATCGCGCGTTTGACTCCGGCGGTTTTGCAAAAATACTCCGCAGTTTGCAATGCGGAACGGTTGCGCGAACTTTGCGGCGCGCGCGCGAAAGCGGCGGAATATTGCGCCGGGCGCGGCTTTGCGGATTTGCTCGCCGATTTTCCGCCGCCGCGCGAAAGCGGCGCGGACGCGCTTAAATGTTTGCGGAGGATGACGCCGCGGTTGTATTCGCTCGCTTCGGCGCGCGAGGACGAGGCGCATCTTTTAATTGCCGACGCGTCCTTTTACGACAACCATCAGCGGTTGCGGCGCGGCGTTTGCAGCGCGTATTTGTCTTCGCTTTCCGCCGGGGAAAGCGCGCGCGTTTTTGTGCAAAGCAACGAGGAGTTTCGCTTGCCGGAACATACGGCGCCGATTTTGATGATTGGCGCCGGTTCTGGAATTGCGCCCTACCGTGCGTTTATGGAAGAGCGCGAAGAGCGCGGCGCGGGCGGAAAGTCGTGGCTCTTTTTCGGCGAGCGGCGGCGGCGCGACGATTTTTATTATCAGCGCGAATGGCTCGCGCGGCTCGGCGGCGGGTTGACAAAAATGAACGCGGCGTTTTCGCGCGACATAAACGAAAAAACAAACGGCGGCGAAAATACAAACGGAAGCCGCCGTTATGTGCAGCACGAACTGCGCGAAAACGCGGAGCAGGTGCGCGAATGGATGGAGGAAGGCGGATATGTTTATGTTTGCGGCGACGAAAAACGGATGGCGAAGGATGTGGACGCCGAACTCGCGCAAATAGCGGGCGCGGAATTGTTTGCGCGCTTGAAAAAAGAAAGGCGCTACCGCCGCGATGTCTATTGATTCGCCGAAAGGCGCGCCCTCGCCGGTGGAGCGCATTAAAAGCGAAAGCGATTATTTGCGCGGCGGCATCGCCGAAGGGCTTGCGGACAATCTCAGCGGCGCGGTTTCCGAAAGCGACGCGGCATTAATTAAGTTTCACGGAATATACCAGCAGGACGACCGCGATTTGCGCGCGCAGCGGGCGGAGCGCAAGTTGGAGCCGGCGCATTCTTTTATGATTCGCCTGCGCATTCCCGGCGGGCTGCTTTCTTCGCGGCAGTGGCTCGCGCTGGATTCCGCCGCCGCCGAACTTTCCGAACGGGGGACGCTGCGGCTGACGACGCGGCAAACTTTGCAGTTTCACGGCGCGCCCAAGGAAAATCTGCGCCCGCTTCTCAAAACTTGCGCGAAAAACATGCTGGATTCCATCGCCGCCTGCGGGGATGTCAACCGCAATGTGATGTGTTCGCCGCATCCGGGCGCGTCCGCCGCGCATTTTGCCGCGCACAAAACCGCCGAAGAAATCAGCGCGCGTCTGCTTCCGAAAAGCCGCGCCTATTTTGAAATATGGCTCGGTGAAAAAAGAATCGCCGGCGGCGAAAACGAAAACGAGCCGCTCTACGGAAAACAATACCTGCCGCGCAAATTCAAAATAGCCGTCGCGGTGCCGCCGGTTAATGATGTTGACGCGTGGTCGCAGGATATCGCTTTTGTCGCCGTCGCAAACAATGACGGTAACGGAGACAACGCGCTCGCCGGATTTAATATTCTCACCGGCGGCGGATTGGGAATGGCGCAGGGCGACCGCGGCGCATTCCCGCGCCTTGGCGACTGCATCGGTTTTTGCGAACCGCAACAGGCGGCGGAAGTCGCATGGCATATCGCTGCGCTGCAGCGCGATTTCGGCGACCGCAGCGACCGGCGGCGGGCGCGGTGGAAATACACCGTCGCCAGAATGGGCGCGGACTGGGCGCGGAGTGAATTGCAAAAGCGCGCCGGTTTTGATTTGCATCCGGCGCGCGAGGTGCATTGGACGCGCCGCAACGAACCGCTGGGCTGGCAACGCGGCGCCGACGGAAAATGGTCGCACACTTTGTTTGTGGAAAACGGGAGAATATATTCCGGCGGTTTGCGCGATGCATTGCGCGAAATCGCGGCGCTTTCCGTTTGCGATTTTTTGATAACGCCGAATCAAAATTTGATGCTGGTAAATATCGCCGACTCCGACCGCGCGCGGCTTGCCGCAGTTTTGTCGCGGCGCAATGCGGAAGCAAACGAAGTTACCGTGTTGCGCGAACATTCCATGGCTTGCGTCGCGCTGCCGAGTTGCCCGCTGGCGACTGCGGAATCGGAACGCTACCTGCCCGAACTCATCGGCAAACTGGAAAGCGAAATGGAAAAACGCGGACTGGCGAAGGACGCCGTAACCGTGCGCATGACCGGCTGCCCGAACGGTTGCGCCCGCCCCTATCTGGGCGAAATCGGCCTGGTCGGAAAATCGCCGGGGCGCTACAACCTGTATCTGGGCGCGTCCTTCACCGGCGACCGCCTCTCCGCCTTCGCCGCCGGCAATCTGGATGAAACCGGAATCCTTTCCGCGCTCGCGCCGTTGCTGGATTCCTACGCCGCCGAACGCAACCCCGGCGAACACTTCGGCGATTTTCTCGTGCGCGCTAAAAAAATCCGCCCGCCGCAGCGCACCGAAGATTTTCATCCGCCGCTGTAATTCGCCGCCCTCCTCCGTCCGGCAGTTATACTTTGCAGACAATTAGCGGGGAAATCCGCCCGCTAATTGTCGTTTAAGTATAACTCGCGGTGAATTTTCGCCCTTTATTGTTGTTTAAGTATAATTGGGGCGCTATGCCCGTCCGCTCCGACCAGAACCGTGCCGGCCGCTATGTCCGCCAGCAGGAGGGACATCGTGCGTTCCTCCCCGCGCCGCTGCCGCCCGAACCGCCTCTGCGGATGGAGGGCGAGTTGCAAAAAGCGCTCTCGCAAGCCGACCGCGAAATCGGGCGGCTGGACGGTTCCGTGCGCACACTGCCGAATCCCGATTTGTTCGTGCGGATGTATGTGCGCAAAGAGGCGGTGCTTTCCAGCCAGATAGAGGGGACGCAATCCTCGCTGCAGGATTTGCTGGCGGCGGAAGCGAAAACGGCGGCGCCCGGGCCGGCGGGCGATGTCGGCGAAGTCGCCAATTGCGTCGCGGCGATGAATCTGGGAATGGAACTGCTGGCGCAGTTGCCGCTTTCGGTTCGGCTGCTGCGCGAAATCCACGCGCGCCTGATGCGCGGAGTGCGCGGCGGCGAATCTCCGCTGACGCCCGGCGAATTGCGAACTTCGCAAAACCGGATAGGCGGGAGCGGGCTCGCCGACGCCGTTTTTGTTCCGCCGCCGGCGCATTCCGTCCCCGGCGCGATGGGTGATTTGGAAAAGTTTATGCACCGCGAAAACGGCATTCCGCCGCTGGCAAAAATCGGGCTTGTGCATGCGCAGTTTGAAACCATCCATCCCTTTTTGGACGGCAACGGCCGCCTCGGACGGCTGCTGATAACTTTCTGGCTCGCCGAGCGCGGCGTTTTGCAAAAGCCGGTTTTGTATCTTTCGCATTATTTCAAACGCCGCCGGGCGGAATATTACGAACGCCTGCAGGCGGTGCGCGACGAAGGCGAATGGGAGGAATGGCTGCTTTTCTTTTTGCGCGGCGTCGCCGAAGTCGCCGCCGACGCCGGCGAAACCGCGCGCAAAATTTTGCTGTTGCGCGAAGAACACCGCGCCGCCATCATCGGAAACTTCGGGCGCGCGGCGGGCGGCGGACTCACACTGTTGGAAGGATTATACGACCGCCCGATTGTCACCGTCAGGGATGCGCAACAATTGACCGGCTTAACTTATGCCGCCGCCAACAACCTGACCGAAAGAATAACCGGCTTGGGCATCCTGCGCAACCAAAATCCGGGCGCCCGCCCCCGTTCGTTCCGCTACGATTCCTATGTCCGCCTTTTTGAGGACGGCGGCGACGAATAAGCGCAAAGCATCGGCCTTGTTTCCGCGCTGGAGCGGGAACAAAGTTAAAGCCGCAATTGCGGTAAGCGAGGATTAATCTTGTTCCCGTTTGGGAAGATAAAACTCGCTTATTAGCATCCAGCAATGACGGCCAACCCTAATGAAAAATCGTTTGGCCGACGATTTTTCTTCCATCTGTACCGCCTCCGCGGTTTTCGCTGCCAACACCGCCCGCTGTTTATCTATGGCAGTGAACACAAAGAATCCGGCGGCGACAACGGCCGCGCAAAAACTCATCCAAACCAAAAAGCGCATAGAAATTTCCTGAATATAAGTGTATCACAAATCCGGCAGGGTTGACAAAACTTGCTCGGGGGTTGCAGGGGCGTTTAGGTTTTTAGCGTCGCCGTTGGCGGAATGGATTGCGTCGGCCAATTCGCACCCACAATCCCCATTGTGCCGGAAGCGCTTTATTCCCAGCAATCGTGGAAGAAATCGGGGCGGAGGGAGATGAAGGCGGTGGCGGCTTGGGCGAGTTGGGCGCCGGGGACGGGAGAGGCGACGAAAACCTTGCGTCCGGTTTCGCGGACTTTTTTGACGGCATGGGTGAAATCTCCGTCGGCGCTCAGCAAGTAGGCATCGTCGTATTTGCCCTCGTGCGCCATGGAAATCATGTCGGTCGCAATCATCACATCCACCGCCTTTTCCACCCACTGCGTCCCGTCCGCGCCGGCGATTCCGCGCAATTCTTTGACGGCTTGCGCGGACACCGTTATGTGGCGGCGATTCGGCAGGAGATTCAACCAGCGGGTCAGTTCTTTTGCCGCGCCCGCCGCCGGCCGGGATTCCACTCTGCCCAAAAAGCAGAAAATGCGCGGATGACGGCTTAGACGCGCCAAAAACCTTTGTTGCCCTGCGGCAAGGGCGCGGTCGCCTTTTTGCCGGACATTCCCCACATAAAACCGGGTTTCCACCCACTCCCTGGGAGCTGTCAATTTTTCCGATAAACGCGCATAATTCAGCCCCGTCCCCGGCAGTCCGGCGCTCTTCATTCCGTGGTAGAAGTTGCTGCCGTCAATGAACAAGACGGCGCGGGAATGGCGCTGGTGCTGCGTTGTTTGCACTCTTAAAAAAGAAAAACCCCGGTGTGCGCGGATTTGACACCGAGGACGCCGGGGGGGTTACTACGCCTTTACGGGCGCAACGCCTACTCGGCGCAAGGGGATTATAACACACTTCTTCCCTTTGTCAAGAGGGGGCGGGCGGACGGCGGCGAGGCGTTTAATTTAACTCCGGCAGGGTTGACAAAACTTGCTCCGGGGTTGCGGGGGCGTTCAGGTTTTTGGCGTCGCCGTTGGCGGAATGGATTGCGTCGGCCAATGCGCACCAGCCGGCCAGGGCGAGCATTAGCGGCGGCTCGCCTACGGCTTTGGAACGCAGGACGGTTTTTGCGGCATTTGGTTTTTTCCATAAGCGGACGCGGAAGTGCGGCGGCATATCGCCGGCGGTCGGGATTTTATAAGTTGCGGGGCCGGTTGTTGTGAGCGCGCCTTTTTCGTTCCGGCAAATTTCTTCGCAGGAAAGCCAGCCCCATCCTTGCGCGAAGCCGCCTTCTATCTGCCCCAAATCCATCGCGGGGTTTATGCTGCTGCCGGTTTCGTGCAAAATGTCCGCCGAGAGAAGGCGGTGTTCGCCGGTGTGGAGATTTATCTCGCAGCAAACCAAAGCCGCGCCGCAGGCGAAATAATAAAAGGGCGAGCCGCGCGCGGTTTTTTCGTCAAAATGAATTTTCGGCGTGCGGTAAAAGCCCGCCGCCGAAAGCGAAACCCGCGCGCGGTGCGCGATGTCGGCGGCTTGCGCAAAACTCATCGCGCGTTTTCCGCATCGCAGAGTCCCTTCGGAGAAAACGATTGTATCCGCCGCGCATTTCCAATGCCGCGCGGCGGTTGCGGCAATGCGCGCGCGCAATTGCATCGCCGCGTTTTGCGCCGCCATTCCGTTCAAATCCGCGCCGCTGCTCGCGGCAGTCGCCGAAGCGTTCGGCACCCGCGCGGTGTTCGTCGGCTGGCAGCGAATGCAATCAAGCGGGACGCCGAAAACCGAAGCGGCAATTTGCGCGATTTTAATAAAAAGCCCCTGTCCCATTTCCGTTCCGCCGTGATTGAGCGCGACGGTTCCGTCGCGGTATATTTGCAAAAGCGCGCCCGCCTGATTCAGAAACTTCGTCGTAAAAGAAATGCCGAACTTGACCGGCGTCAGCGCGACGCCGCGCTTGCGTGTTTTGTTTTCCTTGTTAAATTTTTCCGCCGCTTTTTTCTTTGCCGCATAACTGGCATTGCGCGCGAGCGCGCCCGCAATGTCCGCGAGCGGCGGCTTGTGAACGATTTGACCGTAAGGCGTCCGCTGTCCGTCGGCAATAAAGTTTGCGCGCCGCACGGCGAGGGCGTCCCGGCCGAGAAAGCGGGCGATGTCGGTTATCATTTTTTCCGCGAGCAGCATTCCCTGCGGCCCGCCGAAGCCGCGAAAGGCGGTGTTGGACGCCTTGTTTGTTTTGCACGGAATGCCGGTGATATCCGCCGCCGGATAATAATATGCGTTGTGCGCGTGCAAAACCGCGCGGCGAATAATCGCGTGCGACAAATCCGCGGACATTCCGCAGTCGGCGGCGAGCGTTATTTGCGCGCCGAGTATTTTTCCGTTTTTGTCAAACCCGGCGAGGTATTTTCCCAAAAACGGATGGCGCTTGCCGGTAACGGCGAAATCTTCGGCGCGCGGCAGGCGCAGTTTTACGGCGCGCCCGGTTTTTTGCGCGAGAACGGCGGCGGCGCAAGCGGCGAGCGCCGCCTGCGTTTCCTTTCCGCCGAAGCCGCCGCCGATTCTTCTTGTTTGCACGACGACATTATGCATCGCAATTCCCAAAACATCGGCGGCGAGTTTTTGTATTTCCGCCGGATGCTGCGTGGAGGAATATATCAGCATATCGCCGCCCTCCTGCGGAAGCGCCGCCGCCGCCTGCCCTTCCAAATAAAAATGCTCCTGCGCGCCGCATCGGACTTCGCCGCGCAAACGGTGCGGCGCGCGCGTTATTTCTTTTTTTGCGTCGCCGCGGCGCAAACGGAAAAAATCCTTTTCCGGAATCAAAAAGCTTTTCTTTCGCAGCGCGTCTTCCATCGTCAGCACCGCCGGTTTTTCGCGATAGGTTATTTTCGCTTTTTGCGCGGCGCGGCGCGCGCTTTTTTCGTCGGCTGCGGCGACGGCAAAAATGCATTGTCCGGCGTAGTGGACTGTTTTTTCGGCAAAGAGCGGGTCGCCCGGGCGCACCGGCGCGATTTCGTTTTTGCCCGGAATGTCCGCCGCCGCCGCGACGGCGACGACGCCGGGCGAAGCGCGCACCGGCGCGAGATTTGTTTTGAATTCCGCGTGCGCGCATTGCGAAATGCCGATTGCGGCGTGCAGCGCGTTTGCCGGCAGCGGAATGTCGTCTATGTAGCGCGCCTCGCCCGTCGCATGCAAAACTGCGGAATCGTGCGGCGGCGATTTTCCGGCGGCGGCGTTTTTTGTTTTCATTCTTTCATTTTTTGCGCGCGGTTTCTTCGGCAAAGCGCAAAAACAAATTCGCGGCGGCGCGGCGGCGGTATTCTTTTGAAGCGCGCATGTCTCCAATCGGGGAAAAATCCTTTTCCAATTCGCGCGCGGCGCGGGCGAAAGTTTGCATCGTCCACGGTTTTCCTTGCAGCGCTTTTTCGGCGAACTTCGCGCGCTTGGGGATTTCGGCCATTCCTCCGGCGGCTATTTTTGCTTCGGCTATTTTTCCCTCGGCGGAGCGGCGCAAACAAAAAGCGAAAAGGAGCGCGGAGATGTCGTCCTCGCGCCGCTTGCTGACTTTGTATATGCGGAAAACCGCGCCGCGCGCGGGTTTGGGGACAAACACGGTTTCTATCCATTCGCCTTGGCGCAGCGCGGTTTTTTTGTATCCGAGAAAAAACTTTTCCAGCGGAAGGCGGCGCGATTTTGCGCCCCGGCGCAAAACCAATTCCGCGCCGAGAACAATAAACGCGGGGGGACCGTCGGCGACCGGCGAAGCGTTTGCGATGTTTCCGCCGATTGTCGCCTGCCCGCGAATTTGCGGCGAGCCGAAGCGCGCGAGCATTTCCGCAAACGAAGGCAGCGCGGAACCGAGCGCGCGCCCTACGCTTTCCCAATTGGCGGCGGCGCCGATATGCCAGCCGTCTTTTTGTTTTTTGATTTGCGCGAGTTCGTTTGCGCCGCCGATAAAAACCGCGCGCGGCATCGGTTTTAATTGCTGCGTTACGGCAAGCATACTGTCGGTGCCGCCGGCGAGAATAGGCGCTTTGGCGGTTGCAGCGGCGCGGGAAAAATCATTTGCCGAAGGCGGCGGCGAAAGCAAATGCAGTTCGCGCAGTTTTTTTCGCGCGGCGGCGATGCCGTAACCGTCGTTTCCGCAACCGGTTTTTGCGAGCGCGGCGGCTGCGGCGAGTATCGGACGGTAACCGGTGCATCGGCAGAGGTTTCCGGAGATCGCCGCCGTTGTTTTTTCGCGCATTGTTTCTTCGCTTTGCGCCGCGCCCGATTTGCAAAAAGCGAAAAGCGACATCACGAATCCCGGCGTGCAAAAACCGCACTGCGAACCGTGCGCTTTCACCATCGCTTTTTGCGCCGGATGCAGTCGCCCGTTTTGTTTGAGTCCTTCCACGGTTATCAGCCACTTGCGGGCGAGGAAGGGCATCGGCGCGATGCAGGAATTAAAGCCGCGAAAGGCGGGCTTGCCTTCGGCGTTGAGTTCGGCGACGACGGCGGTGCATGCGCCGCAATCGCCGCTTGCGCATCCTTCCTTGGTTCCGGTCCATCCGGCGGCGCGCAAATATTCCAGCACGGTCGCATCGGCTGCTGCGGATTCGCGGCGCGGGGCGCTTTCCCGGTTCAGATAAAAAACCGCCATTCGCCGATTATAAACAATGCGCGGCGGAATGCCATATAATTGACGGCGGAGTTTTTGGAATATGCCGGAAAAGAACGGGGGATTAAACGGCGCGCTTGTCGCCGCCGAAAACATATCGCTTTCCTACCGCGGCGCGGTCGCGTTGCGCGGGGTTTCGCTGCGCGTGGAACGCGGCGATTTTGTCACCGTCGTCGGCCCGAACGGCGCGGGGAAAACGAGTTTATTAAAATGCCTGACCGGAATCGTCAAGCCCGATTCGGGGACGGTTTGGCGCGCGCCCGGATTGCGCGCGGGGTACGCGCCGCAGCATCTTTCCGCGGATTGCGCGATGCCCGTTTCCGCCGGGGCGTTTCTTGCTTTGCATAAACGCGCTTCGGCGGAAGATGCGGCGCGGGCGGCGGCGGACGCGAAGATTTCGCATTTGCTGGAAAAGCCGCTGCACCGGCTTTCGGGCGGCGAGCGGCAGCGCGTTCTTTTGGCGCGCGCGCTTTTGGGCGATCCCGATTTGCTGGTTTTGGACGAGCCGACGCAGCAGTTGGATGTCGCCGGGCAGGCGGATTTCTACCGCCTTCTCGCCGGGCTTTACGAACGGCGGCGGATGGCTGTTTTGATGGTTTCGCACGATTTGCATTTTGTGATGCGGGCGACGCGGCGCGTTGTTTGTTTGTTTCATCATATTTGCTGCTGCGGCGAACCGCGGGAGGTCGTGCGCGACCCGCAGTTTGCGGCGGCTTTTGGCGGCGACCTTGCGAAGATGACGGCGTTTTATTCGCACGAGCATGATCATCATCACGGTAACGGCAATGGCGGCTGAAGCGGTTGCGGTGGAAACCGTTGCTGTAGTTCGCGCGCTTTTTGCGGGGGTTGTTTTCGCCGCGGTCGCCGGGGCGCTGGGTTGTTTTCTTGTTTGGCGGCGTGCGGCGTATTTCGGCGATTCGCTTGCGCACGGCGCTTTGCTGGGGGTCGCTCTGGGCCTGGCGCTGGGCGCGAATGTGCAATTGGCCGCGGTTTTGGCATGCGCGCTTTTTGCGCCGGCGCTTTTGTATTTTCGGCGGCAGGGGACGCTCGCCGACGATGCGGCGCTGGGGATTTTGGCGCATTCCTCGCTGGCTTTCGCATTGCTTGCGCTGCATTTCTCGGGCGCGGAAGACGCGGACTTGCACACTTATTTGTTCGGCGACATTCTCGCCGTAACCGCGGCTGATTTGCTGTGGACGACCGCCGTGAGTTTGCCCGCGGCTTTGTATTTGTATTTGCGCTGGCAGCCGCTGACGCTGATGACATTGCACGAAGACCTCGCCGCATGCGAAGGAGTCCGCGTTTCGCGCGAGCATTTTATTTTGACATTGCTGACGGCGATAGTCGTCGCGGCGGCGGTGCGGATTGTCGGCGCGCTGCTCATCGCTTCGCTGCTGATTATCCCGGCGGCGGCGGCGCGGCAGTTTGCGCGCACGCCG
>JAHRAH010000186.1 GCA_020027345.1 Gammaproteobacteria bacterium | reverse complement strand
CGGATGATGTCGGCGCCGCCGATGAACTCGCCTTTGATGTAGAGCTGGGGGACGGTGGGCCAGTCGGAGAAGTCCTTGACGCCTTGGCGTATGTCGGCGTCGGCGAGGACATCCACGGCGAGGAATTCGGCGACATTGCAGCGTTTGAGCACCTCCACGGCGAGCGAGGAAAAGCCGCACTGCGGGAGCTTCGGCGAGCCCTTCATATAGAGGACGACATCGTTTTCGGCGATTTGGCGGGAGATTTTTTGTTCGGTTTCCATTTTGCGATTGTAACACGCCGCCGCCGATTATAATTCCCCCGATGCGGGCGGTTTTTTGTTGCGTTGCGTTTGCCGCCGCTTTTTCGGCGGGGGCGGTTGCGGCTGCGGAGCGGGTGGATTCCATTGCGGCGGTCGTGAACGGGGATGTGGTGACGCGGGGGGAAGTCCGGCGGGAGGCGGTTTTTCTTGCGCGGCGGGCGGCGCTGGGCGAAGAGGACGCTGTGACGGGGGACGGTGCGGAACGGCGGGCGCTGGAAGTTTTGATTGAACGGCGTTTGCAGTTGCAGGAGGCGCGGCGCTGGGGGATTGCGGTTTCGGATTCTCTTCTGGCGCGGCGGCGGGCGGAAGCGCGCGAGCGGACGGGGGCGGCAAGCGACACCGAATTGAATGAGTGGGCGCGGCTGCGCTGGGGACTGTCGGCGGCGGAATACGGACGGCGGTTGCGCGAGGATCTGGCGATGGAGGCGCTTTTTTACCGGCGCGTGTATTTGGCGGAGGAGGTCGGCGCCGCCGAGGTTGACGAGTTTTTGCAAAACGAAAGCGGACTGTTTATGGGGGTGCGATACCGTTTGCGGCACATTCTCGCCGCCGGCGGCGAGGGTGAATCGGGCGAGGCGGGCGAAGCGGCGCGGCGGCGGGCGGAAGAACTGCGCGCGGAAATAGTCGGCGGCGCGGATTTTGCCGGAGTTGCCGAGCGCGAGTCGGACGGGGAGTTTGCCGCGCGCGGGGGGGATTTGGGCTGGCGGCGGGAGACGGATTTGCCGGAGATATTTCTTTCCGCCGCGCGGACTCTCACCGTGGGGGGAATCAGCGGGGCGCTGCCGAGCCGGCGGGGGTTTCACTTGCTGCGCTTGGAGGAGCGGCAGATTGGCCCCGGCGAAAAGGCGGAACAGGTTCGCATCAGTCATTTGTTTTTGCCCGGGACGGAAGGCGAAAAGGCGCGGGAACTGCGGCGGAGAATCGCGGCGGGGGATGACTTCGCGGAGTTGGTGCGGGCGCACACGATAGACGAACGCAGCGCGGAACGGGGCGGGGATTTGGGGTGGTTTGCCGGGGACAATCTGCCGGGGTATTTTGCGCCGGCGGTCGCGCGGCTGGGGGAAGGGGAAATTAGCGATCCGGTGGAATCGCCGTTTGGCTGGCATCTTTTGCGCTTGGACAAACGCGAAACGCGGCGGCTGGATTTGGCGGCGTTGCGCGACCGTGCGGCGCGGCTTTTGCGCGAACAGCGGGCGCTGGCAAAACGGGGGGAGTGGCTGCGGGGTTTGCGCGCGCGGGCGTATATCAGTATTCGCGCGCCGGAACTTGCTGCGGATACTGAGGATGGTTTTGGTGTTGGCGACGGTGACGGTGACGGTAGCGACGACGGGGACGACGACGGTAAAACTAAAAATGGGGGGTGAACGACCGCTTGCGGTGACGATGGGGGAGCCGGCCGGGATTGGTCCCGAATTGTGTTTGCGCGCGCTGGACTCGGAAATGCAAAAGCCGATGGTTGTTTTCGGGGACTATGATTTTCTCGCGGCGCGGGCGGGCGAACTTGGGATTGCTTTTTCGGCGAAGCGGTTGGGGGGTGTTGACGATGTTGATGATGTTGACGGTGTTGACAGTGTTGACGGTGTTGAGTGCGCGCGCGCGGTTTGGCATTGTCCGCTGGCGGCGTTGGTGACGGCGGGAAAACCCTCGCCGGAAAATGCGGAGTCGGTGTTGACGCAACTGCGCATCGCGGCGAAGGGGTGTTTGGCGGGGGACTTTTGCGCGCTGACGACGGCGCCGGTGCAAAAGTCGGCGATATGCGAATCGGGCGCGGACTTTACCGGGCAGACGGAATTTCTGGCGCGGGAATCGGGGACGGCGCGGGCGGTGATGCTGCTCGCCGGACGGCGTTTGCGCGTGGCTTTGGCGACTACGCATCTGCCGCTGGCGCGGGTGGCGGACGCCGTTGACGCCGAAAGTTTGCGGCAGACGCTTGCGGTTTTGGACGCCGGGCTGAAACGCTGGTTCGGCATTGCGAATCCGCGCATACACCTGACGGGTTTGAATCCGCATTGCGGCGAGGGCGGTTTTTTCGGCGGCGAAGAAGCGCGGGCGATTGTCCCGGCGATTGCGCGCGCGCGGGAGGACGGGGTTTGCGCGGCGGGACCCTTTCCGGCGGACACTGTGTTTATCGGCGCGGCGCGGGGGGACTGTGATTGCGTTTTGGCGATGTATCACGACCAGGGTTTGCCGGCGGTAAAGTTGGACGGAATGGGCGCCGCCGTGAATGTCACGCTGGGACTGCCCTTCCTGCGCACTTCGCCTGCACACGGCACCGCGCTGGATGTCGCCGCAAAAGGCGGGGCAAGGACGGAAGGGATGTTTGCGGCTTTGGAGTTTGCGGCTGAAATAAAATGAACCCGTTCTCGTTACACCTCTCCAGAGGTGTAACGGGGTTTGCATGAGCGGCGTCCCCGCCGCTCCTAATTAATTTGAGCGGGCGGGGACGCCCGCTCTTGTTGGATGCGTTACACCTCTGGAGAGGTGTAACGAGAATGGGGGAGAGGTGTAGTGAGAACGGGGACTAATGAGGACGGGGTTTTTCTGGATTCCCGCTTTCGCGGGAATGACAATTGGGATGAAGGCGAAAAAGAGGTTTGGGCAGCATTTTCTTTGCGACGAGGGTGTCGCGGGGGAGATACTTGCGGCGGTTGCGCCGCGGGCGGGCGAACGGTTTTTGGAAATCGGCGCCGGCGGCGGGGCGCTGACGCAGCCGCTTTTGGCGCGGGGGGTGTTGCTGACAGCGGCGGAATTGGACCGCGACTGCATATCGCTTTTGCGCCGCCGTTTTGCGGAGGAAATTCGCGGGGGACAGTTGCGACTGTTGGAAGGCGACATTCTGCGTGCGCGGCTGGATGATTTTGAGCCCTGCCGCGTCATCGGTAATTTGCCTTACAACATTTCCGCGCCGCTGTTGTTGAAACTTTGCGAAACAGGTCGCGGGGTTTTTTCGGACGCGCATCTGATGCTGCAAAAAGAAGTGGCGGCGCGGCTTTGCGCTTCGCCGGGCGCTTCGGAATACGGGCGGCTGACTGTGACGGCGGCTTGCGTTTTTGATTCGCAAACGCTTTTTAATGTCGCGCCTTCGGCTTTTGCGCCGCCGCCGAAGGTGGATTCCGCATTTGTGCGAATGTCGCCGCGCGCGTCGCCGTTGACGGTTACGCCGCTTTTTGCGAGAGTTTTGCGCGCCGCTTTTCAATCACGGCGCAAACAACTGAGCAATGCCTTGCGCGATTTTGCCGTGGATTGGGGGAGCGCGCCGGTCTCCGGCGATGTGCGCCCGCAGAATTTGACGAGTGAAGAATACGCCGCTTTGAGCGAACATATCGGAAAACAAAAACGGAAAAACATAACTGCGGTATAATCGCGGGGAAAGCGGGGAGTGATGACGGCTTTTATTGTGAACGGCAAAGAGGTTTCGGTGGAAGCCGATGCGGACACGCCGCTGCTTTGGGTTTTGCGCGAGGAACTGGGGCTGACCGGGGTTAAGTTCGGCTGCGGCGTCGCCGCTTGCGGGGCGTGCACGGTGTATTTCAACGGCAAGCCCGCGCGCTCCTGCGTTTTGCCGCTGGCGGCTTTGGAAGGCGCAAACATAACGACCATTGAAGGCGCGAACGGTCGCGAAACAAAAGCGGTGCAAACTGCGTGGCGCGAATTGCAGGTGCCGCAATGCGGCTGGTGCCAGTCGGGGCAGATAATGTCGGCGGCGGCGCTGCTCGCCGAAACCCCGCGTCCGGGCGATTCTGATATTGACGCGAAAATGTCCGGCAATGTCTGCCGCTGCGCGACTTACAATTATATTCGCGCCGCCATCCGCCGCGCCGCGGATATTCTGGAGGGTTAAAAATGTTCGCGCAAAAAATGAGCCGCAGGGGTTTTCTAAAAAGCGGGGCGGCTTTCGGCGGCGCGCTGGTTGTCGGCGCCGGCGCCGGGGGAAAGATTGCATCGGCCTCCGCCGCCGGGATTTTGGAATCGGATTTTGTTCGCGTGTCTTCCGAGGGCGTCGTGACCGTCGTCGTCAAACATGTGGAAGCGGGGCAGGGGCCGGCGACGGGGCTTGCGACTTTGGTCGCGGAAGAAATGAACGCCGACTGGGAAAAAGTGGAGGCGGTTTTTGCGCCCGCGGACGCTTCGCGCTACGCCAATCTTTTTTGGGGCGCGCAAGGCACGGGCGGTTCCACGGCGATTGCGAATTCGTTTATGCAGTACCGCAAAGCGGGCGCCTTCGCCCTCGCGCGGCTGCGCGCTGCGGCGGCGAAGAAATGGAAAACCGCGCCGGAAAACATACGCGCCGAAAACGGCGTTTTGCTGTTCGGCGAAAAGCGCGCGGGCTTCGGCGAAATGGCGAAAGACGCGGGCGGAATCGCCGAGCCGCAAACGCCGCCGGAATTGAAAAAGCCGGGGGAGTTTTCTTACATCGGGCGCGAAGGTTTGCCGCGCAAGGATCTGGCGGGGAAAACAACCGGGCGCGCAAAATACGCGATGGACTATCGTCCGGAAAATCTTTTGCATGCGGTCGTTTTGCGCTCGCCCAAATTCGGCGGGGTATTAAAAGGTTTTTCTTCGGCGCGCGCGCGCGAAGTGCGCGGCTTTGCCGGGGCGGCGGCGATTCCTTCCGGCGTCGCGGTTTATGCGGAAACGCCCTGGGCGGCGATTAAAGCGCGGCGCGAAATACAAGCGGAATGGGATTTTTCGCGCGCCGAAAAGCGTTCGTCGGAGCACATTCTTTCCGACTTCCAAAAAACTTTGACGCAACCCGGCAACATCGCGCGCAACGACGGCGACGCCGAAGCCGCTTTGCGCGGCGCGGCGAAAACAGTCGCGGCCGATTACACTTTTCCTTTTCTCGCGCACGCGCCGATGGAGCCGCTGAATTGCGTAATTCAATTCCGCGGCGGAAAAGCGACGCTTTGGGACGGCTGCCAGATTCCGACATTCGTGCAAAATTCGGTCGCCGGGGTTTTCGGAATCGCGCCGGAAAATGTTTCGGTTGTTTCGCTTTTTGCCGGGGGGACTTTCGGGCGCAGGGCGACTCCGTCTTGCGATTATCAAACCGAAGCGGCGCATGCATTAAAACAATCGCCCGCGCCGAACCGCCCGCTCAAACTTTTGTGGACGCGCGAGGACGACATTCGCGGCGGCTATTACCGCCCGATGTTCGCGCACAATGTCCGCGCCGGAATAAGCGCCGAAGGAAACATTGCCGGATGGAGTCATAAAATCGCGGGAAAATCCATTATCGCCGGAACCGCGTTTGCGGAAACGATGATGAAAAACGGCGTCGACCACACTTCGGTGGAAGGCGCGGCGAATTTGCCGTATTCCGCCGCCGACATTTTTGTGGATGTTCGCAACACCGAAACCGCGGTGCCGGTTTTGTGGTGGCGTTCCGTCGGGCATACGCACACGGCTTTTGCGGTGGAAACGATGGCGGATATGCTCGCCGAATCCGCGGGCGCCGACGCGGTGGATTTTCGCTTGCGCCATTTGCGGGGTCATCCGCGCCATTCCGAAGTTTTGCGCCGCGCGGCGGAAGCGGCGAATTGGGGCGGAAAAACAAAACCCGGGCGCTTTCGCGGCGTCGCCGTGCATGAATCGTTTAATTCTTTTGTCGCGCAGGTCGCGGAAATATCGCTGGACAAAAACGGCGCGATTAAAACCGAACATGTCTGGTGCGCCGTGGATTGCGGAATCGCGGTAAACCCCGGCATCGTGCGCGCGCAAATGGAAAGCGGAATCGGTTACGGCCTGGGCGCGGCGATGCGCAATCAAATCGCGCTTAAAGAAGGCGGCGAAGTTTTGCAAACAAACTTTCCCGATTACGAACCGCTGCGCATGCGCGATATGCCGGCGGTAACGACCGTGATTGTGAATTCCGGCGAGCCCCCGACCGGCGCCGGCGAGCCCGGCGTCCCGCCAATAGCCCCCGCGCTCGCAAATGCAATATACGCCGCAACCGGCAAGCGCCTGACGCATCTCCCCTTAGCCGCAAACGGCGCAAAGTTCGCATAAACGGCGCGCGCGCCGTCAAAAATAGGCGTTGTCAATGCCGCTTGCGGGACTCTGGTTCGTTCTTCTTATCACGCCGACCAGCAAGCGGGAAATTCTGAATTAATCCGTCGCTTTTTAATTTGCCGGGGTTCCGGTTTCTAACAGAAGTTCGGGGATGACGGTCGGGCGCTCGTTGTGTGTATAATTGCCGCGCGGGAAAGGAAGTTACGCGATGAAAAAACTCAGGAGTTCTGTTGTTACCGAGGGGGCGGCGCGCGCGCCGAACCGGGCCATGTTGCGCGCGGTCGGCTTTGGCGACGGCGACTTCGGCAAGCCGATTATCGGAATCGCAAACGGGTATTCCACCATCACGCCCTGCAACGCCGGCTTGGATTCCCTCGCGCAGCGCGCGGTGAAAG
>JAHRAH010000188.1 GCA_020027345.1 Gammaproteobacteria bacterium | reverse complement strand
TCCACCCCCCCGGAGAATCCCCCGCCGACTTCGTCGTCGGCGAATGCTCCGACCCCCCCCCGCAAGCGGCGGGGGGTATAGGTATGGGCAGAATCAGGCGGGGGGTATGGTATCTATCGGTCGGTTTTATTACCGGGCGGTTTTATTCGGGTATTGGCAGTGGGGGCGGAGGGGGCAGGTTTGGCATTTTGGTTTTTTTGCGCGGCAGATGTGACGGCCGTGGAGTATTAGCCAGTGGTGGGCATGTGTTAGAAATTCTTTGGGGGTTTTTTGCATTAGTTGTTGTTCCACTTCCAGCGGGGTTTTGCCGGGGGCTATTCCGGTGCGGTTGGCGACGCGGAAGACATGCGTGTCCACTGCAATGACCGGCTCGCCGAAGACGGTGTTTAACACCACATTTGCGGTTTTGCGGCCGACGCCGGGGAGGGCTTCCAATTCTTCGCGCGCGGGGGGGACTCTTCCTTTGTGTTTTTGCGCGAGGATTTGCGAAAGCGCTATTATGTTTTTCGCTTTTGCGCGAAATAAGCCGATGGTGCGGATGTGTTCGCGCAGTTCTTCTTCGCCGAGGGCGAGCATTTGTTTCGGGGTTTTTATTTTTGCGAAGAGCGCGCGCGTCGCTTTGTTTACTCCGATGTCGGTCGCTTGCGCGGAGAGGACGACTGCCACCAGCAGTTGGTATTCGTTTTTGTATTGCAGTTCGGTCGTCGGCGCGGGGTTGGTTTTGCGGAGGGTTTGGAAGAATTGTTTTATGGTTTTGGGGGTCATTGGTTTTTTTTTGATTGTGCGGTTTTTTTTAATTTTCTTTTTCTTTTTAGATTGTATGGATTCCCGCTTTCGCGGGAATGACAAATCAAGGGGCGCGGAAGACGGGGAGTTCGGGGGCGAATTGGTTTGTGCCGTTGGAGAGGGCGTTTATGAGTTGCTGGCGCGTCATCCAGACGACGATGTCGTCAAATTCCCCGGACGGATTCCCCGCGAGGTTCAGCCCGGCTTTTGTTCGCGGACCCATCACAAAAAGCGCCTGCGGCTGACCGGTTACGGGGGGACACAGGAAGTTGGCCGGCTGATGCCCGCCCAGATACGGCGAATCCACAAACGGAATATTGATGACTTCGTATTCAAAGTTCGGCGTCGTTGACGGATTGGGATTGCACCGCACGGTAGTGGTGTTGGAAAACTCCTGCCGGTATTGCGGCGCGCCCCTGCCGTTCTTGCCGTAGGAAACGACGACGAAGGGCAGCCCGTCCATCAGGTCGTCGCGCCGGTATTGGCGGAAGGCGCGCACCGTGGGGACATTCACGGACACCCACGAGCCGAAAGCGGCGACGGAAAGCGCGCAGGCGCCGGTGATGTTCAGGCATATCGCTATCGGCGCGGCGATGTTGCGGGTGCGGTCGCCGCCGGAAGATTCGCCGACTATCTCGTCGCGGCGGTCGTAGGCGAGGCGCCCGCCGACGGTGATGGGGGCGCCGTGCGCGGTGAAGTTGTCGGCGATGGTGCTTTCGTTGAAGCCGACCATTCCGTGCGAGAACGCCATATCCACGGCATAAGCGCGCAGATTCCCCCAGGAATCGCGCGGGGGGACGCCGAGGGTGCGCCACGGCAACATCCCGCGCATCGCGGAGCAGGTGCCGATGGTGCGGAGGTCGCGCGCGTTTTGGATGCCGGTGCCGCGGTTGATTTCCAAGGTGACGACGCTGTCAAAGTTCAGCCCCGGCGAGGTGCGGTCGCCGATGCCGATTTGCGTGAAGTGATTGCGGTCTTCGTGTCCGTCCAGATCTATGTCCGGGCAGGGGAGGTAGGGTCGCCCGGCGGGGACGGTGTATCTCGCCGCGCCGACGCTGACGACGACTCCTTTTGTGCGATGGCGGGAGGCGTAGCCGGTGACGGCGTCCACCACGCGCCGCATCTCGCGCTCTTCGCGTTTGTAGACATCGTCCGTGAGGAGCGAGAAGAGGGGGACGATGAGCCCGGCGCTCAGCAATCCGACGACGACGACGATAATCGCCACTTCCACAAGGGAAAAGCCGCGGGTGTTTTTATTCTTTACCCCCCGCCGCTTGCGGGGGGGGGTCGGAGCAGTCCGCGACGACGAAGTCGGCGGGGACTGCTCCGGGGGGGTGGACGCAACCGCAACGGACAACGGTGCTTCACGGCGCTCTCCACCCCCCCGGAGTTTGCCGTCAGCATCTCCGATGTTGACGGCAAACTCCGACACCCCCCCGCAAGCGGCGGGGGGTATAAACGGCATTACCCCCCGCCGGAAGTTCTCCCCCTTTACCCCCCGCCG
>JAHRAH010000168.1 GCA_020027345.1 Gammaproteobacteria bacterium | reverse complement strand
CGACGGAATTAATGGCGAAAGAAACCAAAAGCGGAAACCCCGCCATCGCCGCCCGCATCGGCGGCATTTATATTATGGAAGAATTGGCAAACAGCAACCCCGCCCGCTTCCTGCGGCAAGCGGTCATAAATCTCATTGCCTACATAAAAGACAACGCCCAATTGACGGCAAAACCCCCGCTTGAAAAAGGACTCATTCCCGACGCCCCTCGCTTTTTGGGTGAAGATGTCAAAGCCGCTTTTAAGGTTTTGGGGAATTTGCTGGACAAGCACGAGGAAGAAATTCCCGACAGCGATTTGGAATTCTTGCGCCAAAATTTTTCCGGCCTTGATTTGACCAAGCCGTATGTCTACGATTTGTATCCTTATAAATTGATGGCCGCTGACATGAGGGGGGCTAATTTAATTTACGCGGTTTTGCGAAAAAAAGATCTGACACAAATAGACCTGCGTGGGGCGAATCTGCGCATGGCGGATTTGGAAGACACCAGTTTGATGAAAGCCAATTTACAAGGCGCGGATTTGCGCAATGCCGCGTTGAAGGATGCTCATTTGGAATACGCCGACTTGCGCGGCGCCGTATTGGATGAAGCCGATCTGTCCGGAGCGAAAACCGCGGGGGCGCGCTTTTTGGATGATTCTTTGGGAATCCATGATTTCAATTTGAAAATTTACGACGCATACGCCCTTGTCGGAGTATTGCGGAATTTTGCCGAAAGGGGAGAGTATGCTGTTTCCCGGCGTGCTATGTTTTTGCGAGCGCAAGCGCGAAAATTGTTGAAAGATGACAGGTTGCCTCTGGGTTTTCCGGACGAATGGCGCAAATGGCTTGAAGGGGTTGACCCCGAAACAGGCAGACATCCCGACGATTCTGCGGGCGAAAACGGGGTATAATGGCCGTTATGATTTTGCGGGGCATTCTTGTTGCCATCCTTTTCGCCCTGTGCGGGGGGATGGCGGCTGGCGTCGGTGCGCAGACGGAGAGGAGCGGTGTTCCAAAGGGGTGCAAGGAGTTTCCGTTGCATTGCGCCGCTTTCTATGGCGATGTTGCCGAGATTGAGCGGCTTGCTGACGCTGGTGCGGAGGTTAATCTGGCAGATAAAGATGGCAGAACTCCGTTGCATTGGGCAGCAGCGAAAGGACACACAAAGGCGATAGTTGCCCTTGCCGAAGCCGGTGCGGATATCAATAAGAGTGACGGTGATGGTGCTACTCCGTTGCATTGGGCGGTGGTAGGAGAACACGCAAGTGCAATAATCGCCCTTGCTGAAGCAGGTGCGAATGCTAATCAGAAAGAAACGAATAGCTTTACTCCGTTGCATTTGGCGGCAATAAAAGGAAACCTGAAAGTGATAGTGGCTCTTGTTAAAATCGGTGCGGATGTCAATGAGACAAGCGAAGACGGCTCTTCTCCATTGCATTTTGCTGCACATAATGGACAGGCAAAGATGATAGTCGCTCTTGCCGAAGCCGGGGCGGATGTCAATTGGACAGACAAGGATGGCAAAACTCCGTTGCATTTAGCAGCGAGGGAAGGACACGCAAAAGCGATAATTGCTATTGCCGAAGTTGGTGCGGATATCAATCGGGCAGACAAAAAGAGCTTTACTCCGTTGCATTTGGCGGCAGTAAAAGGAGACGCAAAGGTGATAGTTGCTCTTGCCGAAGCCGGTGCGGATGTTAATCGGGCAGACAAAGATGGCGTTACTCCGTTGCATTCGGCGGCAGTGGTAGGACAAGTAAGGGCGATAGTCGTTCTTGCTGAAGCCGGTGCGGATGTTAATCGGACGGGCAAAGGTGGTGCTACTCCATTGCATTATGCGGCATTGAATGGACATGCAAAGGCGATAATCGCCCTTGTCAAAGTCGGCGCTTATTTGGACGCAACAACTGATGGCGGCAAAACGCCGTTGGATTGGGCGCGGGAAAATAAACAATGGTCGGCGGTTGTTGCTTTGGAAAAGGCCGCGGAAAAGCCGGTGATTATTGGCGGCGGGGCTGAATCGGTGTTTGCGGAGGCGTGGCGGTTTGTGGTGGTAATAAAGACGGAAAGCAGCGAGGGGAGCGGGGTGATTGTGCGGCCGGATATTGTGGCGACGAATTGTCATGTCGTGGAAGATGACGCGCTTATTCGCGTTTACAAGGGGAGCGTCAAAGGACGGAAGATTGACACGGATTTTCGTGCTGTCGGCAGGATATTTCGGCGGCAGGGGGATTTGTGCCTTTTGCGGGCGGAGGGGCTTGGCGGGACGGCGGTTAAAATGCGGGGGATACGGCAAGTTAGCATTGGCGAGGATGTGTATGCGATTGGTGCGCCGCAGGGATTGGAATATACGCTTTCGCGGGGGGTTGTTTCGGCGAAGCGGGAGGATGATTATGGTTCGGCGTATATTCAGACGGATGCGGCGATTTCGTCGGGTTCTTCGGGCGGGGGATTGTTTGACGGCAACGGCAATCTTGTTGGCGTTATGACATTCTTTTTGGAGGACGGGCAAAACTTGAACTTCGCCATTTCCGCTGACAGGATTTCGGATTTGCTTGGTCGGTGACGGTTGAATCGTCATTCCAGCGAAAGCTGGAATCCATTGGGGCGTTGGGAATATTGCTAAGTTTCGGGTTCTGCGGTTTTCGCGGGGGTGTGTGGATTCCAGCTTTCGCTGGAATGACGGGGTGTGGGTTTGATTTGCTGGATTCCCGCCTCTGGGGAAAAGCGGGAATGACGCAGAGGGGAAAGTTGGAATCTATGCGGTCATTGGGGACACTGGTGGTTTTTGGGTTTTGTGGTTTTCGCGGGTGTGTGTGGATTCCAGCTTTCGCTGGAATGACGGGGTGTGGGGTTAATTTGCTGGATTCCCGCCTCTGGGGAAAAGCGGGAATGACGCGGGGGGAGGATTCCCGCCTTTTTTGTGGGGTGCGGGAATGACGGGGGCGGGGGGATTTGTTGTCGGGGGTGTTGGCGGTTTGGCGGCGGGTTTACGCTTTTTGGGGGAGTGCGCAATGGTGTTCGGTTAAAGTTGCCGTTTGCGGATAATCCCCTCCCGTCGTTCCCGCGCAAGCGCAGTAGTGTCTCAATAAAATCACTGCCTGCAAATTAACTATACCCCCCGCCGCTTGCTCCGGGGGGGGTGGGACAGCACTGAGAAACAGCGGGGTTCAAGCGGGACATTCCACCCCCCCGGAGTTTGCCGCCCCCATCTCCGATGAGGACGGCAACCTCCGACCCCCCCCCCGCAAGCGGCGGGGGGTAAAGAATCCTTTCCGCCGGAATTTGAGCCCCGCGCCGCTATCATTTCCCGCAATAGCGCAAACGGCAACGCTTACCGCAAAAAACCGCGCGTTTTATTGAGACACTATTGCGCTTTCGCGGGAGCGGTGTGGCGAGATCCGGGGGTTTTGTGCTAAACTGCGCGCGAAACAATGTGCGCGCGGCGGCAAATCGCGCCCTTCCGCTTTGCGCGAAAAGCGGAGCGGGTGAAGGGAATCGAACCCTCGTTATCAGCGTGGGAAGCTGAGGTTCTGCCACTGAACTACACCCGCTTGCGCGCGCATTTTACCGCAAAACGGCGCGCGGGGTGACGGTTGTGCCGGTGTGCGTCGTCAACGGAAAAGCGACCGCCCTCGGCGGCGGCGCGACCGTCGCCGAACTGCTGCGGCAACTGAATCTGACGGGGCGCAAAGTCGCCGTGGAAAAAAACGGCGAAGTCGTTTGCAAAAGCCGGCACGGCGAAGAGCAAATCGCCGAAGGCGACAAACTGGAAATCATCACCGCGGTCGGCGGCGGATGAAACCAACCGCCGCGCAAAAAACAATCGCGGAGACGGTTGCGGAAACGCCCGCGCAACCGCCGTCGCAACCGTCATCGGATTCCCCGTTTGTAATAGCGGGGCGCGAATACCGTTCGCGTTTGCTTGTCGGCACCGGGAAATACCGCGACATGGAAGAAACCCGCGCGGCGGTGGAAGCGAGCGGCGCGGAGATAGTCACCGCCGCCGTGCGCCGCGTAAATTTGGGGCAGGACAAAAACGCGCCTTCGCTCCTGTCGGTTTTGCCGCCTTCGCGTTATACGATTTTGCCGAACACCGCGGGATGCTTTGACGCCGCGAGCGCGGTGCGCACTCTCAAACTCGCGCGCGAACTTCTGGACGGCGCGTCGCTGGTGAAGTTGGAAGTTTTGGGCGACGCGAAAACGCTTTTTCCCGATGTCGTCGCGACGCTTTCGGCCGCGCGCGAATTAATCGCCGACGGTTTTTCGGTGATGGCGTATACGAGCGACGACCCGATAGTCGCGCGCGAATTGGAAAACATCGGCTGCGCCGCGGTGATGCCGCTGGCTTCGCTCATCGGTTCGGGAATGGGAATTTTGAACGAATACAATTTGCGAATCATAATTGAAAACGCGCGCGCGCCGGTGATTGTGGACGCCGGAGTGGGGACTGCATCCGACGCGGCGGTCGCGATGGAACTCGGCTGTGACGGCGTGCTTTGCAACACCGCGCTCGCCGAAGCGCGCGAGCCGGCGCGGATGGCGCGGGCGATGGCGATGGCGGTTTGCGCCGGGCGCGAAGCATATCTCGCCGGGCGAATGCCGCGCCGGGAATACCGCGCCGACCCTTCTTCGCCGAAGGAGGGCGCGCTCGGCGGCGCGGGACGGTAACCGTCCGCGCTCGGCGGGGAGGATTGAAAACCGTTTTGCGGCGGGGAATTCGTTCCTATTGCGCCGGGCGCGGGCGAATAACCAAAGCGCAAAAGCGCGCCTTTGAAGAATGGGGCGCGCGTTTTTTAATGGAACCGTCCGCGACTGTTGCGGATTGGGAAACGGTTTTTGGCAGGCGCGCGCCGCTTGTTTTGGAAGTCGGCAGCGGTAGCGGCGAGGCGACCGCGGCAATCGCCGAACAAACTCCGGACTGCGACTGCGTTGTTTTGGAAACTTACAAACCCGGCATCGGGATGCTGATGAATGCGCTGGCGGCGCGCGAAATACACAATGTGCGAATCGTTTGCGCCGACTGCGCCGAATATATGCCGCGAATGTTCGCCGAAAACTCGCTCGCGGTTGTTCGCGTTTTTTTTCCCGACCCGTGGCCCAAGCGCCGCCATCACAAGCGGCGTTTGATTAACGAAGAGTTTGCCGCGGAGATTGCGCGCGTTTTGGCAAAAGGCGGCATAGCGCATTTTGCGACCGACGACGAGGGTTACGCCGCGGAGATTGCGCGCGTTGCGGAAGGCGGTTTTTTCGCGCGCGCCGCCGAAAAACAATTTGCCGCGCAAAAAACAATGCGCGAAACCACCCCCAGCCGCTTCGCCCTCCGCGCCGCCGCCGCTGGCCGCAAAACAAAGGATTTAATATACGAGCGGATTTAATTCTCGAACAAACTGTCATTGGACTCGTTCCCACGCAGCGGGGTTAAGTGTCTTTTTGTGTGGATTTTTGCCGGCATTGGAAAAGCAGGAAATGGACGATGAAGTGCTTTTGCCGTCGGCGCAATCCCCCAACTCATCGGTTGCCATCGCTTCTTTTTGCTTATTTATCAAAACGGGGCAATAATCCATCATCAAAATACCCATCAAACCCTTACCCCGCTTGAAAAAACACAAAGCAAATGCCACACAAAATGACACTTAACCCATCCGGCGTGGGAACGCATGCCTCGCGACATCCACGCCGACTCTTAAATAGAACACCACCCACTTCCATCGCAACCACCGCCCCCGTTACAACTCCGGAGAGTTGCAACGGGAAACCATTGCCGGCGGCGGACGGTTATTGCGCCACGGATGCGCTTTTTCCAATTGTCCGGCAAGTTGGAAAAGAGTCGCTTCGTCGCCGTAGCGGGCGGCAAACATCGCGCCGACCGGCAGCCCGCCCGGCGTTTGATAAAGCGGCACAGACATTGCCGGCTGCCCGGAAACATTATAGGGCCAGCAAAACGGCGAATAAGAATACACCCTCTCAAAATATTCCCGCGGCGTTTTGTATCCGCTTTCATATTCGCCAATCGGCCACGGCGGCTTGGACAAAACAGGCGACAAAATAATGTCGCGTTCCCGGAAGTTGCCGGCAATTTGCCGCGCAAGTTGATGCATTTTGCGCACCGCCGTCAGGTAATCCAGCGCGGAAAAGCGCCCGGCGAATTCAATAATTTGCGCGGTAATCGGTTCCAGCAAAGGCGCGACATCCCCGCGGTTTGCGCCGGGATGCGCCGCCCGCACCGCGGCCAAATTGCCGAGGGACCAAATTACGAGATTGATTTCCATAAACAGTCCGGCGTCAATTTCCGGCTGGAACGGTTCCACGCGGTGTCCCAGGTTTTCGCAAGCGGCGGCGGCAAACTCCGCGGCGCGCGCGCATTCGGCGTCCACGCGCACATCATAGTGCGCGCGAGTGTGCAGTCCGATTCGCAAAGAAGGCGGCGGGCGGTTTGTTTCCGACAAAAACGAACGCGCGGGCGGCGGCGCGGAATAAAAATCCCCCGCTTCGGCTCCCGCGACGGCGTCCAGCAAAGCGGCGCAATCGCGTACGCTCCGCGTTAATGCGTGCGAGACCGACAGTCCGGCGTTGCCTTCAAAAACATCGGAACCCGGCGGCACTCGCGCCCGCGTCGGCTTGACGGTAAAAAGCCCGCAGTGGGACGCGGGATTGCGCAAAGACCCGCCGCCGTCGCCGCCGTGCGCCATCGGCGCAATGCCCGCGGCGACCGCCGCCGCAGAACCGCCGCTGGAACCGCCGGCGCTGCGGGTGAGATCCCAAGGATTGCGGCAGGGAGCAAACGCCGCCGGCTCGGTCGTCCCCGAGTTGCCCAATTCGGGCGTTGCCGTTTTTCCGAAAACAACAAGCCCGGCGCGCAAATAGCGCAGCGTCAGCGGCGAATGCCGTTGCGGAATCGCGCCGTCAAACGCGCGGCTGCCGCGCCGGCTGGCAAGTCCCGCATAATCCGCGCCGATGTCTTTCAGCAAAAAAGGCACGCCCCGAAAGGGGCCGTCGGGCAGCCCCTCGCCGATGGCGCGGCGCGCTTCGTCCGCCATCGTCAACACAATCGCATTCAGGCGGGGGTTTTCCCGCTGCGCGAGCGCAAGCGCGGCCGACAAAACCTCGCCGGGCGAGGACTCCCCGCGCCGAATTACTGCGGCAAGCCCCAGGGCGTCAAACTTTGCGTATTCCGCGGGCGTCATCACCAGCGCGCGGCGCCGCGCAAAACCAGCCGGTAAAGAACCAAAATGCCAAGCGTGACAAAAACGACAAAAGTGGAAAGCGCGTGCAGTTTCGGGCTGAACTCGGTGCGAATCATGGAATAGATTTTTACCGGCACCGTCACAATGTCCGAGCCCGCCACCATAAAAGTGATAATAAAATTATCAAACGACACGGTAAAAGCGAGCAGCGCGCCGCCGACAACGCCGGGCAGCGACAGCGGAAAAGTAACATGCCAAAAAGTGCGCCACTCGCCCGCGCCCAAATCCATCGCCGCCTCTTCCAGCGAACGGTCAAAGCCGTGCAGCCGGGCCGACATCACGGTGATGACAAACGGCAGGCATATCAGAACATGCCCGGCGACCACCGTCCAAAAGCCGCCGCGCAAATCAAGCGAGGCGGAAAGCATAAGCAGCGTTACCGCCAAAATCATTTCGGGAATAATCAGGGGCGAAACAAAAGCCGCGCGAATTGCGTCGCGAAAGCGAAAACGGTAACGCACAAGCGCGACGGCCGCCGCGGAGCCGATGACGGTGGCGATGACCGCCGCGCACAGCGAAAGCACGGCGCTTATTTTTAATGATTCCACAATCAATTCGTCGGCCGCCGCCGCCCGGTACCATTTCGCCGTCCAGCCCGGCACCGGAAAAACGGAATAACGCGAACTGTTGAACGACATCGCCGCCACCATCAGCACGGGCAGAAACAAAAAAACATACACCAGCGCCGTCAGCGCCTTTTGCGGCAGATGACGGAAGGCGCTAGGTTGCGCCGTCATTCTTCTGCCTTGAACAATTTATTGCATCCGGCGACGAACACAAGCGAGACGGCGAGAAAAACGACCGCCAGCGCGCCGCCCAGGGGCCAATTGCCGGTTTCCATGTACTCCGTCTGTATGACATTGGAAATCATCAAACTGCCGGGGCCGCCCAGCAGTTGCGGAGTGAGAAAAGAGCCGAGCGCAAGAATGAAAACCAGCAGGCAGCCGACGCCGACGCCCGGCAGGGAAAGCGGAAATGTAATTCGCAAAAAAGTTTGAACGCGGCCCGCGCCCAGGTCCATCGCCGCCTCCACGGTTCCCGGGTCAATTTTTTCCAGCGAAGCGTAAAGCGGAATTATCATAAAGGGCAGGAGAACATGTATCAGCCCGACAACGACCGCCGAAGGCGAAAAAAGCATTTTTACGGGGGCCTCCGCCAGCCCGGACTGCAGTAAAAAATAATTAACCGCGCCGGAAGTGCCGAGCAGTATCTTCCACGCATAAGTGCGAATGACAATGCTGGTCCAAAAAGGAACAATCAGGGCGAGAAAAAGCAGGTCGCGGTTTTTTCCGGCGCGGCGGGCGATAAAATGCGCCACCGGGTAGGCAAGCAGCAAGGAGGCGGCGGTCACCAAAGCCGCAACCGCGACGCTGCGCAAAAACACTTTCAGGTACACGCTCTCCGAAAAAACGCGCGCGTAGTTGGCGAAAGTGAAATCGTCCGAAACCTTGGCGTCCGCGTAGCGGTCAAAAGAACTGTCCAGAAGAACAAAAGCCGGCAGCGCAAAAAACACGAGCAGCCACAGGGCGGCGGGCAGCAGCAAAGCGGCGGCCTTGGCGCGCTCGCGCCGGGCCGTCCCGATGGCCGCCCCGGCGGCGTTCATTCCGTTTTCTTGTCGGCGAAAACCGAGCCGTCTTCGGGCAGCCAGCCGATTTCCAATTTGTCCCCGCGCGCCAGCGACAGCGAGCCGTCTTTCGGGGCCTCGGCGGTCAGCGTTATCCCGCCGGCAAGCGCCAGCCGGTAGTGCATCAGCGAACCGAGAAATATCACATCGTCCACCTCGGCGGCAATCCTGTTGGCGCCCTCCGGGAGGTTTCCGGCGAACCGTATTTTTTCCGGGCGCACCGACAGGGAAATATTCTCGCCGGCGCGCGCCGGAAAACCGCAAACAACCCGGACGCGAAATCCGCCGCAGTCGGCGACGCCCGCGCCGCCGCCGACGCCGGAAAGCCGCCCTTTCAGCAAATTCGTCTGCCCTATGAAATTCGCCACAAACGGGGTTTGCGGGCGCTCGTAAATCTCCGCGGCGGAATCAATCTGCTCTATGCGCCCGTTGTTGACGACGGCTATTTGGTTTGACATCGTGATGGCCTCTTTCTGGTCGTGGGTGACATAAATAAAAGTCGTCCCCACCTCGCGCTGAATGCGCTTTAATTCCAACTGCATTTGCTCGCGCAGTTTCAAATCCAGCGCGCCCAGCGGCTCGTCCAAAAGCAGCACCGCCGGACGGTTAATAAGCGCCCGGGCTATTGCGACTCTTTGCTTTTGCCCCCCGGAGAGATGCGGTATTTTGCGCCCGCCGAATCCGGACAACTGCACAAGGTCCAGCATTTCCCCCACGCTTTTTTCCGTTTCCCTGCGCGGCGTCTTCTTCATCTGCAGCCCGAAAGCGATGTTGCCGGCAACCGTCATGTGCGGGAAAAGCGAAAGGTGCTGAAACACCAGATTGGTGGGGCGCTCAAAGGGGCGGCGCCCCGCCATATCCTCGCCCGCGATGCGGATAGTCCCCGCCGTCGGCTGCTCAAAGCCGGCAATCATTCGCATGATCGTCGTTTTCCCGCAACCGGAGGGGCCCAGCAACGAAAAAAACTCGCCGCGGCGGATGGAAAAAGAAACATCCTCCACCGCGGCGAACGCGCCAAAGCGCTTGGTCAGCCCGGCGACTTCAACATCAATATTTGCCACAACCGCCGCCGGCGCCGGGCGCAAAGCGTCAGGATTTTATCCGGTTGGCGAGCAAATTCCACATGTCCTGATTCGCGGCGACATAGCGCGCGTCCGGAAACACCGCGGTCTCAAAAATTTCCGGCGTCGCCCCCAAATGCTCCTGCTGCTCGCGCGAAAGCGCGACGCCGACATTGCACGGCGCGTAGGTGATGCCTTCGGTCACGAATTTGCCCTGCACCCCGGCGTCCAGCGCATGGTCAATAAAGGCCTCCGCGGCGCGGCGGTTTTCGCATGTCTTCGGCACAACCATGCAGTCCACCCATCCGGGCGCGCCTTCCTTGGGCACCACATACTGAATCGGATGCCCGTCTTCGCGCAATTTGTTCACCCTGCCGCGCCAGAAATTGGCCATCCACACCTCGCGGGTGGCAAGCAGCTGAGTCATTTCCGAACCGCTGCTCCAAAACTTAAGCAACTGCGGTTTGACCTCCTCCAGTTTTTTCTCCACGGCGGAAAGGTCGGCGATGTTGTTGATGTCCTGCCCGGTCATGATGGCGCCCACCTGCACCATCGTGAGCGGCTGCCCCAGCAACGACACCCGCCCCTGCAGTTCGGGGCGGAGAAAGTCGTGCCACGACGCCGGCTTTTCCTTAACCAAGTCGGTGTTGTAAGCAATTGCCGTGTCGCCCCACACCAAGCCGGCGCTGTACCTTTCGGCCGAGCCGCCTTCGTAAGCCGGATTTTGAAACTTGGAATGCAGCTTCCGGAAGTTCGGGATGTTTTCCAGCCGCAACGGCAACAGCGCCTGCGCCTGAATGGAGGCCCAGATGCGGCTGCCATTGAGCGACGAGACATCAATGCGGTTGTTCCCCGCCTTGATCTTGGCAAACTGCTCGCCGCCGGTGCCGAAGTTGGTCACCCGCACCTTGACGCCGTGCTTTTCGCGGAACGAATCAACAATGTAGGCGGTCACGGCTTCCGAGTAGGCGCCCCCGAAAGTTTCCAGATACAACTCGCCGCCGATTTTCTCCTGCGCCCGGACAACGCCCGGAAAGGCCAGCATCGCGCCGCCCGCCGCAATCGTTTTGAGCGCCGTCCGCCGTTCCTCTTTTATTTTGATGCTCTTCATTTTTGGCTCCTCCGAGGGGTTCCCTTTTGCCTGCATAAACTCCCTGCGCTTATACCACAACCAAAGCGCAAAGTCAAATGTCCCCCGCGTCCGCCGCCCTTTTTGCGCTCCCACTGAGAGTCGGCGCGGACGCCGAGCCCGGCCCTCGTTCCCGCGCTCCGGCGCGGGAACGAGCCCCGGGGGGTTGGGGTTGACTCTGATAATGATTATCATTTACAATGGGGGGACGAAGGGAAGGACGATGAGAACTGCGTTGAAATTTTTGGGGGCGGTGGTTGCTGCGGTTGTGACGGCGGGGGCTTTGGGGCTGGCGGCTTCGGGGGTGTTGGCGGCTTCGGGGGAGGTGAATCTTTACACGGACCGGCAGGAGGTTTTTTTGCGGGCGGTGTTGGTGGCTTTTGAGGAGGAGAGCGGGGTTGCGGTGAATGTGCTCTTTGTCAAGAAGGGGCTCTTGGAGCGAATGCGCGCGGAGGGGGAGGAGTCGCCGGCGGATGTCGTGATGGCGGCGGATGTCGGGCGGCTGCGGGATTTTGCGGCGGCGGGGCTGACTGCGCCGGTTGACGATGCGGCGCTGCTTGCCGCCGTGCCGCCGGAATACCGCGACGGGGACGGTTACTGGTTCGGCATAACGCGGCGGGCGCGGGCGATTTTTACCGGCGCAAACGGCGGCGCAAAAACATACGACGACCTCGCATCGCCGCAAATGAAGGGCGGCGTTTGCATGCGCAGCGGTTTGCATTCCTATAACATCGCTTTGATTTCGGACATGATCGCGCGCAAGGGCAAGGACGGCGCGCGGGCGTGGCTGGAAGGGGTGAAGCAAAATCTCGCGCGCACGCCGCAGGGCAACGACCGCGCGCAAATTCGGGGAGTGCTTAACGGGGAATGCCGCGCGGGGGTCGCCAATTCGTATTATTATTTTCAGATGTTGAAAGGGGATTTGCGCGGGGAACTGCTGGCGAATGTGGAGATGGTCGTGCCGTTGCGGGCGAATGTTAATGTTACCGGCTCGGCTCTTGCGGCGCGCGCGCCTAATCGGGAGAACGCTTTATTGCTTATGCGCTTTCTTGCCGGGGAAAAAGCGCAGAATATTTATGCTTCGGAAAATTTTGAGTTTCCGGTTAATTTGTCTGCGGAATATCCGCCGGAATTGGAACGGTATCGGGGGGTGCTTTTGCGGGCTTCGCCGGCGGGGAATTCGGGGCGGTATCGGAAGGAGGCGTCGCGGTTGGTGGAGGAGATTGGTTTTGACCGTTGAGGTTTTCCCCCCCCCAGCCCCCCCCATCGGAGATGGGGGGGGGGTTAATTTGTTTTTGTCTCTGCGGAGTTGGGGGTTGCGGGGGGGGGCTTGGGGGGTTGTTGCGGTTGTTGCGGCGCCGGTTTTGGCGGTGTTGGCGGCGGCTTGGTTGCCGGGTTCTTGGTTTTTGGGGTTGGGGGACTATGGTTTGGTTTTGGGGGGGACTCTTTCGGAGGGGACTCTTTCGGGGGGGGCGCTTTGGCATTATTTTTTGCAGACGGTGTTTTACGGCGGCGGCGTTACCGTTCTTGCGATTGCGATTGCATTGCCGGCGGCGTGGGCGACTGTGATGCGCGCTTTTCCGGGGGCGCGGTTTTTTTCGTGGGCTTTGTTTTTGCCGTTTGCATTGCCGCCGTATTTGACGGCGTACATTTACGCGGACTTTTTTGATTCCTTGGGAATCAATTTTCGCGGGATGGGCGCGGCGGCGGCGGTTACGGCTTTGGCTTTGTATCCGTATGTTTATTTGTTTGCGCGGGCGGCGATGCGGCAGCAGTCGTGTCACATACAAAGCGCGGCGCGGCTGATGGGGCATTCGCCGTGGTCGGTTTTTTGGCGTGTTTCTTTTCCGCTTGCGCGCCCGGCGCTTGCCGTGGGGGCGGCTTTGACTTTGATGGAGACGCTTAATGATGTCGCCGTGGCGGAACATTACGGGATTCAGCCGCTGGGAATTGCGGTGTATGATTTGTGGCTGAACCGCGGCGATTTGCGTTCTTCGTGCCGCTTGGCGACTGTTACGATGTTTGTCGTGGCGGCGCTTGCGGTGTGGGAGCGCAACGGTTATCGCGCGCAAAAACGGCATTTGCTGCATTGCGACCGTTGTTTTTCGTGCGAGCGCGCGCCGAAGTTCGGGGGAGTTTGGGGGGTTGCCGCGCCTTTGCTTTTGTCGCTGCCGGTGCTGGCGGGTTTTGTATTTCCATTGTTGCGGCTTTTGTTTTTGTCGGCGGATTCGCCATTGCGGTTTTGGCGGGAGGCCTTTGCCGGCGGGTTTTTGGGGAGTTTGGCGCTTGCGCTTTCGGTTATTGTCGTTTCGCTTTTTTTGGCGGCGGTTTTTGTAATGGAAAGAAGAACAAACGGGCGCGGCGGTGTTTTTGCGGGGATTGCGCGGATAGCGCAGTCGGGTTACGCTTTGCCGGGGGCGATATTGGCGCAGGGTTTTTTTGTTTTGGCTGCGGTGTTTTCCGGGGCGGGGTTTATCGCATACGGGGGGATGGTTTTGGTGGTCGCGGCCTGTTGCGCGCGGTTTTTTTTGATACCGTCGGGGGCGCTGGAAGAAGGGCTGGACAAAGTTTCGCCGCAGTTGGATTCGGCGGCGCGTTTGATGCCGCCGGGACGATTGCCGTTGTTTTTTCGTTTGCATCTTCCGCTGATGCGCCCGGCGGCGGTGATGGCTGCGGCGATTTTGCTTTTGGAAAGTTTCAAGGAATTGCCGATGACTTTAATATTGCGCCCTTTCGGTTTTGACACTCTGGCGACGACGGTGTATCAATACGCTTCGGACGAGGCGATGGCTGCGGCTGCGCCGGCGGCGGTGTTGCTGACTGTGGCGGGGGCTTTTTTGGTGAGCGCCGTGCATTTGCTGGAGGGCAAAGACCTGCGCGGGCGGACGCAAACGGAACGGATGGAAAACCGTTAGAATAAGGCGCGATGGCGGCGCTGGAAATTCGCGGATTAGTTCACCGTTACGGCGGGGTCGCCGCGCTTAATTATGTTTCGCTGCATTTGGGCGAGGGCGAAATCGGCTGTTTGCTGGGTCCTTCGGGTTCGGGGAAGACGACGGTTCTGGCTTGCGTCGCGGGTTTGGAGAATCCGGTTTCGGGGGTCGTGCGCATCGGCGGGCGCGCGGTTTGCGGCGAAGGAAAAACAATACCGCCGGAAAAGCGCGGGGTGGGGATGGTGTTTCAGGATTTTGCGCTCTTCCCGCATTTGACCGTGCGCGGCAATATTTTGTTCGGCGTCGGCGGCGCGGGCAAAGGCAACGGCAAAAACAACGACGGCGAAAAAGCGTGCCGGGCGATGGAAGAACTTTGCGGTTTGGAAAGCGTCGCCGGTTCGTATCCGCACGAACTCTCCGGCGGCGAAGCGCAGCGGGCGGCGCTGGCGCGGGCATTGGTTAATAAACCGTCGCTGCTGCTTTTGGACGAACCCTTTTCGCGCTTGGACGCGGCGCTGCGCGAAAAACTATTGCGCGAAGTGCGCGGGATTGTCAAACAAGGCGGGGTTACGACTTTGATGGTCACGCACAATCAGCACGAGGCGTTTATGATTGCGGATGTCGGCGGGGTGATTAATCACGGGGCGATATGTCAATGGGACGGAATGTATAATTTATACCACCGTCCGCAGTGCGCTTTTGTCGCGGAGTTTGTCGGCGACGGCGCGCTGGTTTGCGGACGGCTGACGGCGGAAGGCGCGGCGCAAACGCAACTGGGACTCTTGCGCGGGGAAAAAACTGCGCTCGGCGGGGGGACTCTTGCGCGGGCGGGCGACGCGGTTAAAGTTTTATTGCGCCCCGACGATGTTGTGACCGTGGCGGAAGGGGGAGTGCCGGCGACGGTTGCGGAGCGCGCTTTTCGGGGACCGACTACTTTGTATACGATGCGAATGGAAGGCGGGGAGACCGTGTTTTCGGAACTACCGTCGCACAGCGATTTTTCCGTGGGCGATTGCGTTCGCGTTATCGCGCGTCCGCGGCATTTGGTTTTGTTTCCCGCAGTCGGCGGCGGCGACGGTGGTTGAACTTTTTTCGCCGCAGTGGTGGGGTTCGCTGACGGCGATTATCGCCGTGGATTTATTGCTCGCGGGGGACAATGCCGTAGTTATCGCGCTCGCCGCGCGGCGTCTGCCGCCGAAACTGCAGCGGCGGGCGGTAATCGCGGGGACATTCGGGGCGATACTGGCGCGGGTGGTTTTGGTTTTTGCGGCATTGCGCTTGCTGCAAGTGCCGGGACTGAGCGCAATCGGGGGGGCGCTGCTTTTTGTAATTGCATGGCGGCTGGCGGCGAGCGAAAAACCGGAAGAAAAAGAAAGGCCGGCGGCAAAACACTTCTGGTCGGCAATGCGCGCGATAATCGCCGCCGACATCGTTATGGGTTTGGATAATATTCTGGCGATTGCGGGGGCCTCGCGCGGGGACTTTTCGCTTGTGGTTATCGGCTTTGCGCTGAGCGTTCCGATTATGATTGGGGGGAGCGTTTTGATTTTGAAGATGATGGAAAAAGCGCCGTGGCTGGCGCGGGCGGGGGCTTTGCTGCTGGCGGTTATCGGGGCGCGGATGATTATTGATGACGCGCTTTTGCAGGGGGAGTTTTCGCCGGGGTGGGAGTGGGCGGCTGTTGCTTTTGCTACGATTCTTTTTGCTGTTGCTGATGGGGTTCGGCATCGGGGGTCGCGGTTTTGATTTGCTGGATTTCCCCCCCCCAACCCCCCCCCATCGGAGATGGGGGGGGTAAATTGAGATTCGTGCTGCGCCCCGTTGGGGCTTGACATTGTTGTTGGCGTTTTCACAGGGCGTTGCCGCTGTGCTGGATAACGCCGCCCCTTTGGGGCTTTAATTTGCTGGATTCCCGCCTTTTGAAAGAGTGCGGGAATGACACAAAGGGGGGAGTGGGCGGCTGTTGCTCTTGCTACTGTTCTTTTTGCTGTTGCTGATGCTTTTCGGCATCGGGGTTCTCGTTCTTAATTTGATTGGGGACGAGGGCTTTCGGGTTTTTAATTTGCTGGATTCCCGCTTTTTAATAGGAGTGCGGGAATGACACAAAGGGTGGGAGTGGGCGGCTGTCGCTTTTGCCACTGTTCTTTTTGCTGTTGCTGACGGGGTTCGGCATCGGGGTTCGCGTTTTTAATTTGCTGGATTTCCCCCCCCCAACCCCCCCCATCGGAGAAGGGGGGGGGTTAATATTGGGGAGTTTTCACAGGGCGTTGCCGCTTGTATGATGGGTGTCGGGTAAAAGTTCCGGGTTAGCGCCCGGGATGCGGGGGAGTGCACGCTGATTTGCCCTATGGCGTAAAAAGCCCGGAGCACAGATAAGCGCCCCCCGCACCCGTCCTTTCAGCGCGAATAGCATCTTGGGACATCAAGCCCGCATGACAAGAGAGCGCGTTGGACGGGGCCCGGACATTTGGCATTGTACAACAAGGAGCAAAAGCCATGACAGAAGAAAAAGAAAACAACCAATCGTCGCCGGCAAGCGGCGCATCCGCCGCCGTGTTGGGGGTGGATGTGAGCAAGGACAAACTGGACGCGGCG
>JAHRAH010000136.1 GCA_020027345.1 Gammaproteobacteria bacterium | reverse complement strand
GTCGCCGCTTTTTCCGCGACGGTCGCGGCGGAAGCCGAGAACGCGCCCGAAGCGCGGATATGGCCCGCGCCCGAACGCACGCGGCTGGTTGTGGAAACAGAAAAGCGTTTGGATTACAGCGTTTTTTTCTTTGGCGAATCCGCCGCGCGTCGTTTTGGATGTAAAAAATCCCGGCAAAACCCCCGGGGGGGTGGGGAGCGCCTGTTACTGTCGGCGGTAATTCGTCATTCCTGCGAAAGCAGGAATCCATACCGATTCTCTTTTTCGCCGGCCTCGTATGGATTCCTGCTTTCGCAGGAATGACGGAATTCAGCAAAATGCGCGGAGCCATTGGTTTCCTTTTTTTCCGCGGGCGCGCATTGTTATTTTGCGCGCGTTTTTTCCGGCGAAGGAAAAATGCAGCGCGAAATCCGGCGGCGGCAGGTTTTCGTCTTCGGGCGGCCATTCCAAAACGCACACGGCGGCGTCGTCCTGCAGCAGTTCGCGCATGTCCTCCTGCAGTTCGCCGCGCCCGCGAAACAAATCCAGATGATGCAAAACAAACTTCGGCGTTTGATAACTCAGCGCCAAGGCGAAAGTCGGGCTGGGGACATCGCCGCGCTCGCCGAGGGCGCGCAAAAGCGCGCGCGTCCATGTTGTTTTTCCGCCGCCCATTTCGCCGCTGAGATAAATGCGCGCGGGCGCGCGCAAAAGCGGCGCGAGTTTTGCTGCGGCGGCCGAAGTTTGCGGCGGCGCGGCGCTTTGTATTTCCACTGCGGTATTATCGCGCATCAAAACGGCGAAAGCGGCTGGCGACGGGCATTCGCCAGTCGCGCCCGAAAGCGCATTCGGTAAGTTTGGGCCCTATCGCTGACTGCCGCCGCTTGTGTTCGCTCCCCGCCAAAAGCGAAAGAACGCGCGCGACATCTTCGCCGCTGAACTCGCGCCGAATGTCCTCCGGCGCAAGGCGGTGTTCCAAATGCGCGGCGATAATTCCGTCAACGACATCGTAGGGTGGAAGGGAATCCTGGTCGGTTTGTCCGGGTTTTAATTCCGCAGTCGGCGGGCGGGCGATAACGCGCGGCGGGATGATTTCGCCGCGGCGGTTGCGGTGTTTTGCCAGCCGCCAAACGCGCGTTTTGGAAAGGTCTTTGAGCGGCGCGAATCCGCCGCACATGTCGCCGTACAAAGTCGCGTAACCGCATGCCGCTTCGCTTTTGTTTCCGGTCGCGAGCGGCAGCAGCCCGCGGTTGTTTGCCAGCGCCATCAGCAAAAGCCCGCGCAGGCGCGACTGCACATTTTCCATCGTAACATCGCCTTCGCGCTTTTGCAAACGCGGCGAAAGGTTTTTTTCCGCGAGCGCCGCCATTTTGTTTATCGGCAAAACAAAGTGTTCGCATTGTATGTTCGCGGCGATTTGCGCGGCGTCGGAAACGCTTTCGGCGGAAGTGTAGCGCGAGGGCATCATCACGGTCGCGACATTGCGCGCGCCCAAAGCGTCGGCGGCTATCGCGGCGACGAGGGCGGAATCAATTCCGCCGGAAAGCCCCAAAACAACGCCGCTCGCGAATCCGGTTTTTGCGACAAAATCGCGCACGGCGAGAACGAGCGCGTTATACAAAAGCGCGTCCTCGTTTTTCGGATATTTTGCCGCGCACGCATTAATCACTTTCGCCGATTCGGAAAGCGCGGGCATTTGGAATTGCGTTTTTCCGTTTTTGTCCGCGGCGAAAGACGCGCCGTCAAAAATCAATTCGTCCTGCCCGCCGACGGCGTTGCAGTAAAAAACGGAAGTTTGCGAACGGCGCGCAAACTCAGCTGCGGCGCGCAAGCGGCGTTCGTGTTTGCCGAGGCAGAAAGGCGAACCGTTAAGCGCGAGCGTGTGCGCCGCGCCGGTTTTGCGAACGCGCGCGGGCTGCTGCGGGTGCCAGATGTCCTCGCATATTTGCGCGGCAAATTTCTCGCCGGCGACGGAAAAAACAAGCGGCGCGCCGCCGGCGGAAAAATAACGCTCTTCGTCAAAAACCGAAAAGTTCGGAAGGCGCGCTTTCGCATAAACCCCTTCTATTCTTCCCCCGCGCGCGAGGACGGCTGCATTAAAAAGTTTTCCGTTTTTGCGCAGGGGCGCGCCGAAAAGCAGCGCGACCGAAGGTTCCGCCGCCGCCGAAACCTCGCGCAGCGCGCGTTCCAAAGCGTCGGCAAAGCAGCGGTCGTAAAGCAAATCTTCCGGCGGATAACCGCTGAGCGCGAGTTCCGGCGCGAGCGCAACTTTCGCCCCGGCGCGCGCGGCGGCTTTGGACGCGGCGATTAGTTTGTCGCGGTTGCCGCCAATGTCGCCGACGGCGAAATCGCGCTGCACTACATACACCGGCGGCAGCGCATTCACTCCCGGATAAATTCGGCGAACCACGGCAAGCCGCGCACGCTTTCAAAATCGGGCGCGCGGCGAAGCGAATCCATATCCAGCGTCCCCGATTCCGCCGACTTTCGCAGCCAGCGATGGCATTCGCCGGTGTTGCGCATAATCGCGTAAAGCGCCGCCAGCGAAAAATCAAAATAGTGCTTGCGCACGACATTGCCCGCCATAAATTTGTCCGCCGCCGCATTAAAAAACAACTGCCGCTTTTTTTCCGGCATGTGCAGCGCCTTCGCCAAAAGCGCCAACCCCCAATTGTGATACAGCGTTTCGTTTGTTTTGTGCGACTGCGCGCGGGCGTAGCAGGTTACGGCTTCGTCTATCAGCCGGTTGCGCGCGCGCAAAGAAGGCGCGGCGGTCGCTTCCGCCATTTTTTCGTCGCCGCGGCGGATTTCGCCCCACATCAGTTTTTCCGCGCCGCGCGCTTCCTTCGGCACCGGCGAAACCGGCGCCGTCGGCAACAGCGGAAGTTCGCCCTCTTCGCGAAAGGCGGCGCGCATTAGTTTTTCGTAACCGCCGCCCGCAACCGCCGCCGCTTTTTTTGCCGCCGCCGATGTTTTTTGCGGCAACTCGCCGATGTTTTTTGCGAATGCGGCGAAGTTCGGTTTGGGAATTCGCACTTTCGGAACGCGCGCGCGCGGCAACCGTTCGCGCCAGCCCGGTTTTTTTGTTTGCGCTTGCGCGGACGGTGTCGCCGTTGTTTTTGTTTCCGCGACTTTTGTTTGCGCGACGGTAACCGTCGCTTTTGTTTTCGCGGACGACGGCGGCGGAGTTGACACCGTTGCTTTTTGCATTTG
Source organism: Gammaproteobacteria bacterium (assembly GCA_020027345.1). GTDB lineage: Bacteria > Pseudomonadota > Gammaproteobacteria > Tethybacterales > Persebacteraceae > JAHRAH01. Next base: position 18,252 of record JAHRAH010000136.1, on the reverse strand, counting down.
CGCTTGCGGTTGCAATTGCGCGGACGGTTTCTCCGCCGGTTTTGTTTGCGCGACGGTAACCGTCGCTTTTGTTTCCGCAGGCGACGGCGGCGGAGTTGACACCGTCGCTTTTTGCATTTGCGGTTGCGGTTGCGCGGGGGGTTGCGGTTTGGGCGCGGGAGTGAGCGGCGAAGGCGGCGCCGACACATGTTTCACCGCCGGCCGCGGCGCGGCGGCGGGCTGCGTTACCGTCTTCGGCGCGAGTATCGGCTGCGCAGTCGCGGGCGCGGGGGACGGTTTAGTTTCCGGTTTCGCTTTTATTATTTCCGGTTTTATTATTTCCGGCTTCGGCGCGGCGGCTGGCTCCGGCGCGGGCCTGGGCGGCAGCGGAGTTTCGCGTTCGCCGGCGCGCATCAAAACTGCAAAGCGCGCGTAAAACTGTTCGGTCAATTCCAGATGGCGTTTGCGCGCGAGTTTGTCGTTCGCCGCCGCCGCGAGGTTCGTATGCACATGCGCGAGATGCAAGAGGACATCGGCGTCTTCGCCGCCGCCGCCGGCGCGCAAATGTTCCAGCCAAACCGCCGCCGAGCGCCAGTCGCCGGCGCGTTCGGCGAGCAGCGCGCGCGCCGTCAGATACAGCGAAGCCGGCAAATCGCCGTTGTCGCGGCATTCGGCGAGCAGGCGCAGGTCGGCGCCCGAAAGCGGCGAATCGTCGCGGCGGCGGCGCATCATCTTTCGCAGGTAATGCCCCGCGCGCAAATGCGCAAACTGCGGGCGCTCCAACTCGGAACGCATGTCGCCCATCAGTTTTTCGGCCTCGCGCACGACGGCGCGCAAACGCTCGGAATGCAAACGCTGATGCGCGCGCCACGCATTCAACAACAAAAAGAAAACCAAAAACATTCCCAGTCCGACAATCAAAAGCATTTGATTGATGTGCCGGTCGACTCCTTCTATGCGGCGTTCCACGGTTTCCAGCCGGCTGAGGTTCAGGTTGTTTTGCTCGTCCAAGCGGCGGCGCAAATTCCCCAGCGGCTCGCGCCATTCCTGCGGCGGGGGGGCGGCGAGGGTCGCGCTTTTGCCTTCCTGCGCGCGCGCAATCCCCGGCGGCAAAAACGCCGCGCACAAAAATGCAAAAACAAAAACGGCAAAAAAAGCGCGCATCAGCGAAAGAGCGCCCGGCAAAACGCGCGGGCTAACGGTAGCGGGCGTCGGCGGCGCGCGCCGCGGCGATTTCCTTTTCGTATTTGTCGCCGACCGCAAGCAGCATATCCTTCGTGTAATACAAATCGCCGCGCCGCTCGCCGTGGTATTCCAAAACATGCGTTTCCACAACCGCGTCCACCGGGCAGGCCTCCTCGCACATTCCGCAAAATATGCATTTTGTCAAATCAATGTCGTAGCGCGTCGTGCGCCGGCTGCCGTCTTCGCGCTGCTCCGACTCTATGTGAATCGCCAGCGCCGGGCAAACCGCCTCGCACAACTTGCAGGCGATGCAGCGCTCCTCGCCGTTCGGATAACGCCGCAGCGCGTGCAAGCCGCGAAAGCGGCCGCTGCGCGGAGTTTTCTCCTCCGGAAAATGCAGCGTGACTTTGCGCTTGAACATCTGCCGGCCCGTAAGCATCAGCCCGCGCAAAAGTTCCAGCAGCAGCAGCGACGAAAAATACTCGCGCGCTCGCAAGACGATTTTTTTCATTGATGACCCCCGTCGGTTTCGCCCGGTATTGTAACCCGCCGCCGCCGAAAAAAAGCGACGCCGCAACCGTCCCTCGTCGCAGTCATCGTTTTTTTCCGGGGAGCGCGGGCGCTTTTTTCGGGCGGAATTCGGACATGTCCGGGATGTTGCCGTCGCCGCCTTGCAGTCGTTCTTTGCCGCCGCCTTCCACTCGTCCGCGCTCGCTCGCGCCTTCGTAACCGTGATAGCCGCGATGCATCTCCATCAGTTCGGCGTTGGCTTTGCGCACCAGCGAAGGAACCAAAAACAAATCCGCGAGCAGCCACAAAAACGAAGGAACCGCCAGCGCGATCGCCCACAAAAACCAGTCGTTCATTCCCTTGAGCGAGAGCGACTCCGTCAAGTCCGGCAACCCCGCGACATTGCCGCTTTGCAAAACCGCGGTGTAACCCGAAAGCAGCTCGGCCATCTGCCCGACATACCCGGCAAAAAACGAAAGCAGCGCCCCGATGGAAAGCAGCGAGAGCAGCGTCGCCGAAACGGGCTTGCCGGCGTAGTAGCGGTGCAACCCGAAGATGCCGAGCAGCAGCCCCAGAACCAGCATCCCGTACGCCCCGCCGACCGATTTCGGACCCTTCGCAGCCATCCCCCCATTTTAACACACGCCGCCGCCGCCCCCGGCAAATCCGCGCTCCGCGCGGTAACAGCGGAAGAAGGCAAAGATTGCATGGATTTCCGCTTTGCCTTCGGGTTTTTCAATTACGCGGGAATGGCGGCTGGACTGTGATACAATCATTGCCGTCACACAAAACGCGGGCGACCCTGTCGGGTTGCTCGTTGAATACAACACGCCATAACCGGCGAAACAGGCGAGGCATAGCACATGCTCGTGTTTTGTGTGACCGGCCCGGCGTTCTTTGCGGCGGATTGTTTTGGGCCGGTTTTTTCGCCGCAAAGAATTTACGACAGAAAAATGGCAGTCCGAAAATGTTTGTTCCGCCTTTGCGCCGCCCTTTTTTTCGCGGGGGCGGTTTTTGCCGCCGCCGATGCGCGCGCGCAATTGATAACCGTCTATGACACGACAACGCCGAATGTCGTAAGCGTTTCTTCCGACGCCCACATCATCTACAAGGCGACGACGGCGGGGACAATGACGGCGATTATCCGGGCGCGGGCCACGGGCATTATCGCCGACCCGGACAATCCCGCCGCCCGCCCCTTGCTGGTGCGCGCGACGAGCTTTGCTTCCATTACCGTGCGCGGCTTGAATTCTTGCAGCATAGGGGGCGGCTGCGACGCCTTCGGTTTGGAAGACGCAAATTCCGCCGCCGCCCGGCTGGCTTCTTTGATTGCGATGGGCGCGCGGACGGTCACAATGTTCGCCGCTTCGGGCGCGAATGTAAACGAACAAGTCGGCGGCGGCGGCGCGAACCATCTTTTGCTTTATCATCTGGCGACGGCGAATCGGCCGCTGCATATTTCCGTTTTTGTCGCGGCGGGGGCGAGCGTGGATTGGGAGGATTCCGACGGCGGCACGCCCCTGTATCACGCCGTTCGGGGCGATGTTACGGCGGCGGTTACGATATTGCTTTCGGCGGGGGCGGATGTCGGCGTCGCGGCGGACAACAACGACGAAGCCCCGCTGCATTTCGCCGCCCTTAATAACAGCACGGTGATGCTGACCATATTGCTTTCGGCGGGGGCGGACATTGACGGGGCGGCGGTCAACGGTTGGAACGCCCTGCATTACGCCGTTGTCGGCAGAAGCGCCGCCGCAATTTCGGTTTTGGTTGCGGAAGGGGCGAGCGTGAACGCGGCGGACACCCAGCAAAGAACGCCGCTGGATTTGGCAATTTCCTTTCTCAGAAGCGGAATGATTACCGTCCTGAGGGCAAACGGCGGGCGCTGCAACTTTCCCAATGTCAACTGTCCGTAGGAATGGGGTGGGGAATGACGGTGGGGGGAATTTGCCGGATTCCCGCCTCTGGGGAAATGCGGGAATGACGCGGGGAGGCCTCGGCCGTCATTCCCGCGAAAGCGGGAATCCATACAATCTTTACTTTTTCCGATGAATTGCGGACGGCGGAAGATTCGGCTTTTTCGCCGGCTCCGTATGGATTCCCGCTTTCGCGGGAATGACGGGGGTGGGGCGGGTAGAATGGGGGGATGATTGTTTATTTGCATGGGTTTAATAGTTCGCCGCTTTCGGGGAAGGCGCGGGTGTTTGCGGGGTTTTGCGCTTCGGAGGGGGTGGCTTGCGCGGTGCCGCAACTTGCGCATCGTCCGGCCGAGGCGATTGCAACGACGGAGCGGCTGATACGGGCGGGCGGGGTTCGGACCGTCATCGGCAGTTCCATGGGGGGATATTACGCCACTTATTTGTGCGAGAAAGTGTTTGCGGGCGGCGACGGTTCCGAGGGCGGCGGGGACGGCGACGGCAACGGCGGTTTGCGGGCGGTGCTCATCAATCCCGCCGTCAAACTTGCGGAAAAACTCGCGGGCGAAGTCGGGAAAACGCAAAAGAACTATCACAACGGCGAGGAATATCTTTTTACGGAAACGCATCTCGCCGAGTTTGCGGCTTTGGAAACGCCGGCCCCGACTTGCCCGCAGCGGTATCTGTTGCTGGCGCAAACGGGCGACGAGGTTTTGGATTACCGCGAGGCGGCGGCTTTCTACCGCGGGGCGGAGCAGGTGATAGAAGAGGGCGGCGACCATTCTTTCGTTGGTTTTGAATCGCAGTTGCGGCGGATTTTGGATTTTCATCTGCGCGGCGGGGCGGAAACGGCGGGATAAGGCGTTATAATCGGAGGGCAAGGAAAGGAACCGCAAATGTCCGAAACCGTCAACATCGCCGTAACCGGCGCCGCCGGGCAAATCGCCTACGCGCTGCTTTTTCGTCTCGCCGCGCATCCGGCGTTTGCGGAATCGGGGCTGAACCTGCGCCTGCTGGAAATTGAACGGGCGCTGCCGGCGCTGGAAGGCGTGAAGATGGAACTGCGCGACGCCGCTTTTCCGTCGCTGCGCGATGTCACGGCGACCGCAAAAGCGGAGGAAGCGTTTGCCGACGCCGATATGATTTTTCTGGTCGGCGCGCGCCCGCGCGGGCCGGGGATGGAGCGCAAGGATTTGCTTTCGGCCAACGCCGAGATTTTTTCCGCGCAGGGCAAGGCGATAAACTCCGCCGCAAAAAAAACTGCGGGCGTTCTCGTCGTCGGCAATCCGGCGAACACAAACTGTCTCATCGCGCAGCAAAACGCGCCCGATATGCCGCCCTCCGCTTTCACGGCAATGACGCGGCTGGACCACAACCGAATGCTCGCGCAAATCGCGCAAAAAACATCGCGCCCGCTTTCGGAGATTAAGCGCGCGATTATTTGGGGGAATCATTCTTCCACGCAATACCCGGACATTCATCATGCGACCGTCGGCGGAAAACCGGCGATGGACGCCGTCGGCGAAGAGTGGTATAAAACCGAAATGATTCCGGCGGTGCAGCAGCGCGGGGCGGCGATTATTAAAGCGCGGGGCGCTTCCAGCGCTGCTTCGGCGGCGAGCGCGGCTTTTGACCACGCTTATGACTGGTGGAAGGGGTGCGAGGGTTTTGTCAGTATGGCGGTCGTCAGCAACGGCGAATACGGCATTGGAAAAGGATTGGTGTATTCCTATCCGATGCGGTGCGAAGGCGGCAAGGCGGCGGTTGCGGAAGGATTGGAAATTAACGAATTCAGCGCGGAAAAAATGCGCGCGAGCGAAAAGGAATTAAAAGAAGAGCGCGACGCCGTGCGCCATCTTTTGCCGTGAGCGAGCCGGCCGCAATCGCGAACAAAAAACCGCCGCTGAGCGCGAAGGAACTCGCCGATTCTGCGCTGGAATACCACCGCAAACCGTCGCCGGGAAAGATCGCGCTGCAGCTTACAAAACCGGCGGAAACCAGCGCGGATTTGGCGCTGGCGTATTCGCCGGGCGTCGCTTCGCCCTGCCTGCGCATTGAGGAATCGCCGGCGGAAGTGTACAACTACACGAACAAGGGCAACCTCATCGGCATCGTCAGCAACGGCAGCGCCGTTTTGGGTTTGGGAAACATCGGCGCGCTGGCGAGCAAGCCGGTGATGGAAGGCAAGGCGATGCTTTTTAAGAAGTTCGCCGGGCTGGACGCCTTTGACATAGAAATCAACGCGCCGTCGCCGGAGGTTTTTATAGAGACCGTCGCGAACATATCCCCGACTTTCGGCGCGATTAATTTGGAGGACATTCGCGCGCCGGAATGTTTTTTTATTGAGCACCGTTTGCGGCGGCGGCTGGACATACCTGTAATGCACGACGACCAGCACGGCACGGCCGTCGTCGCCTGCGCGGCGCTGTTGAACGCGCTGGAACTGCAAAACAAAAATCCGAAAAACATGCGCGTGCTTGTTTTGGGCGCGGGCGCGGCGGCTGCGGCGATAACGCGGCTGATGATTAATTTCTTCGGGCTGCTTAAGCGGCAGATAACGATGTTTGATTCGCGCGGCATTCTCAGCACGCAGCGCGAGGCGCCGATAGAATCCTATAAAATGAGTTTCGCCCGCGACACGCGCATGCGCACGCTGGAAGCGGCGGTGCGCGTTTCCGATGTCGTCATCGGCGTCTCCCGCGGGGGAGTGCTCAAGCCGGAAATGCTTAAGAAAATGCGCGAGCGCCCGATTATTCTCGCGCTTGCGAATCCCGTCCCGGAGATAATGCCGGCGGTCGCGCTCGCCGCGCGCCCGGACGCGATAGTCGCGACCGGGCGTTCGGATTTTGACAATCAGGTTAATAATTCCATTTGCTTTCCGTATTTGTTTCGCGGCATTTTGGAAGCGCGCGCGGCGCGGTTTTCGTGGCGCATATTTTTCGCCGCGGCGCGCGCGATTGCGGCACTCGCGCGCGAGAAAGTCCCCCCCGAAATAGTGCGCGCCTCCGGCGGCGAATGCCTGGAATTCGGCCCCCGTTACATTCTCCCCAAACAACTGGACCCGCGGCTTTTGGATTTTGTCGTCCCGGAAATTATAAAAGCGGCGAAGGAGCCGGACACCATCTCCCCCGTCGCGACTTTCGGGGAAGGATATGAATAACGAAAACTCCGCCGCCGCAAAGGCCCGCGCGCGCCCGAAATATCTCAATCTTTTTAAGATACGGCTGCCGGCGCCGGGGGTTTTGTCCATCTTCCACCGCATTAGCGGGGTGTTGTTGATATACGCATTGCCGTTTGCGCTTTGGTTTTTGCAGCGCAGCGTCGCCGATGCGGAGGGTTACGATTACACTCTCAGGGTTTTCGGCGGGGACGGCAACCCGCTGGCGAAACTGCTTGCCTGGGGCGTCGCCTGGGCGCTCTTTCACCATCTTTGCGCCGGCGCGCGTTTTTTGCTTTTGGATTTTCATATCGGCGTCGGTTTGGAAGCCGCGCGCTTTTCGGCGTTTGCCGCGTTCGCCGTCAGCATTTTAATGACGGTGGTATTCGGAGTTTGGCTGTGGTAAAAAAACCTCCGGTCGGCGCGCATTACGGTTTGCGCGATTGGATAGCGCAGCGCGTTACCGCCGCGTTTTTGATTTTTGCTTGCGCGGTTTTCGCGGTCGCGCTGATTGTTTGCAAGCCGTCCGGCTTTGCGGAATGGCGCGCTTTTGTTTTTTCCGGGTGGACGCGCGTTTTGCTTTTCGGCTCGGTGCTCGCGCTGGTCTGGCACGCCTTTATCGGCGCGCGCGACATTCTGATGGATTACATCAAGCACGATATGCTGCGGCTTTTTAAAACCGCGGGGACGGTTGTGTATCTTCTGGCGTGCCTGATATGGGCGGCGGTGATACTGTTGTGAAAGCGGCGCAAATTAGCCGGCGCAATTTTGACGCGCTCGTCGTCGGCGCCGGCGGGGCGGGCTTGCGCGCCGCTGTGGAACTCGCGCGCGGGGGTTTGCGCGCCGCCGTTGTTTCCAAAGTTTTTCCTACTCGCTCGCACACTGTCGCGGCGCAGGGCGGGATAAGCGCGGCGCTCGGAAATGTTACGCCCGACAATTGGCATTGGCACATGTACGACACCGTCAAGGGTTCCGATTACCTCGGCGACCAGGACGCGATTGAATACATGTGCCGGCAGGCCGCCGATGCGGTTTATGAATTGGAACACATGGGAATGCCCTTTTCGCGCCTCGCCGACGGCAGAATTTATCAGCGCCCCTTCGGGGGGATGTCGCAAAACTACGGCGGCCCGCAGGCCTCGCGGACATGCGCCGCCGCCGACCGCACCGGGCATGCGATGCTGCATACTTTGTATCAGCAAAGTTTAAAAGCGGGCGCGCATTTCTTTGACGAGTTTTACGCCGTGGATTTGGTGCGCGACAAAAACGGAAAAGTGTCCGGCGCGCTCGCATTGGAAATAGAAAGCGGCGAGCCGGTTTTGCTTTGCGCCGGCGCCGTCGTCCTCGCGACCGGCGGCGGCGGGCGGATATACCGTCACACGACAAACGCTTTTTCCAACACCGGCGACGGTTTGGGTATGGCGCTGCGCGCGGGAATTCCGCTGCAGGATATGGAGTTTTGGCAGTTTCATCCGACGGGCGTCGCCGGCGCCGGGGTTTTGATAACCGAAGGAGTGCGCGGCGAAGGCGGCTATTTGGTGAACGGCGAAGGCGAGCGTTTTATGGAACGCTACGCGCCCAACGCGAAAGATTTGGCCGGGCGCGATGTCGTCGCCCGCGCGATGGCGCTGGAAATACTGGAAGGGCGCGGCTGCGGCGAGAAAAAGGATTTTGTTGAACTGAAACTGGACCACCTCGGCGAGGATATTATCAGCGAACGGCTGCCTTCCATTCGGGAGATTGCGATAAAGTTCGCCGGAGTGGACCCGATTGCGAAGCCGATACCGGTCGTGCCGACGGTGCATTATATGATGGGCGGAATCCCGACTACGATGTTCGGCGAAGCGATAACGCACGGCGAAAGCGGGGATACAGTTGTCCCCGGTTTGTACGCAGTCGGCGAATGCGCGAGCGTTTCCGTTCACGGTTCCAACCGTTTGGGGAGTAATTCGCTTTTGGATTTGGTCGTCTTCGGCAGGGCCGCGGGCAAGCACATTTTGGAAAAGCGCGGCGAAAACGGAATCGGCGAAATAGCCGAAGAAACACTGGAAGCCGCCGCCGCGCGAATCGCCCGCTGGGACAAGGAAAGCGGCGAGCGCCCCGACGCCGTGCGCGAGGATATGCGCGATTTGGTGCAAAACCATTTCGGCGTTTTTCGCACGGAGGAAAACATGCGCGCCGGATTAAACAAATTCGCCGAACTGCGCGCGCGGCTGCAGGCGGCGGCAATCGGCGACAAAAGCAAAATATACAACACCGCCCGCATTGAAGCGCTGGAATTGGAAAACACAATGGCCGTCGCCGCCGCGACGCTGCACTCGGCAATAGCCCGAACCGAAAGCCGCGGAGCCCACGCCCGCGACGACTACCAAGACCGCGACGACGCCAATTGGATCCGCCATACTTTGTATTTCGCCGACGGCGACAAACTCCAATACCGCCCGGTGCAGATGAAGCCGCTCACGGTTGAAACCTTCCCGCCGAAAAAGCGGACTTATTGACAAGGGGAGGACACCGTGCCGAGCATTTCCATGTTCTACGGCATAATCATTTACATGTATTACAGGGATGGGCGCAAGCGTCACCAAGCGCACTTTCACGCTTATTACGGCGGGAAGAATGCGTCCATTGCCATCAAAACCGGCGAGATTTTGTCGGGCTCGTTGCCGCCCGCAAAAATGAAACTCGTGCAGGCGTGGTTGGAACTTCACCGCGATGAACTGCAGGCGGATTGGAAATTGGTGTCAAACGGCGAAATGCCGTTTAAGATAGAACCGTTGCGATGACCAAGCCGTACATTAAAGTGGTGTCGGTGAAGCCGCTGGAAAACTACCGGCTGCAGGTGGCGCTGTCCAACGGCAAAAAGGGCGTTTTTGATGTCTCGCCGTATCTGGACCTCGGGGTTTTCAAGCAATTAAAAGACCCCGCATATTTTGCGCTGGTAAAACGGGTGTTTACCGGGGTTGGCTGGCCCTGCGGGCAGGACCTCAGCCCGTTTGACATTGCCGAAGACATGATCCCGTTGCCGCGCCGCCGCGCCGTTGCGCGCAAGCGTTCGCAACGGTGATATCGGCGCACACGACGGCAAGCCAAGCGCGATTCACATTCTGTCCGCCTTCACCGTATATTTTTCTCGTTACAACGCTCCAGCGTTGTAACGGGGCATAGTTGGGCGGCGTCCACGCCGCCCCTAATTTGAGCGGGCGGGGACGCCCGCTTTGGCGGATGCGTTACACCGCTGGAGCGGCGTAACGAGGCCCTGGCCGTCATTCCCGCGAAGGCGGGAATCCATACGATTTTTGTTTTTTTCGTTGTTTTCGGGCGCGGGATAATTTACCTTTTTTCGCCGTCCCTGTATGGATTCCCGCTTTCGCGGGAATGACGATTACAATTTTCCGTTCTCAATGCGTTCGGCGACGACGCGCAGGGCGAGCGCTTTGGCGCGGGCTATTGCTTCTTCGCGGGTGTTGCCGTATTGCATTGCGCCGGCAATCTCCGGCACTTCCGCTATCCAGCGCCCGTCGGTTTCGCGTTCGGTTTCAATGGTAAATCGCACAGCCCTCAATCTCCGCCAGCGCTTTTATTCTATCACATCGGCGCGGCCGGGGAGCGGCGGGGCGGTTTGCAAAAACCGGCGCGGGTGTGTGATAATGGGGTCGGAAAGGAAAAGGCGAGCGATGAAGTTATCCATTTACCGTTATCATCCGGAGACGGACGCCAAGCCGCGGATGCAGGATTTTGACATCGCCCTGCCGGCGGGGGCGAAGATGCTGCTGGACGCGCTGGAACACATCAAAGCCGAAGAGGACGACACTCTGGCGCTGCGCCGTTCTTGCCGCGAGGGCGTTTGCGGCTCGGACGGAATGAACATCAACGGCAAAAACGGTTTGGCGTGCATAACCAAACTCGCCGAACTGCGCGAGCCCGTCGTCGTCCGCCCGCTGCCGGGGCTGCCGGTGGTGCGCGATTTGGTCGTGGACATGTCGCAGTTTTACCTGCAATACCGCTCGGTCAAACCGTGGCTGATAAACGACGCCGCCCCGCCCGAACGCGAGCGCATGCAGTCGCCCGAAGAGCGCGCCGAACTGGACGGGCTTTACGAATGCATTTTGTGCGCGTGCTGCTCCACTTCCTGCCCGTCGTTTTGGTGGAACCCGGATAAATTCGTCGGACCCGCCGGGCTTTTGCAGGCGTACCGCTTCATCGCCGACACGCGCGACACGGCGGCAAACGAGCGGCTGGACAATCTGGAAGACCCCTACCGCCTGTTTCGCTGCCACACAATTATGAATTGCGTTGATGTCTGCCCGAAGGGGCTGAACCCGACCAACGCCATCGGCAAAATAAAAGAAATGATGGTGCGAAGGGCGGTTTGACCGTGCGCGGAAAACCGCGGCGTTTGCGTCGTTCCCGCGCCCTTGCCGCGCCCTTGCCGCGTCATTCCCGCATTTTTCCCGGAGGCGGGAATCCAGCAAATTAAACCCTGTGCCGTGATACCGCAATTTGATTCGCTGGATTCCCGCCTTTTAACAGGAGTGCGGGAATGACGCAGGGGTGGACGGACGGTTGACATTTCCGAAAAATTAGTGTATTATCCCTGTAACACACTCGGGAATGATTGAAGTTCGGGGATTGCATTTTTCTTTTGGCGGCGGCAAGCGGCTGTTTGCCGGCGCGGATTTTTCGGCGGGCGAGGGCGAGGTTTGCGGGCTGCTGGGCAAAAACGGCGCGGGGAAAACGACGCTTTTGAATCTCATCGCCGGTTTGCTGCGCCCGCAAGGGGGCGAATGCCGCGCCGCCGGTTTTGTTTCCGCCGACCACAATCCGGAAATGCTGGCGCAGGTGTATTATCTGCCGGACAAACCGGACGCCCCGCAGATAACGGGCGCCGCTTATCTTTCCGCCTACGCGCCTTTTTATCCGCGTTTTGACCGCGAGGCGATGCGGCGCTGGCTGGATGTTTTCGGCGTCGGCGCGGGGCAGAAACTCGCGCGCCTTTCCACCGGCGAGCGGCAGAAATTTTTTCTCGCTTTCGCTTTTGCCAGCGGCTGCCGGCTTTTGCTTTTTGACGAGCCGACAAACGGGCTGGACATTCCCTCCAAAACTTTGTTCCGGCAATTGATTTCGGAAATGTCCGCGGACGGCCGCGCGGTTTTGCTTTCCACGCATCAGGTCGCCGATGTGGAAAACATAATTGAGTCCGCGGCGATTCTGGACGACGGCGAGTTTTTGCTGCGCGCGAGCGTTGAGGAAATTAACGAAAAACTGCTGGCGGAAGAAACGGCGCAGCCGGCGACGGGCGCCGATGTTTTGCGTTCGGAAAAAGCGCCGGGCGGTTTTTTCGTCGTGCGCGCGCGCCGCGAAAACGAGCCGCAAAGCGGCGTCGGCTTGGAGCGTTTGTTTTACGCCGTCACCGAAAATCCCGCCGCCGCGCGCCGCGTTTTCGGCGGGGAAGAGGAATGATTCCGCCCGTCAGTTTCCGCCGCATCGCGCTGCTGATTCGGCGCGGGTTTTTGGAGTTCTTTTTTCAGTCCGTTTCGGTTGCGGGCGCGGCGGTTGTTTGCCTGTTTGTCGTTGCAATGTTGGTATTGGTTCCGGACTCCGCGCTCTTATTGATTGCCAACGCCTTCGCCTGTTTCTTTTTTTTGCTTACGCTGTTTGCGGGGGCGATGGCGCAATTTGCGGAACCGCCGGCTTTGCGGAATGCAAACCGTTTGCATGACCGCGAAATGCTGCCGGCGTCCCGGGCGGAAAAGCACGCCGCAAAATTTGTTGCGGTTGCGGTTTTGGTTCCTTTTTTCGCATGGTTTTTTGCCGCCGCCTTGCAAAAATTCGGCGGCGGGGATTTTTTTGCGATTCCGCACTTCCGGGAACCGTTTAGTTACGCCCGGTTTTCCGGGGCGCTTGCGGTGTATTGGATTTTGTCCTACGCGTCCTTTTTGCTGGTTTTTCTGTTTCGGTTTCCTTCGCACAGGGTCCTGCAATTTTTTCTTATGCCGGCGTTTATCGCGCTGTTTGTCGGGAATTTTATGCAAATTGAATTTCCGTCTTTGTGGCTGCTTGCGGGGCCGTTGCTCGCCTTTCCTGTTTGGTTGTCGGTTTGCCGCAGCGACGCGCTGGCGTCCCCGATTCCCGCGAAAAAAAGCGGGAGGGGCAAAACGCCGTCCGGCGCTTTCGCTTTTGCCGTTCCGGAAAGAATGAATTCGGCGCGGCGGATTTTTCGCCTTTTGCCGACGCCGGAATTCCGCCGGATGTTTTATTACTGCGCCGGGGCGATTGCGGCCGGATTTGCGTATTTAGCCGCGTCGCATTATCTTTTGACGGACGGCGAGCTGTCTTACGGCTTTTATTTGGATTTCTACGAATTGCCGGAGTCGTTTGTTCTTCTTGTGCAATTATTAATCTTTGGTTTCGCGTTTGCGATTCTTTACGCGGCGCGCGTCCATGTTTTCTTTTTGCTGCCGGCGAGCCGCGCCGAGAAGTTTGCCGCCATGCTTGTAATGACCGTCTTTGTCCCCGCGCTTTTGTTTGCGTTGTTTGTTTTCTGCGCGGCGGCGGCGCTTGCCGGAGAATTTAACGCGGTTGCCGCCGCCGACGCGGGAAGTGCAGTAAAAAATTCGCTTTTGCTTTACACCGCCCTGCATTCGGCGGGGTTGCTCGCGCTTTGCTGCCTTGCAAAACGGACAAAGCGCGCGCGGGTTGAGGCGTGCGCCGCATTGGCGTTTTCCTCGCTGTTTCTTCTTTTTGTTTTTCTGCCGGATTTTGTGGCGGGATTTTGGTTTTTGTTCTTCGGACAATTTTTTAATGCGTCTTATCCGCAAATGCCGCGCGAGGTTTTTATGGGGGGTTACGGCTTTGTTGCCGGGGATGCGGCGTTGCTTTGGCGGGGGGATGCGGCGGCGGCGCAAACGGTTTCGGAATTTTGGCGCGGGGCGCGCGGTTTTTTTGCGCCTGTTACGCCGTTTGTTTTTTGGTATTTGGCGTGGCTGCGATGGCAGCGGGGATGAGTCCGTGCGTTTTGACGAGCGCAATCCGGTCTACGCGCAAATCGCCGATTATGTTTGCGCGCGCGTTGTTTCCGGCGAATGGCGCCCGGGGGAGCGGCTGCCTTCGGTGCGCAATTTGGCTTTGGAGTTGGAAGTGAATCCGAACACGGTGATGCGCGCGCTTTCGCTTTTGCAGCAGCGCGATATTATCCGCCCGCGGCGCGGCGTCGGTTTTTTTGTTTCGCCGGCGGCGGGGCGGCGCGTTTTGGAAATGCGGCGGCGCGAGTTTTTTGCGCGCAAACTGCCGCCGCTGTTGCGCGAAATGCGCGCGCTGGGAATCACCGCGGACGACATTAAAAAAAGGATGCGCAAAGAATGACGGCGGCGAAATGGTTTTTGCTGTATGTCGCCGCCGGTTTTTTGGTATGCGTTGTCGCGCCGCATGCGGCGTTTGCGGTTCTTGCCGCGCGCGGCGGCGGCGGCGGTTTTGATTCGGCGCGGACGGCGGACGGTTACGGTTCTTTTTCCGGCGGGGGAGATGTTTGCCGCATTGTCATCGCGGGACCGTGGGAGGTTGACATTAAACCGTCGGCGGACGGCGGCATTAGTGTGCGCTGGGAATCGTTCGGCGCGGGGGATGTTTCCGCCGGGGTTGTCGGCGATGCGTTGTTGTTGCAGGCGTCGCCGAAATCACCGCATTACACGGAGAATATTCGCGGCGCGGAGTTTGGCGGGCGGCTGCGCGGGGACTTTGCGCGCGCCGAAGTGCGGATGCCTTCGCTTTGCGGTTTGTATGCGACGGCGGGCGGTGAATTTAATTCGGGGTCGTTTCCGAAGAGCGCGCGGTTTGCGGGGTTTGGCGGTGCGAAGTTGACCGTGCAAATACACATGACAGCGGGCGGTTTGATTGCCGGCGAGGATTCGCAATACGATGAATTGTTTTTGTGGCTGCGCTCGGGGGGATACGAGTTTGACGCGGATTTGTCCGGGGTTCGCGCGCGGGATGCGGAATTCACCGCCGGGGGCGGCGGGGTTGTTTTTCTTAATGTCGCCGACGGGGGGACGCTGAGCGGCGAAGCGGGCGGGGGAGTGCGCGTGGAATATTCCGGCAATCCCGCCGAAGTGAAAACGGAAGAGCAGCATACGGGGCAAATTCGGAAGGCGGGACTGTGATGTTGTTGCGTTGTCGTCGTTCCCGCGGAAGGTGGAATCCATAAGGGCGTTGCCTTTTCGCCGTTATTGCGGGCGGGGACGATTCCTCTTTTTCGCCGGGTTCGTATGGATTCCAGCTTTCGCTGGAATGACGGGGGGGTTGGGTTTTTTTTGTTTAATTTTAATTTGCTGGATTCCCGCCTTTTAACAGGAGTGCGGGAATGACGCGGGGGTTTTAAAAAAGGAGTGCGGGAATGACGCTGTTTTTTGATTTGCTGAATTCCCGCCTTTTAATAGGAGTGCGGGAATGACGCAGGGGTGCGGAGGGGAATAATAGTGCGGGAATGACGCGGGGGTGTGGTGGGGGATGACTGTTGGTTGATTGTAGTATACTGTTTTTGCGATGGGGGAGGAAGTTTTGCGCGGGGGGTGTTTGTGCGGGGCGGTGCGGTTTGAAATCGGGCTGCCGGTTCGGGCGGTTGTGGCTTGCCATTGCGGGCAATGCCGGAAGTGGAGCGGGCATTATGTCGCCGCGACTTCCGCATATTTGGAAAACTTTAAACTGCTGGCGGAGGGCGGACTGCGATGGCATCAATCGTCGCCGGTTGCAAAGCGCGGTTTTTGCGGGGTTTGCGGCTCTTCGCTTTTTTGGCGCCCCGAAAGCGGCGGGCGGATTTCCATTCTCGCCGGCGCGCTGGACGGCAAAATCGGCTTGCGCACCGCCGCGCACATTTACACGGAAAGCAAGGGGGACTATTACGCAATCCCCGCCGACGGCGCCGCGCAATATCCCGACTGCGGCGCAAATCTGGAAGTTCCAAAATGACACCGGCGACGGATGCCGCACTGCGCAGGGCGAGATGGAAAAGCCGGCGCGGGACGCTGGAATTGGATTTGATGTTTGCGAAGTTTTGGCGGGGCGGGGGTTGTCGTTCGGAGGAAGAAATTCGGGCGTTGACGGAATTGCTTGCGCTGGACGACGAAGAGTTGCGCTGCGCGGTGGACGGCTTCGGTCGCGAACTTTCGCCGGGCGCGCGCCGGCTTGCCGCCTCGCTGCGCGCTTTGTAATGTTTGCTTTCGGCGCGCTGCGCAGTTTGGCGGAAAACAAGCGCGCGGCCGGGGTTTTCCTGATTGTCGTTTCGGCCGTCGGCTACGGCTTGCAGCCGATATTTGGCAAACTGGCCTATGCTGAGGGGATTTCCCCGGCGACGGTGACATTCGGCAGGTTTTTGCTGGCGGCGGCGCTTTTTGAATTGCATTACGCTTTTTTGCCGCGCGGCGCGCGCGTCGGCGGGCGGGAACTGCTGACGACCGTAGGCATCGGGCTTGTTTTCGCCGCGGCGGCATTTTGTTATTTTATTTCCCTGCAGTATTTGTCGCCGGTGGTTTTTTCGTTTTTGTATTACTCCTATCCGGCGATGACGCTTGTCGTCGGCGCGCTGTTTTTCGGCGAGAAAATAACCGCGCATCACGCGGCGGGCGCGGCCTTGACAATCGCGGGGATGCCCTTTCTGCTGGGCGGCGGCGAAGTCGCGGCGGGCGCCGCCGGGGTCGCGTGGATTTTGGCGTGTTCGCTTTGCATGGCTTTTTTCTTTCGCCTGCAGATTTTTCTTCCCCGCGGAAGGTGCGAGTTGTATCACGCAAAGATTATGACGCGGACGATGGCGGTTGTTTTCTTTTTGTGGTGGCTTGGCGAGGGCGCTCCGGATGTCCGCGCGGGCGGCGCGCTGTGGTGGGTGTTTTGGATCGGGGTGGTTTCCACTTACGCGGCGTTCACGGCGAGCGTCGTGGGGATTTCGTATTTGGGCGCGAATTACGCCGCGCTACTTTCCGGGCAGGAGCCGCTGTGGACGGTGGTGTTTGCTTTTGTCGCGCTGGGCGTTTTTCCCGCGCCGTTGCAAGTTTTCGGCGCGACGGTCGTGCTGGCTGCGGTCTTTTATATCAACGCTTTTTGCGCGAGTCCCGCAGCGGCGCCCCTTTCGCAAAAAACGGGCGGGTGCGGAAAGTGAACGCGCGGCGGAAAAATTTGTTATAATCGCGGCGACGAAGGAACCCCATTGAACCCCATTGCGCCGGGCGGGCGCGGAAGGACTCGCGAAATGAAAACGAACAAAGCAAAAAACAAAGGCGAGGCGACGCTGACGATGCCGGGCGGCGAAACGCTGCAACTGCCGGTTTACGGCGCGAGCATGGGGCCCGATGTCGTGGATGTCCGCCCGCTGAAAACGCTGGACATTTTCACTTTTGACCCGGGGTTTATCGCCACGGCTTCCTGCGCCTCGCGCGTTACTTTCATTGACGGCGACAAGGGGCGGCTGCTCTACCGCGGCTATCCGATTGAGGAACTCGCGGCGAAGGCGACATTTTTGCAAACCTGCTACTTGCTCTACAACGGCGAAATGCCGACGCCGGCGCAGTTTCGCACATACAAACGCGAAGTAACGCGGCACACGATGATAACCGAGCGCGTCGTGGATTTTATCAAGGGCTTTGATTCGGATTCGCATCCGATGGCGGTGATGATTGCCGTGACCGGCGCGCTGGCGGCCTTTTACCACGGATGGATTGATGTGAAGAACGCCGAAAGCCGCCGCGTGACGGCGATGCGGCTGATTGCGAAAGTGCCGACCATCGCGGCGATGGCCTACAAATACAGCGTCGGGCAGCCCTTTATGTACCCGCAAAACAACCACGGCTTCGCGGAAAACTTTTTGTATATGATGTTCGCGACGCCCTGCGAACTCTACCGCTCCGACCGGGTTTTGATTCGCGCGCTCAACCGCATTTTTATTTTGCACGCCGACCACGAGCAGAACGCTTCCACTTCCACTGTGCGGCTCGCCGGTTCCACAAACGCGAATCCTTTTGCCTGCGTGTCAGCCGGCATCGCCGCGCTTTGGGGCCCCGCGCACGGCGGCGCAAACGAGGCGGTTTTGAAAATGCTCGGCGAAATCGGCGAGGCGGAAAACATACCCGCATACATTGAGGAAGTCAAATCTGGCAAGGGCGGAAAACGGCTGATGGGCTTCGGCCACCGCGTTTACAAAAACTTTGACCCGCGCGCGAGCGTGATGCGGCAGACCTGCCACGAAGTTTTGCGCCATCTCAAACTGCAAAACGACAAAACATTCAAGACCGCGCTGCGGCTGGAAAAACTCGCTTTGGAAGACGAGTATTTTGTCAAGCGCAAACTCTACCCGAATGTGGATTTTTATTCCGGCATCGTTTTGCGCGCGCTGGGGATTCCCACATCAATGTTCACGGCGATCTTCGCCATCGCCCGCACCGTCGGCTGGGTTTCGCACTGGAACGAACTGCACGAAGACCCCGAATTCCGCATAGGCCGCCCGCGGCAACTGTATTTGGG
>JAHRAH010000123.1 GCA_020027345.1 Gammaproteobacteria bacterium | reverse complement strand
CGCCGGAATTACCGGCTACATTCTTTTGCGCTTTGTCGCCTACCCCGCATCTTCGCCGCCAAAAACGGAATGAAAAGCGGATAAACTAAATATACCCCCCATACCCCCCGCCGCTTGCGGGGGGGGGGTCAGAGTTTTCCACCCCCATCGGAGATGGGGGCGGAAAACTCCGGGGGGGTGGAGGGCGGTCGTTACCGCCGGGATAGCGCCTCCATCTTGTCATTCCCGCGAAAGCGGGAATCCAGCCATACTCGCGACGGCAACTATTCCCGGCATTAGCGTTTGGGCTCGGGTTTTTTCTGGATTCCCGCTTTCGCGGGAATGACAAGGGGGACGGGAATGACAAGGGTTTTGCGGGAATGACGAAGGTTTTGCGGGCGCATTTCAACCTTTCCGCGCCCTCCACCCCCCCGGAGCATTCCCCGCCGACTTCGTCGGCGGGGAATGCTCCGACCCCCCCCCGCAAGCGGCGGGGGGTATAGTTAACTGCGTCATTTCCGCCTCCCTCGTCATTCCGGCGAAAGCCGGAATCCATACGGAGCCGGGGGAAAAGGCAAATTCACCTTTGCACGGAAATAACGGCGAAAAGGAAAAATCGTATGGATTCCGGCTTTCGCCGGAATGACGGGAGGGCAAAAAAAAGTTGACTTTTTTGGGAATTGTGTTATTATGCGCGTGATGAATTTGATTTCCACCCCCCCCCCCCCCCCGCAAAATCAAGGGTTTGTGCACGATTCGGGCGGTTTGCGCGGTTGGCGCTCGCCGTTGGGGCGCTCATCTTTCTTGCCCTAAGCGCTAAGGGGGACACCGAAGGACAGGCCTCGTTCCCACGCTCCGGCGTGGGAACGAGTTCCGGTTTTAATTCCACCCACCCCGTCATTCCAGCGAAAGCTGGAATCCATACTCCCGCCGGGGAAGAGTGGAATCCTCGCAGCGACAACGAAGCGGGAAGGATGGTATGGATTCCAGCTTTCGCTGGAATGACGGGGGTGCGCGGGGACATTGGGGAATGGAAGCGGGCGGAGATACGGCGGCTCCTTGGCGAATGGGAAAAGCGGGCGGGGTTGGCTGTTGGGGATGTTGCTGTTTCGCGGTTTGGGTTTGTCAAACGAGCGCGCATTGATTTTCAAACTTCGCTTGGGGGGAGGAAGGGGCAATTTGCGATTGATGCGCTTGGCGGGTTGCGCGAGCGGGGGGACGATGTTATCGGTTGGCATTTGCGCGGGTATGCCGGGGAAGAGAAAGCGCGCGGGGGGAATGTTGGGCTTTTCTGGCGTTTTGTAAAAGCAAAATCGCTTTTTGGCGCAAACGCATTTTTGGATTACGAGCGCGATGAAAATGCGGGCGGCTTTTGGCGGTGGTCATTCGGTGCGGAATGGAAAAACAAATACGGCGAACTTTCGGCGAACCGTTACTGGCGGATAACCGACGGCAAGCGGCAAGCGGACGGTTTTTATTACACGCGCGAGGGTTTTGACGCGGATTTGTATTTGCGCGCGCCGGGGTTGGAGTGGGCTGCTTTGCGCGGGAGATATTACCGATGGGAAGGCGAGCGCGGGGACAAGGACGACGAGGGTTTTCGTTATGGTTTGCGTTTGTCGCCCGGCGACGGGGTTTTTGTGGAAGCGGAATACGACGAAGAAAGCGGGGACTTTGGCGGGAGTTTTTCGTATTCGCACACCTTCGGCGAAGCGTCATCGGGCGCGGAAAAAGCGGGGGGTTTTAATCCGCGCTTGCATTTTTATGATTCTGCGCGCCGGGAATATTCGCAGCGCATCTCCCGCGCGGGTATTGGCGTTTCGCAATTCGCGGCGGTTTTGGTTTCTTCGGGTTTGGAGTTTCGCGCGGAAAGCGAAGCGGCAAGCACCGTCATCGCCGCCGCCGCAAATATCAATTATGTTTTTGCGTTAACCGCCAATGTAACCGTTTCCACAGACACGACACCCGCCGAAGGTAAAGCATTTATACGACAACAGGCGGGCGAATGGAACCTGACATTAAACGCCGCTTCCCGCGTTGCCTTTTTGCAAACTGCGCGCATTCTTTCGGTAATTAACGGCGGCGGCGAATTAGAACGCTTTGGAAATAATCGGCTGGCAACGGTAATAATGCCGGGCGTAACCCTCGCACTTTTGGGAACGCGCCTTGCATGGCAAATCGGCGGCGGAATAACCCGCATCACTTTGCACGAAGGCGGCATTTCTTCGCCGACATTGCCGCCGACGGTAATACTGGACATTGCCGAAGGCGCATACGCAATCACCGGCGGCGTGACCGTCAACGGTGTGGATAGCGTAATGTTGCCGCAACAGTCCCCGGCGATTATGGTGACGACTCGCGTCGTCGCAGCCGGTGCGCTTTTGACTTTGACGGCGGGCGGCGGAGATGCTGCGAGTTACCGTTACGGTTTGCTTGCGCGCACGGATATAACCCTTGCAATCGGCGAAACGGACGGTAGATTAACATTGTCCTCCCCGCCGCATTCGCCGATTACGGTTACCCTGACGGCGACGGTGAGGGGTGTAAAACCGGTGAACATAACGCAAATCGCGACGGCGTTGCTGACGCTTATCGCCGCCGACCCGCCGGAGCTGGCAATCGGTTTTGCATCGCCGGGAAGTTTTGTTTTTCTTACGACGGGGGACAATGCGACCGTCGGCAATGTCACCGTCGGCGGCGGTTACGGCACCCGCACTACGGCGATACTCGGAACGCCGTCGGGCGGTTTTGCGATTGATGCAAACGGGATTTTATATTTTACCGCCGCCGAAAATGCATCGGTATTCACGGCGACGATTACCGCAAACGATTCGCATAACAACACCGGGCCGGTTTCGCTTACCGTTACCGTTTCGCTTTTTTCGGATATTATGCTGCCCGCGCCGCCGGTTTTTGCGAATACAACTTTGACGGTAACGACGCGCATTCCCGCCGGGGCGTTTGCGACTTTGACCGCTATCGGCGAAGAACCTTTTGCTTACGGTTTAATAAATGCGCCCGCCGGGATAACGCTCGGCGGAACAAACGGCGAAATCGGTTTTTCGCAATCGCCGGCAACGCCGCAAACTATCGCGCTGACGGCGACGGTGCGCGGCGCAAATCCCGCCGGACGGCAGACGGCGGCGGTTTCGCTGACTATCGCAATTGTAAATCCGCCGCAGTTGACAATCGGTTTTGACGAAGCGGCTGTTTCCTTTTTGACGGTCGCCGGGGCGAAGGCGGTGGGAACCGTCGCAATCTCCGGCGGCGACAATCCGAACACTCCGGATTTTGCCGGCGCGGCGAACGGTTTTGCATTCGCAAACAACACTGTTTTGATTGTCGCAAACGCCGCAAATGCGGGGCGGTTTACAACAACCGTCCGCGCGCGCGACCCGCATTTGAATGTCGCCGACAAGTTTTTGACGGTTTCTGTCACCGTCGCCGCGCAGATTGCCGCGGACATTGACGGCGCATACACTGTTTTTCTGACGCAGTTTGTCGGCACCGTCGGCTCGCTGACAATAAGCGGCGGCGATTTGGGGGCGAGTGAAAACTACCAAATAAACGCGGCTCCGGCGG
>JAHRAH010000122.1 GCA_020027345.1 Gammaproteobacteria bacterium | reverse complement strand
CGCCGGAATTACCGGCTACATTCTTTTGCGCTTTGTCGCCTACCCCGCATCTTCGCCGCCAAAAACGGAATGAAAAGCGGATAAACTAAATATACCCCCCATACCCCCCGCCGCTTGCGGGGGGGGGTCGGAGTTTTCCGCCCCCATCGGCAGATGGGGACGGCAAACTCCGGGGGGGTGGAGAGCATCCATAAAATCCAGCAACCCTCCGTCATTCCACCCCCCGTCATTCCAGCGAAAGCTGGAATCCATACGGTTTTTCCTTTTCGCCGTTGTTTGCGGGCGAGGGAAGATTTGGCTTTTTCCTTGGCTCCGTATGGATTCCAGCTTTCGCTGGAATGACGGGGTGTCGCCAACTGTAACGGACGCCCCACCCCCCCGGAGCAATCCGCGATGACTGCCGTCATCGCGGAATGCTCCGCCCCCCCCCCGCAAGCGGCGGGGGGTATAGTCAATTAAGAGTCCCCCAAAATCAGGGGCTGCGCAGGAGGGCGGTTATTAGTGCGGCGCGGTATTGGGGGGAACCGTGGATGTCGTTGAGGAGTTTTTCTTCCACGCCGTCCGAAAGTTTTTCGGGGACGGATTCGGGGGAAAAATCCTTGCCCAGCGCTTCCTCCAATTCGGGGACGCGGAAGACGCCTTCGCTGCCGGCGCCGGTTACCGCAACGCGGACTCCGCCGTTTGTTTTTGCGGCGAATACGCCGACCAATGCGTAGAGCGACGCCGGCTGCGGGAATTTTTTATATCCCGCTTTTTCCGGAATCGGAAAATGCAAGTGGCGGATGATTTCGCCTTCTTCCAGCGCCGTCGCAAAAAGCCCGGCAAAAAAATCGTCGGCGGCTATTTCGCGTTTGTTGGTATGCACGGAACCGTTCAACGCCAAAAGCGCGGCGGGGTAGTCGGCGGCGGGGTCGTTGTTTGCGAGGGAGCCGCCGACAGTTCCGCGGTTGCGCACTTGCGCGTCTCCGATTCCCGCGGCGAGTTCCGCAAGCGCCGGGAGTTTTTCGCGCACGAGCGCATCGCCCGCGACTTCGGCGTGGGTCGTCATCGCGCCGAGCACGACTCCTTTGGATTCGTTCTCGCGGATGCCGCGCAAATCTTCCAGCGCCGCCAAATCCACGACTACCGAAGGCGAGTTCAGCCGCTGCTTCATCACCGGCAACAGTGTCATCCCCCCCGCCAATGCGACGGCGTCCGCCTGCGCCAGAAGTTTCGCCGCATCGTCCAGCGAGGACGGTTTGTGGTATTCAAATGTTTTCATCGCAAAGTTCTCCCGTTGTTTTCGCGCAACCGTGTATCGCGTTTTATTTCCCCGCTTCTTGCAGCGCGCTCCAAACGCGAAAGGGCGTCGCCGGCATTTGTATGTCGGTAACGCCGCGTTCCGCGAGGGCGTCCAGCACCGCGTTTATCACCGCCGGCGGCGAGCCGATGGTCCCCGTTTCGCCGACGCCTTTCACCCCGAGCGAATTATGCGCGCACAAAGTTTCGGTCGTCGCAGTTTGCAGTCCGCTCAGCGGCGGCATATCTTTCGCGCGCGGCAGTGTGTAATCCATCATGCTGCCGGAAAGCAGTTGACCGTTGTCGTCGTAAAACGCGCGTTCCAAAAGCGCCTGCCCGACTCCCTGCGCCAGCCCGCCGTGGACTTGCCCTTCCACAATCATCGGATTAATAACGCGCCCGACATCGTCAACAGTCGTAAGCGCCGCCACTGTCACCGCGCCGGTTTCCGGTTCCACTTCCACTTCGCAAATGTGGCAGCCGGCGGGATATGTGAAATTCAGCGGGTCGTAAAAGGCCTGCTCTTCCAAGCCCGGCTCCAAACCTTCGCCGTCGTCGTGCGCCGATTTGTGCGGGAAGTTGTGCGGGACATACGCCGCAAGCGAAACTTCGGCGAACGCTTTTTTCTTGTCCGTCCCCTTCACCGCGAATTCG
Organism: Gammaproteobacteria bacterium; assembly: GCA_020027345.1. Classification (GTDB taxonomy): domain Bacteria; phylum Pseudomonadota; class Gammaproteobacteria; order Tethybacterales; family Persebacteraceae; genus JAHRAH01. The sequence continues at coordinate 9,032 of JAHRAH010000122.1, read as the reverse complement.
CCGTTTGCAAAAACAACATCGGCGGCGTCGGCTTCCATTAAGTGCGCGGCGATCTTGCGCGCTTTTTCGGCGATTTTATTAAGCGCGCGCGATATCGCCTCGCCGCCGACCGCGAGCGAACGCGAGCCGTATGTCCCCATTCCGAAGGGGACTTTTGCGGTGTCGCCGTGGACGATGCTGATGTTTTCCATCGGCAGCCCCAGTTTTTCCGCGACGATTTGCGCGAATGTCGTTTCGTGCCCCTGCCCGTGGCTGTGGCTGCCCGTGAAGACGGTAACCGACCCCGTCGGATGCACCCGCACAGTCGCCGCTTCAAACAACCCCGCGCGCGCGCCGAGCGAACCGACGACGGCCGAAGGCGCGATGCCGCACGCTTCTATGTATGTGGAGATGCCGATGCCGCGCAGTTTTCCGTTTGCCGCCGATTCTTTTTTGCGCGCGGCGAAACCCTCCCAATCCGACATCGCCAGCGCTTTTTCCAAAGACGAATGGTAATCGCCGGAATCATACTGCAGCGCGACCGGAGTTTGATACGGAAAAGCGTCCGGCGCGATAAAGTTTTTCCGCCGCAACTCCACGCGGTCAACACCAAGTTTGCGCGCCGCTTGTTCCACGATGCGCTCCAAAAGAAAAGTCGCCTCCGGACGGCCGGCGCCGCGATACGCATCCACGGGAACGGTGTTGGTAAAAACCGCTTTCACTCCCGCGCATATTTTCGGAGTCGTATAAACCCCCGCGAGCAAAGTCGCATACAAATATGTCGGCACGCACGAAGCGAATGTGGAAAGATACGCGCCCATATTCGCCAGCGTCTGCACTTTCAACGCCGTGAATTTGTGCTCCGCATCCAGCGCCAAAGTAACATCCGTTATGTGGTCGCGCCCGTGCGCGTCCGAAACAAACGACTCCGAGCGTTCCGCCGTCCACTTCACCGGGCGTTTGATTTGCGCCGAAGCCCAAGTCACAACCGCCTCTTCCGCGTAGTGGAAAATCTTGGAACCAAAACCCCCGCCGACATCCGGCGCGACAACCCGCAGTTTGTGTTCGGGAATCCCCAAAACAAACGCGCCCATCAGCAGACGGATGACATGCGGATTTTGCGAAGTAGTGTAAAGCGTGTATTCGCCGCTCGCCAAATCGTAATCGCCGATGGCGGCGCGCGGCTCCATCGCGTTCGGCGCGAGACGGTTGTTGACTATCCGCAGCGAAACCGAATGCGCGGAATTCGCAATCGCATCGTCCACTTCTTTCGCCCCGCCTTCCGCCGTGCAGAGTTCCCAATCGTAGCAGAGATTCCCCGGCGCTTCTTCGTGAACGACATCGCCGCCGGCAATCGCTTTTTCCATATCCACGACCGGCGTCTGCACTTCGTAATCCACCGCAATCAATTCCGCCGCGTCCTTCGCCGCCGAAAGCGACTCGGCGATGACGACCGCAACCTGGTCCCCGACATGCGAAACCTTGTCCTTCGCCAGCGGCGGGTGCGGCGGTTCCTTCATCGGTTCGCCGTTTTTGTCCGTCACCTGCCAGCCGCAGGGGATGCCCCCGCACTGCATATCGCCGCCGGTGAAAACCGCGACCACCCCGGGCGCGCTCTTCGCCTTCGCCGCGTCTATGCTTTTTATTTGCGCGCGCGCGTGCGGCGAGCGCAAAAAGAAAGCGCAAGTTTGATTCGGACGGTTGATGTCGTCCGTGTAAGTCCCCCGCCCGGTGAGAAAGCGGAAATCCTCAACGCGCTTGACCGGGGCGCCGATGCCGTGACCGTTGTCGCTCATTTGTTCGCTCCGTTTTTTATTTTGCCGCCGCCACCGCCTGCACGGCTTTGACGATGTTGTGATAGCCGGTGCAGCGGCAGATGTTGCCTTCCAGCCAGTGCCGGATTTCTTCTTCCGAGGGCGAGGGATTTTGCCGCAGCAGGTCGGCGGCGCTCATCACCATTCCGGGCGTGCAAAATCCGCACTGCAGCCCGTGGTTTTGCCGGAACGCCTCCTGCAGCGGGTGCAATTCGCCGCCGGGCGATTCCATCCCCTCAATGGTCGTGATGTCCGCGCCCTCGGCTTGCGCCGCCAGCATCGTGCAGCTCTTGACCGACTTCCCCCCGCAAAGCACCACGCAGGCGCCGCACTGGCTGGTGTCGCAGCCGATGTGCGTCCCTGTCAGCCGCAGGTTCTCGCGCAAGAACTGCGCCAGCAGCGTCTCCGGCGCGACCTCGCCCGAAACCGCTTTGCCGTTAACCGTCATTTGTACTCGCATCGCCAAGTTCCTCCCCCGGTGTGTTTTTCGTCCCCCCCGATTATATCCCCCGAAAAGCAAAAGTCAACCCCCCCTCCCCCGCGTCATTCCCGCACTCCTATTAAAAGGCGGGAATCCAGCAAATTAAAGCAGCCGAGTAGTAGCCCCCGTCATCACCGGCCGCAACCGCCGCCGCGCGGCGGCAAGAACGAACAAACTCGGCGTCACCATCAGCACCGTGAGGACGAAAAACAACGACCAGTTGCCGCCGAGTCCGTCCACAAGCGCGCCGCTCGCCGCCGCCAGCGTCGTGCGCGAGAGATTCCCCAGCGAAGCCAGCGCCGCGTAATGCGTCGCCGTGTGCGCGCGGTCGCACAACTGCGAAAGAAAAGCCACAAACGCCACCGTGGACACCGCCGTCGTGAACTGGTCGGCGACGACGGCGACGGTAAAAAGCCACTGCTCCGGATAGTGCGCCAGAAGCGCGAACAAAAAATTAGTCGCCGCCATCGCGCAGCCCCCGAGAACGATGCCGCGAAAGAGCCCGTAACGCGCGTTGATAAAACTCCCCAGCACGGCGAAGACGCAAACGGTAACCGTCCCCAGCCCGCCGGAGAGCAGCCCGATTTGCGATTTGGAAAAACCGATTTCCTTGTAAAACACCAGCGACATCCGCCCCAAAAAGGCCTCGCCGATCTTAAAAAAGAAAACAAAAAACAAAAGCATCAGCGCAAGCCGAACCCCGTAACGCCCCGCAAAAGAAACAACCGGATCCCGATAAAGCCCAAAAACCCGAACCACCCCCCTTAACAAATTAACCCCCCCTATCTTTTTAACCCTCCCCCCCATCTCCGATGAAACCAAATTAACCCCCCCCCATCTCCGTTGGGGGGGGTTGGGGGGGGGAAACCCTTAACAGTAGGTGACTCCCTAACAAAAACCAAAAGCAAAACAACACTAACAACAACAATGACAGTCATAGAAAAATACCCCGCCTGCCACGCCCGCGCGATCCCCGCATCCTGAAACCAATCCACAAGAGGAAAAGCAAGCGCCTTCCCCCCGCCGAAACCCAGCCACCAGCCGCTTGTCGCCATCGCCGAACCGGCGCCGATTTTTTCCGGCTCGCCCTCGCCGATCATTTCTATGCGCAGCGCGTCTATCGCCACATCCTGCGTCGCGCTCGCAAGTGCGACCGCAAAAAGCAGCGCCGCCAAAATCCACAAATTCCCCTGCGCCTGCGGCAATGCGGCGATGGCAAGCAGCATGCAAACAATCACCCCCTGCATCGCCAAAATCCACCCCCGCCTGCGCCCGAACTTTCCGAAAAAAGGAATGCGCACGCCGTCAATCACCGGCGCCCACAAAAAATTAACGGCGTAGACGGAAAAGATTAACCCGAAAAGCCCGATGCCGGTGCGCGAAAGCCCCTCTTCTTTCAGCCACAGCGAAACCATGGAAGCGATAAACAACCAAGGCAGCCCGCTGACAAACCCCAGCAGCAATATCTTCCCCATCCGCCCGTCCCGATAAAGCAAAAAAGTTTTCCGCCAACTGGAACCATTATTCCCCCCCCCCATCTTTGATGGGGGGGGTTGGGGGGGGGAAACGCGCGATAAAGAATCCCCCCCCTCACCCCCCCCATCGGAGATGGGGGGGGGGTAATTGTTATCCCCTCCCTCATCTCCGATGGGGGGATTATTCCCCCCCCCATCTTTGATGAGGGGATTATTCCCCTCCCCATCTTTGATGGGGGCATTATTCCCCCCCCCATCTTTGATGGGGGAATTATTCCCCCCCCCCATCTTTGATGGGGGGGGTTGGGGGGGGGAAACACGCGACGAAGAATCCCCCTCCCCCCCCCTATCAGAGATGGAGGGGGAATTATTTTTTTTGGAAAAATTATTCACGCCGTTATTCTCGTCCCCGCCCCGGCGTCGGTAAAAACCTCCAACAACAAAGCGTGCTTTTTCCCCCCGTCAATAATCCGGCAGGAACCCGCGCCCCCGCGCACCGCATCCAATCCGCATTCCACTTTCGGCGCCATACCGTCGCGAATGACACTGCCCGCCAGAAGTTTGCGCGCGCGCGCGGAGGAAAGTTCTTCTATCAGCCGCCCGGCTTTGTCCAAAACCCCGGCGGTGTTCGTCAGCAAAACAAGCGAATCGGCGTTTAATGCGGACGCTATTTTTGCCGCGGCCAAATCGGCGTTGACATTGAGCGTGCGCCCTTTGCCGTCGTCGGCGACGGGGGCGATGACCGGCACAAACTTCTCGCCCAGCAAAAGCGAAACGACTTCGGAATGCACGGCGGTTATTTCCCCGACCAATCCGATGTCGGCGCCGCTTTTTTTCGCGCGCATTTTGCGGGCGGCGAAGAGGTTCGCGTCGGCGCCGCTGAGACCGACTGCGCGCCCGCCTTCGCCGTTAATAAGGCGCACGATTTTTTTGTTGACCGCGCCCAAAACCATTTCCACGATGTCCATCGTGTCGCCGTCGGTGCAGCGCAGTCCGCCGACAAACTTCGCCTGCTTGCCGGCTTTTTCCAGCGCCGTATTAATTTGCGGGCCGCCGCCGTGGACGACAACCGGATTTATGCCGACGAGTTTAAGCAAAACAATGTCGCGCGCGAACGCGGCCGCAAGTTCGGCCTCGCTCATCGCGCTGCCGCCGTATTTTACGACGACCGTTTTCCCGTGATACCGCCGGATGTAAGGCAGCGCCTCGGCGAGAATGCGCGCGCGTTCGCTCATTGTTTTTTTCCGTTTCCGTTTTCTACGAAAGCCGCTGGTATTTTCCGCCGGCGGCCGCGGCGATCTTCCCCGCCATTTCCAATTCCAAAAGCGCGGGCAAAAGCGCCTGCGCCGCCAAACCGCTGCGCCCGGCAATGTCGTCCGTCGCCGTCGGTTCAAAACCAATATGCGCGAGCAAACTGTCGCCGACGGCCGCATCACCGTCGTCCCCGTCGCCGCCGCTCGCGTTTTCCCCCTCGCCCGCCTGCCGCTGCGCCGCAAGGGGGACGACAAGATTGATTTCCTCGGTGATGTCGGCGACGGTCTCCGCCAGTTTCGCGCCCTTCTTAATTAAATAGTGGCAGCCGCGGTGCATCGGCGAATTGATGGAGCCGGGAACGGCAAAAACTTCGCGCCCGTTGTCCAGCGAATGGCGCGCGGTAATTAATGCGCCGCTCTTCAAGCCCGCTTCCGTAACGAGGCAGCCGAGCGAAATGCCGCTGATAATGCGGTTGCGCGGGGGAAAATTCCTGTTGTCCGGCGGAGTCCCCGGCGGGAGCTCGCCGACAATAACCCCCTCCTCTTGAATCTTTTGCGCCAGAATGCGGTGCTCGCGCGGATACACAATGTCCAAGCCGGTGGCGACGACGGCGACCGTCCCCGCCCCGCCGGCGAGCGCCCCTTCGTGCGCCGCCGCGTCCACGCCGTGCGCCATTCCGCTGGCGACGACGATGCCGCGCTCCGAAAGCGCGCGCGCGAAATTCTCGCTGTTGCGCACTCCCGCCGCCGACGCGCTGCGGCTGCCGACGACGGCGATGGCGTTCCCGTTCAGCGCCGAAAGCCGCTTGCCGCAAGCGTACAGAATCAACGGCGCGTCCGCCACATGCATCAGCCGCTGCGGATATTCCTCGTCGGCGACGGTGAGTATGCGCCGCTCCGGCGCCCCTTCCGCCCAGCGCATTCCTTTTTCCGCGGCCGGTTCGCCCGCGCCGCTGCTGATGCGCTCGGCGACCTCCGCTTTAACATGCCGCGCCAAGTCGCGCCGCGGCGTTTTAAATATCGCGCGCGTGTCGCCGAAAGCGTCCATCAGGCGGCGCAGCAGCTTCGGCCCCACGCCCTTCGTGTGCGCGAGAGCGAGCAAATAATAATCGGCGGAATCGTCAAGCGGGGCGGTCATCGCGGCGGCGGTGTAAAATTGTAATTATAACCGCAATGCCCGCAATGCCGATTTTGCTCCATCCCCATCCGCTTTTGCGCCGCCGTGCGCGGGAGTTGCCCGCCATAACCGAAGCCCTCCGCGCCCTCGCCGAAAACATGCGCGAGACAATGCTGGGGCAAGCCGGAGTCGGACTCGCCGCCCCGCAAGTCGGCGAATCGCTGCGCCTGATTGTCGCCGACACCAGCCCGAACCGCAATTTGCCAATCGCCCTCGTCAACCCCGTCGTCGCCGCGAGTTCGCGGGAGACAGCGGCGGCGGAAGAGGGCTGCCTTTCCGTCCCCGGCGTGCGCGAAGTCGTGCACCGCCCGGCGCGCGTTACCGTGCGCGGATTAAATCTGCAGGGGGAAAAAACGGAAATGGAATGCGAGGGAATGCTTTCCGTTTGCATGCAGCACGAAATAGACCATCTGGACGGCGTGCTTTTTATAGACCGCCTCAGCCGCTTAAAGCGCGAGCGCGTTTTGGCAAAATACAAAAAAATGCAAACGCGCGAAAGCACGGAATAACAATGCGGCTGGTTTTTTTCGCCGCCGGCGACTTCGCAATCCCCGCGCTGGAACTCGCGGCGCGGGAGCATTCCGTAGTGTTGCTGGTCGCGCCGCCGGCCAAACCGCGCGGGCGCAAAATGCTCGTCCAATCCTGCCCGGCCGCGGCGCGCGCGAAAGAAATAAATGTCGCAGTTTTGGAAACGGCAAACTCCGAAACGATTTGCGAACAAACAAAAAAAGCGAAACCGGAGGCGATAGTCGCCGCCGACTACGGCGCATTGCTGCCGCCGGAAATCCTCAACATCCCCCCGCGCGGGGCGATTAACATCCACCCTTCGCTGCTCCCCCGCTGGCGCGGCGCCGCGCCGGTGGTGCATTCCATTCTCGCCGGAGATTCCGAAACCGGCGTCTGCATTATGCAAATGGACGAAGGACTGGACACCGGAAACATCCTCGCGCGAAAGCAAATGCCGATGCCGGAAGAAATCACCGGCGGCGAACTCTCCGCCCTGTTGGCAAAAACCGGCGCAATGCTCCTCGCCGAAGTTTTAACAACCAACCCGCAACCGTCCCCGCAAAAAAAAACCGGCGCGAGTTACGCCCCCAAACCGGAAAAAGCCGCGCGCGTTTTGGACTTCACAAAACCCGCCGAACAAGCCGCCCGCCAAATCCGCGCCTTCTCCCCCGCAGACCCGGCCCACACCATAATCAACGGCCAACAAATAAACATCCACCGCTGTAAATTCAACAAATTAACCCCCCCCCCATCTTTGATGGGGGGGGTTGGGGGGGGGAAACCCCAAGCTGGGGAGCAACCCCAACCCGGAACAATAACAACAGCGGACAAAAACGGAATCGCAGTAATATGCGGCGACGGCAACGCCGTCATATTTTTAGAAATGCAGCGCGCGGGAAAAAAAAAAATGCCGGCGGCGGAGTTTTTGCGCGGCTTCCCCCTGACCGCCGGAGATTGCGCAGCGCCCCGGTAGCTCAGCTCGGAAAGAGCAGGCCCCTCCTAAGGGCAAGGTCGGACGTTCAAATCGTCCCCGGGGCGCCCTACCCCTTCGTCATCCCCGCAAAAGCGGGAATCCATACAATTTTTCCTTTTTATTGTTGTCTCCGTGCAAAGGAATATTTGCCTTTTTCGCCGGTTCCGTATGGATTCCCGCTTTCGCGGGAATGACAGTTTTTCTTTTATTCCGGTTCTTCGTTTCGCGTTCTCAGGAATACGGGGAATCTTGGGATTCCGTTTTCGGTAAATCCTTGGTGTTTGTATGTGACCGTTGCGCCGACGGGCGGGGGGTTTTTGCGCTGCGCGTCTTTTAGTCCGCTGCCGATGGAAAACTCTTTTCCGTCGGCGAGGGCGCGGGCGCGCAGCGAGCCGGTCATTCCCGCGTATTTTCCTTTGCCCGGATTGTGCCCGATGACGACTGCCTCGGCGTCGGCAAACGGTTTATACTTCAACAAATCATCGCTGCGCCCGACTCGGTGCAAAGATTCAATCCGCCGCAACATCAAACCCTCGCCGCCTTCGCCGACTATTTTCGCAAACCGCATTTCCAATTCTTCGGATGAACCCGCCGCTTTTTGTTCAACAACACTCCAATATTTGTTTTCGGAATCCGCCGCGTATTCTTCAAGTTTCGCGTAACGCTCGCGAAAAACCCCGCCGTGTTCGGGCAAGTCAAAAACCATATACCGAATCTTCCGCCATCCCTCGTGCGGTTTTTTCCGGCGCACCGTCCCCGATGCGTATTCAAACTTTCCGCGTCCCGCCCAGAGTTCGCCGTCCAGCCGCGCGGCCGGAAAGCCGGCGGTAAACCATTCCGGCGCCGCAAAAACCTTCCCCCCGCGCGAAACCAGCCGGCGCCCGTCCCAGAACGCGCGAACGCCGTCATATTTTTCGCTCACCCAATATTCCCCAAGCGCAAAGTCCCCGCTTTCGGGACGATATTCGCGCGCAAGCGAAAACCCCGGCTTTTGCGCCTTAAGAAGATTAACCCCCGGCTTTGCGACATTCTCCCCGGCAAAAACAAAAACGCAAACAGCCGCCGCCGCGAAAGCGCAAACCCCGCGAATCATCCCCCGAAAAAACATCAACCCGTCAATTCAACGAAGCCGGCACCGCAAGCGAAAACATCGGTATTTCCACTTCCAGTTCGTCCGCGTCGTCGCGCCGCATAATATAGGCGCCGTTCATTGTCCCCACCGGCGTGGGCATATCCACATAACTCGCGTATTCGTAGCGCGCCCCCGGGCGCAAATACGGCTGCTCCCCCACGACGCCCTCGCCCTTCACTTCGCGCACCCGGTTGTCGCCGTCCGTTATCGTCCACCGCCGCGCAATCAGCCGCAGCGGAAC
>JAHRAH010000107.1 GCA_020027345.1 Gammaproteobacteria bacterium | reverse complement strand
TCAAATGCCGCGGCGGATTTTGCGAATCGCTCGCGCGAACAGTCGCCAAAACCGTTTGCGGATTGTTTATCGCCGAAGTCAAAAGCAACCGCCCGTCCGCAGCCAAAGAAATCCCCGCCGGCAAATTAGAAAGCGCCGTATAAGTATGCGGCTCCGCACCGCCAAAAGCCGCAAACCGCGCAAGCGTCGCCGAAGAAACAATCCGCGTCGTAACCGTCGCAAGAATGTCATTCGCCGAAACGCCGAAAACATTAATAATCCGCGCCGTAATATAAACAGTCGCCGGCAATGTATTCAAATGATCGTCGTCAGCGACAACAGTCGCCGTAACAAACCCCGCAACCGCCCCCGCCGAAAGCGTTACGATTCCCTCCGCGTTCAATCCAATCTCCGCCCCCCCCGCGCCGAATTCCAAACGCAGCGAATACTCCCCGCCCGCCGTCAAATATCCCCCCGCAGCCGAAAGAGTCGCCGCAGTCAACCGCATCCCCGAAAGCACCCCCTGCGCCCCCCGCCGAACATTTATCGTCAGCGCCGGCGGGTCGGCAAAAACCACAGTAACCGCAGCAGTCACCCGCGCCGGCGGAACCTGCGAATCCCCCCCCGCCACCGTTACCGAAAGCGTCCGCGCCGCAATAATCGGCGCAGTCAAAACCAAGCGACCGTCCCCCTCCAAAACCACCCCCGCCGGCAAAGCCGAAAGCGCAAAATACGAAAACGCCCCCAAGCCCCCCGCCGCCTCAAACCGCGCAAGCGTCGCCGCCGAAACAATCCGCGTCGTAACAGTCCCCGCAACCCCCGCCGCCGAAAGCGAAAGCGCACCCAAGATCCGAACCGTCAAAAGCGCAGTCGCCGGCGCAGTGTTCAAATGGTCGTCATTCGCCACAACCTCCACCGTCACCAGCCCCGAATCCGCCCCCGCCGAAATCCGAATCGCCCCCTCCGCATCAATCGCCGCGTCCGCCGCCGCGCCCCCGCTTTCCAAACGCCGCGCATAGCTTTGCCCCGGGCGCAAATACCCCCCGCGCGCCGAAACAGTCGCCGCCGTCAGCGTCGCGCCCGAGCGCAGCAGCGTCCCCCCGCGCGCAATCTCCAAAACAACATCCGGCGGATCCGCAAAAACTATCGTAACCGCCGCCCGCGCCCGCGCCCGCGAAACTTGCGAATCCTCCGCCAACACCGTCAGCGAAACCGTCCGCGCGTTCGCAATCCCCGCAGTCAAATGCAAAACGCCCCCCGCCCCCAAAGAAATCCCCCCCGGCAAAACCGACTCCGCCGCATAACGATACGGCTCCACCCCCCCCCGCGCCGAAAAGCGCGCAAGAGTAGCCGTCGCCAAAATCCGAGTCGTAACTTCCGCCAACACTCCCTCCGCCGCCAAGCCGAAATCCCCGAATATCCGAACAGTCAAAACCGCCTCCCCCGGCAATGTATTCGGATGATCGTCATCCGCCGAAACAGTCATCGTCAAAAACCCCGCATCCGCCCCGGCGGAAACGACAACAACCCCGTCCGTGTCAACCCCCGCATCCGTCCCCGCAACCCCCCCGCTTTCCAAACGATACGAATAGTCCCCCCCGCCAAAAACAAATCCGCCAAAAGCCGAAACAGTCGCCGCCGTCAAACGCAAACCAGTCCCCACCTGCTCCCCCCCCCGCAAAACCCTTAACCCGACATCCGCAGGATCAACAAAAACAATAGTAATCGCCGCCGTCGCCCGCAACGGCGAAACCGCAGAATCCGCCGCCGCAACCGTCACCGAAACCCTCCGCGGATTCTGCAAAGCCGCCGCCAGAAACAACCGCCCGTCCCCCCCGAAAGAAAACTCCGAAGGCAACTGCGAAACCGCAATATACGAATACGGAACAGTCCCCCCAATCGCCTCAAAGCGCGCAAGCAAGCCGCTGTTTTCTATGTGCGTAGTCGCAATCTCCCGCGCATTGACCGCCCCCAGCGCAAAACCGTCCACAACCCGCGCAGTCAAAAACGCCGTCGCCGCCGGTGTGTTCAAATGATTGTCGTCGGCGATGACAGTCGCCGTCAGCGTCTCCTCCGCCGCACCCCCGACAATCCGAATCCCCCCGTCCGCCCCAATCCGCGCCGCCGCGCCCCCCGCGCCAACTCCGCCCTCCAAACGATAAGCATAGTCGCCGCCCAAAGTCAAAAATCCCCCCGATGCCCGCGCAGTCGCCGCAGTAACAGTCGCCCCCAGAGCCAGCAATCCCCGCGCCCGAACAAGCCGCAAAACCACCCCCGGCGGATCCGCAAAAACAACCGTCACCGCCGCCGTCGCCCGCTCCGGCGGAACCTGCGAATCCCGCCCCGCAACCGTCACCGAAACCGTCACCGCAGAATCCATCGCCGCCGTCAAAAGCAACAGTCCCCCCTCCGAAAGCGAAATCCCCGAAGGCAAACCCGCAGCCGAAAACACATACGGCAACAGTCCCCCCCCCGCCGAAAACCGCGCCAAAGTCGCCGCCGAAACCACCCGCGTCGTCAGCCGCCCCCGAACCCCCCCCGCAAAAACCCCGAAAGAATCCACAACCCGAACCGTCAAAAACGCCGTCGCCGCCGGCGTATTCAAATGATCATCGTCAACAACAAAAGAAGCCGTCACAGTCGTCTCCTCCGTCCCCGAAAAAACCACAACAACGCTCCCCCCGACAAGATTGATATTCAGCCCCCCCCGCTCCCGCAAACGATAAGCATAGTCCCCCCCCAAAGTCAAAAGTCCCCCCGACGCCGAAAGCGTCGCCCGCAGCTCCCGCCCCGTCCGCACCGGCGCGTCCCCCCCCAAAACATCCAAACGCAACTCCCCCGCAACCCGCACCGTAAAAAACAAAGACGAAGGCGAAAGCAAAACCCCCGAAGCCGAAACAGTCGCCGTCAGCAAAACATCCGCAAGCGTGTCAACCGTCAGCGAAAGCACAAGCAACTCCCCCGCCCGCCCGACCGCAAACTCCGCAGGCGAAACCGCAACCGTGGATTCCCCGCCCCCCGGCAGCGCCGCAGTCGCCACAGCCGCCGCCCGCAAAGCCCGCACCGTGAAGCGCCCCCCCCCGGTAAAGCAGTGCGCGCGCAAATCCCAAAGAGCAGCCGCCTCCCCGGAGCCGCAGCCGACAGTCGCCAAAGTCGCCCCCGAAACCGGCATCCGCGCCCCCCGCTGCGCAATGTCCGCCGTCAAAAACGCCGTATGCGCCGCCAAAACCGAAAGCCCAACAGTCCCCCCAAAAACCGAAACCCCCGCCCGCGCATCCCCTCCCCCCACAAACCCCAGCGTAGTCCCCCCGAAGACATCCATCACAACAGTCCCCCCCCCCGCCCCCGGCAAAAACAAAATACTCGCCAAATCCCCCGCCGAAACAGTCAAAGAAACCGTAGTCCGAACACTAAGCGTAACCGTAACCCCCCCCACCCCCGCCGTAACCGTAACCTGCTTAATCAAATTAACCCCCCCCCAACTCCGAGGGGGGGGGTTGGGGGGGGGAAACCCTGCGCCGCCAACTCCGCCAAATTCTCCGCCCCTTTTATCTTCCTTTTTTCCCCCCCCCCATCTTTGATGGGGGGGGTTGGGGGGGGGCAACTCCGAAGATGGCTAATGCCGGCTAACTCCGCCAAATCTTCCGCCGCCTTTATCTTCCGCGCGGCGATGTGCAGCAGCGACGGTCGTTGTTCTGCAAAAGCCAAAGCCGCCGCCCGCGCCGCGCCGCCCGCCCCGACCAGCAAAACGCGCCGTCCAAAAATTTCCACGCCCAGATTGTGACGGATGTCGCGCACCAACCCCGCGCCGTCAGTGTTGCAAGCAAATATCCCCCCGCCGTCGCGCAAAACCAAAACATTCGCCGCCCGCGCGCGCAAGGCAAACGCGCTTGCGCCGTCCGCAAAATCCAGCGCGTCTTCCTTGAAGGGGACGGTAACATTCAGCCCCCTCCCCCCCCCGGCAAAAAACCCCCGCGCAAAATCGGCAAACCCCCCGCGCTCAACTTCGTAAGCCGCATAAAGCATAGGGCATTGCGTCCGCCGCGAAAACCCCGAATGCAGCCACGGCGAAAGCGAATGCCCCACCGGATTCCCCGCAACCCCGTAACGCCCCGCTTTCATAATTAATATACCCCCCGCCGCTTGCGGGGGGGGGTCGGAGAATCCGCCGACGACGAAGTGGGCGGCGGATTCTCCGGGGGGGTGGAATGCGCCCGAAAAACAACGGTTACCGTCGGCGCAACGACTACCGCCGATAATGACAGGCACTCTCCACCCCCCCGGAGTTTGCCGTCCCCATCTCCGAGGGGGGCGGCAAACTCCGACCCCCCCCCGCAAGCGGCGGGGGGTATAGTTGTCAAGTTAACATCACAAATCATTCTTTTTCCGCCTGTTTCTCCCGCTGCGGAATTTCCGCCAAATCAAACATCACCAACTGCCGAAACAAATCCACGCGCGCCGGGCGCACCTTCACCGTCACAGTCAAAGCGTCCTCCCCGCGCCGCGCCCGTTCTTTTGCCTCGCGCGAGAGGCGCGAGAGATAGGCGGCAGCCCCCGGATTCTTCACCGATATTTTCCCGGTCAGCGGGTATTCTTTCAGCCGCACGCGGCGAATGTTGCCGTCCGTTTCCAGTTCGCCTTCGCAATCGCCATCGGCGCGTTCCAGCGCGCAAAGCGCCCAGTGCCGTTCGGCGATTCGCTGGTATTGTTTGGCGCGGGCGTAACGCGCGTCAAACAGCGAGGACAACTTTTTCCAATCCGGCAACAGCGCATCGTCCCCCTCCCCGTCCCCGCAACCGCCAACAGCAACGATCCCCTCCGCGCGCAACAACGAAAGCAAAAACCGCTGATTCGCCAAATCCGCATAACGGCGCAACGGCGAAGAAAGCCACGCATAACAGTCCCCCCCGCTTTCCGGCTTCGCTTTTGTCGCGCCGTCGCGGCGGAAGAGTCCCCCCTTGCTTTCCGCCAGCCGCCGCCCCCATTCGCAGTTCACCAAACGCATCATCGCCTCCACGACAAACGACGCCGGCGAGCGCGGGCGCAAGCGCACAGCGGGCGGGTCCAGCGAAAAAACAAAATGCCGTTCGCGCCCGCCCCCTTCCCGCCGCGGGCGCCGGTCGGGCTGGGCGGCGGCGAAGGCGCAAACGGCGGCGTATTCCTCGGCGACATCCTCCGGCAAGTCCCCCTCCATTTCTTCCGGCGTGAACGACGCTTTGAGCGCGAGCGATTCCAGCACAGTCCCCCCCGCGCAAACCCCGCCGCTGCTTTCGTCAAAATCAAAATACGCCGAAAGCGCCGGCCGTCCCGCGCCGATGCGCAGCGAGTATTTTTCCAGCGCCGCCTTTGTCAACATCGGGCGTTTTTCGTCGGGAAAATACACCGAAGTCATTTTTGCGAACGCCGCCACTTCCTCCGCGCCGCCGCCCGCGATGCCCAATGCCGGCGCGGCGATATGCACCCCGATGCGCCAGAGTCCACCTTCCAGCCGCCGCGCGCTGAACGCGTCGTCCACTTCAAAAGTCCCCGCGTCGTCTATGCTGAACGCCTCCCGCGCCGCCAACGGCAACTGCGGAGCATCGGCAACTCCGCCACCGTCACCACTGTCATCAACGGCATCGGCCGGCCAAGCCGCCAAAAACATCGCGCGCCAGTAATCACGGGCGTCGCGCAACAGTCCCCGTTCCACAAAAAACCGCGCGACCGCCTCCGGCGCTTTTCCGGCGACCTTTTGCACCGCCGTCGCCGCGACGCTGTTCTTTGCCGTCCCCGCGAGTATCGCATCGCGCATGCGCACGATTTCCTTCGGCGTTTCCCCGGCGCGCAAACGCTCCGCCAGTTCGGCGCGATGTTCCCGTTCGCGGCTTTTGCGCTCGGCGTCGGCGAGCGCGGATGCCAGCGCCTGCTCGCTCGCCGGGCGCAACTTCCCCCGCCCGCGGTGGAAATACGCCGGATTTTCCAACGCCGTTTGCAGCGCCGCGAGTTGCCAGACAGTTTCGGAATATTCGCCGCCGCTGCCCTCCCCGCCGCAACAACCGTCCCGCGCCATCGCGCCGAGTTCGGCGGCCTCCACTTCCTCGCCGCCCGCGCGCTCCCGCAGTTTTGCCGCGTCAATCCGCGCCGCCAGCCGCCGCGCCTGTTTCGCCGCGCCGCCGCCGTATTCGGGCAGGACCAGCCACGCGCGCTGGCGCGGTATCTTGCGACCGTCGGCGAGGCGGAAGGTGCGCTCGTTCGCGCGCTCTATCCGAAGCACGACGAGCGCGCCGCCCTCTTCAAACGCCGCCCAGCCGGCGGCGGAGTCAGCCGCGGGCATAGCCGACTACCGCGCGGGGTGGCTGATGGGACTCGAACCCACGACCACCGGAACCACAATCCGGGGCTCTGCCAACTGAGCTACAACCACCATTCAACCTCGCGCGCTCGGCAGGAGTCGAACCTGCAACCACCGGCTTAGAAGACCGGTGCTCTTTCCCGTTGAGCTACGAGCGCCACGCCGTGCGGCGGCGCGAACGCGTCCGCGCCGCACATTCTTGCGCGGTCGGGGCGGCGAGATTCGAACTCGCGTCCTCCTGGCCCCAAACCAGGCGCGCTACCAAGCTGCGCCACGCCCCGGTCGCCGCTCACCGGCGAACTGCCGGTGGCCGCGGCGGCAAAAGGGGCGGAAACAATTGCGACTGCAAACGCAAACTCCGTAAAAACGCGGACTGCGCCGGGAGCGAAGAGTCCCCCCCGGCAAAGGCCGGCCCCGAAACCGCGGGAAAAAGAATAATCCGCTTGCCGTCCGCGCCGGCATATTCCACGGCAACGCCGCCGACGCCGTCGCGCTTTGCCGCCGATTCTCCGCCGTCGCCATTGCGCGCGGGGACAAGCGAGCGCCGTTTTTCCTCGTAAATATCGCGCACAAAACTGTATTCGTCCAGCGCCGCTTGTTCGGCAATGTCCCCCGCCTGCAAAAATTCATAACGCCGATGCACCGCCTTGAACGCCGCCGCGATATTGCGCTCTTGCGGATCCAAATACCGCGCCGGTTCCAAATACGAATCCGCCCCCGTCCCGATGGCGTCGGCAAACGACGAAGGACCAATCAGCGGCAGAACAATGTAAGCAGTGTCGCCCAAACCGTAACCGCGCAGCGTCTGCCCGAAATCGGCGCGCGCGCGCGGAACGCCCATCGGCGTCGCCACATCAAAAATCCCGCCGATGCCGAAAACCGAATTCAAAACAAAGCGCCCCGCCGAAGCCGCCGCATCGTCGCCCTTTTTTTGCAGCGCGTTGTTCACGGCGTTCGCCGGCTCGCCCAGATTCGCCCAGAAATTCCCCGCCCCGCGCCGCAGCGGCGGCGGAAACTGCCGGTACCCCTTCGCCAGCGGCTTCAACACGAAAAAATCCGCCTCTTTGTTCACGCCGTAAATCGCGCGGTTGACCGGCTCCACCGGATCGTAAGCGCCCTCGTCGTCAAACGACCATTCCTTCGGCGCGCACCCCCCCGCCGTCAACATAACGGCGAGCAGCAACGCCGGCAACGCCGCAAACCGCCGCCGCCCCGCCTTTTGCCGATAACCCTCCGCCGTCATTTGTGTCGTCCCCGTTTTTGTTGCCGTCCCCGTGTATTTTCCCCCGATAACGGAAATTATACTATCCGCCGCCGCCCCCCCAACTTTTTCCCCCCCGATTTTTCCCCCGCCCCAATCCCCCCCGCAAAAAAAACAACACCGGCGGCAATTGAAAACGGCGTCAATAAGAACCGGTGCTGTTGAGAGGAATCGAACCTCCGACCTACTGATTACGAATCAGTTGCTCTACCGACTGAGCTACAACAGCCGAACAACCATTTTAACACTCCCCCCCCCGTCATTCCGGCGAAAGCCGGAATCCATACAATCCCGCGAAAAAACAAAGACCGTATGAATTCCCGCTTTCGCGGGAATAACAATTAACTATACCCCCCGCCGCTTGCGGGGGGGGGTCGGAGCATTCCCCGACGACGAAGTCGGCGGGGATTGCTCCGGGGGGGTGGAGGGCGTCCGCAACCGTTTGCCATATCCATTTTTACAAAGGCGCATTCCACCCCCCCGGAGTTTTCCTTTCCCATCTCCGTTGGTAAAGGAAAACTCCGACCCCCCCCGCAAGCGGCGGGGGGTATAACAATCAGGCAACAATCCGCATGCCCTCAAACTATGCGTCATTCCCGCACTCCTGTTAAAAGGCGGGAATCCAGCAAATTTAACCGCCATTCCTGCGAAAGCAGGAATGACAAATTAACTATACCCCCCGCCGCTTGCGGGGGGGGGTCGGAGCATTCCCCGACGACGAAGTCGGCGGGGAATGCTCCGGGGGGGTGGAGGCGTCCGCAACCGTTTGCCATACCCATTTTTACAAAGGCGCATTCCACCCCCCCGGAGTTTTCCTTTCCCATCTCCGACGGGAAAGGAAAACTCCGCCCCCCCCCGCAAGCGGCGGGGGGTATAACAATTAAGCGGCGATGCGCGTCCCTTCGGATTCCCCGCGAATCACCGCCGACAAAGCCCCCTGCTTCTGCAAACGAAAAACATGCACCGGCAAACCCCGGTCGCGGCACAATGTCAAAGCGGTCGCATCCATCACGCGCAGTTTTTTGTTGATTGCCTCGTCCATCGTCAGCGAGGAATACCGGCTGGCGCCGCGGTTTTTCGCGGGATCGGAAGAATACACCCCGTCAACATTCGTCGCCTTCAACAGCGCTTCCGCCCCCGTTTCCGCCGCCCGCAGCGCCGCGGCGGTGTCCGTCGTAAAAAAGGGATTCCCCGTCCCGCCGGAAAAAATAACAACGCGCCCGGCTTCCAAATGCCGCACCGCCTTCGCGCGAATGTAAGGCGCCGCCGCCTGTTCAACATTCATCGCCGTTTGCAGGCGCGTATCCAAACCGCCGCCCTGCAATGCCGAATGCAGAGCGAGACCGTTTATCACCGTCGCCAGCATTCCCATATAGTCGCCGGTCACGCGGCTGATTCCCATTTCGCCTTCAACCAATTCGCCGCGCACGATATTCCCGCCGCCGACGACAATCGCAATTTGCGCGCCCGCATTATTAACCGCCGCCGCAATTTCCCCCGTCAGATAACGCAAAACCGCCGGCGAAAAAGTCCCCCCCCCGCCGCCGTCGGCGAGCGCTTCGCCGCTGAGTTTGAGAACGACGCGGCGGTATCCGCCCGCTGCGGCTTTTTCCGTCATCGCGCTTTTTTCATTTTGCGTTTTTCGTTTTTCGTTTTTTGTTTTTCGTTTTTTGTTTTGCGGTTGTTATTTTCCCGCCGTCAACAGCGCAAACCGCCGCACCGCCGCACCGCTTTCGGCGAGAGTCCGCGCGACCGTCTTCCCTTCGCCCTTGATATATTCCTGATGCAAAAGCGCCGTTTCCGCCAGATATTTGCGCACGCGACCGTCGGCGATTTTTGCCGCCACTCCCGGCCGTTTGTTTTCGCGTTTTGCCTGCGAGCGTCCGGCTTCGCGCTCGCGCGCTATTTCTTCTTCGGGCGCGTCGCCGCTGTCCAGAAAGCGCGGGCGCATCGCCGCAATATGCATGCAAACCCCGCGACCGAGCGCGCCGCTCGCGCCTTCCATTTCCGCCATCGCGCCGATTTGTTCGCCCGCGTGAACATAGTGAAACAACTTCGCCCCCGCGCGAAAAACCGCGCTCCCGCCGACGCTGATGTTCTCGCCCATCTTCATCACCAGCGATTCGCGCGCTTCTTTCAAACTGCCGCCGCCGGGCATCGGCAGTTCTTCCGATTCCGTTTTATCCTCCGTCTCCTCGCCCTCGCCCGCCGCGCAAAGCGCCCGTGCGACATCCGCCGCAAATTCCGCAAACGCTTTCTCCCGCGCGACAAAATCGCTCTCGCATCTTATGCAAACCAGCGCCCCCGAACCGTCCGCTTCGGCGAATGCCACGCGCCCCTCGCCCGCCGCGCGCCCCGCTATCTTTTGCGCGCGAACAGTGGAACGCGCGCGCAATTCCTCACGCGCTTTTGCAATGTCGCCGCCGCATTCCACCAGCGCTTTTTTGCATTCCATCATCCCCGCGCCCGTCTCCTCGCGCAACGCGCGAACAGTCGCAGCCGAAACCGCCCCCGCCGAAGCCGCAGCGTTCACAGTCCCCCCGGCGCTCCCAGTTCGTCGTCGCGCCCGGATGCGACGCGAATCTCCGTCCGCGCCCGCGCCAGATGTTCCTCGCGCCCCGCAGTTATCGCGTCCGTCGCAATATTCGCGTATATCTCCACCGCCTGCCGCGAATCGTCGTTGCCGGGAATAACATAGTCAACACCCTCCGGCGAATGATTAGTGTCCACCACCGCCACCACCGGAATCCCGAGTTTGTTCGCTTCCTTCACCGCCCCGGAATGCACGCCGACATCAATGACAAAAAGCGCCTCCGGCAAATTTTCCATCGCGCGAATCCCGCCGATGGACTTTGCCAACTTCTCTTTTTTGTTCATCAGCCGCAGCCCTTCTTTTTTTGTCAACCGCCGCAAAACGCCCTCGCGAATGTCCTCCTCGCAGCGAATCAAACGCGCGACCGAATCCCGCGTCGTCTTGAAGTTTGTGAGCATTCCCCCGAGCCAGCGTTCGCTGACATAGGGCATTCCCGCCTCAGTCGCGCGCCGCTGCACGATTTCGCTCGCCGAGGATTTAGTCCCCAAATACAAAACAATCCCCCCGCCCGCAGCGACCGCGCGCAAGAAATCCGCCGCCGCCCGCAGCGCAAGAACCGTGTGATCCAAATTAATGACATGGATCTGCTGGTATTTTCCGAAAATGTATTCCGCCATCCGCGGATGCCAGAACCGCGCGCGATGACCCAAATGCGCGCCGGCGAGCATTAACTCCCGCACGGTGACGGTCGCGGCCGTCTCAGTTGCATTTGCATTCGCATTTGCGGATGCAGTTGCGGGAGTCACAGTGTCCGGAGTCACGGCGCCGGTTGCTCCGCAGTTGCGGCAACAGTGTCGCCGACGGTTGTATTAACCGCAGTTTTCGCCGCGGGTTTTTTCGCGCGCTTTTTCTTTTCGGGTTTTGCGTCGTGCATCGCCTTCTCCTCTTCTTCTTCCAAAGAATCCGCGGCGACGACGGCGACGGTTATCTCCGCCGAAACCCCCTTGCGCAGCGAAACCCCGACCGGATGATTCCCCGCCTCCCGCAGCGCACCGGCGGCGAGCGCTATCTGCCCGCGCCGAATGTCAATCTCCCCGGCCGCCCCGTTCTTGTTCAACGCCGCCGCAATCATCGCCGCCGTCACCGAACCGTACAACTTCCCGTCCGGACCCGCCCGCGCCGCAATGCGCAAGACGACGCCGCTCATTTTCTTCCGCGCCTGCTCCAGCTGTTCCAGCATCTGCGCCTGACGCTTTTCCAAATCCGCCCGCCGCGCGTCAAACCGCGCCTGCGCCTCCGGCGTAACACGCTCCGACTTCCCCTGCGGGAAAAGATAATTGCGCGCATACCCCGGCTTCACGCGCACGACCTCCCCCAGTTTTCCCAAGTTCGGCACATCCTCCAACAGTATCACTTTCATTCGTCGCCCCAGTGGTGCCGCCGCGTATACGGCAAAAACGCCAGAAAGCGCGCCCGCTTTACCGCCCGCGTCAGCTGCCGCTGCATCCGCGCCGAAACATTGTTCGCCTCCGCCGGCGCGATTTTCCAATCGTCCCGCAAATACCGCGAAAGCAAATCCACATCCTTGTAATCAATCTCGGAAACCCCCGCGATGGCAAACGGGCAGCGCGGCTTTTTGCGAAACATCCCCCGCGCGTTGCCGCGCGGTTTTTTGCGCACAGGCGGACGGCGGCGGAATGCCATTATTCGTCCCCCCCGTCGTCGCCGTCGTCGTCGCCTTCATCGGCGGCGCGCGGACGGCGCACCCGGCTTTTCGCGCGCGGGGCTTTCAGCGTTTTGTCGCCCTCGTCGGCTTCCTTCGCCGCGCGGCCGCGTTTTTTGCCTTCCTTCGCTTCTTTCGCTTCTTTTGCGTCCTTGTCGTCTTTGTCTTCCTTGCCCTTGACGGCGGGCTTCGCAACCGTCCCCTTCTCCCCGCCGGGCTTTGCGGATTTTGCCGGCTTTGCCGAAGGGGACTCTTTATCAGTCCCCTCTTTCGCCGCGGGGGCGGCTTCCGCCTTCGCCGCTTCGCGCGCGCTTTCTTCGGCTTTCATTCGCGCCGCTTCTTTTTCCTCGGCGATCTTCTTTATCACCGGCGAATCCCCCGAAACCGCCCGCTCGCGCCGAACAACCAGCGTCCGCATCACCGCCTCGCTGAACCGAAAATCCTCTTCCAGCGCGCCCAGCGTCTGCGCGCCGCACTCTATGTTAAACAAAATGTACTGCGCCCGCTTCTGCTTTTTCAACGGATACGCCAGCTCGCGCAAGCCCCAGTCCTCAAAACGGTGCACGACGCCGCCGCCTTCGGCGATGATTTTTTTGTATCGCTCCGCCATCTCCCCCGCCCGCGAATGCTGGTCGGGATGGATGACGGCGACGATTTCGTAGTGTCGCATTCGTCCGGCTCCTTGTGGTCTCGCGGCCGGCGGAACCCCCGCCGGCAAAGCGCCAAAAAGCAATTGTATACTTTTTTACCGCAAAAAGCAAGAAAGCGAAAAAAAATATGCAGCCCCCGCAAAAACCCCTCGCCCCCCCGGTCGGGCGCGCAAAAGCGCGCCTGCTCCGCCTGCTCCAAGAATCCGAGCAGCCGCGCGCCGTCCCCGCCGACGGTGTTGACGCCGCCGCCGCCGAAAACGCCGAAGCCGAGAACGAGCAATTTAAAACCGCGCTGCAAAAACTCCTTGCCGAAATGCATGCGGCCGACATCGCCGACGCGCTGGAATCCCTGCCCCTCGCGCAGCGCGCGATCGTCTGGCGCGCGGCGGCGCAAACGGGCGAAGGCGGGCAGGTGCTGCTGGAAACCGGCGAAAACGCCCGCGACTTCCTCCTCGCCGAAACGCCCGCCGAAACGATGGCGGCGCTGCTCGGCGAACTCCCCGGCGAGGAAGTCGCCGAGCTCCTGCGCCGCCTGCCGCCCGCCCAGTCCGCCCGCCTGATGCGCCTCGCCGGGCTTTCCGAAGACGCCGAAGTGCGCGCAAGTTTGTCCTTTGACGAAGGCGCAGTCGGCGCGCTTATGGATTTCCAGCCCGTCCTCGCCCGCGAAGAAGAAACAGTCGGCGATCTCCGCGCCCGCCTGCAAAAAATGGGCGAGCTCCCCAGCCACTGCGACAAACTCTTCGTCGTGGACGCTTGGGAACGACTCGCCGGAGTCCTCCCGCTCAAACGCCTCCTGCTGCATCCCCCGCAAACGAAGGCGAAAGAAATCACAGTCGGCGAAAACCTGTATTTGTTCCGCCCCGGCGACGATGTGGAAAAAGCCGCCGGCGCCTTTGAACGCTACGACCTCATCAGCGCGCCGGTAGTGGACGATTCCGGGCGCGTTATCGGCCGCATCACCATTGACGAAATCGTTGAACACATGCACGAAAGCCGCGAACGGGGTTTGCTCAGCAGCGCCGGCATCCGCGAAGAAGAGGATTTGTTCGCGCCCTTGCCGCGCCGCTTTCGCAACCGCTGGCAGTGGATATTTATCAACCTTCTGGCCGCGCTTTTAATATCGCGCGTCGTCGGCGTTTTTGAAGGAGCGATAGCGCAACTCGCCGCGCTCGCTTCCTTAATGCCCGTCGTCGCAAATATGAGCGGCAACATCGGCAACCAAACCGCGACGCTCACCATCCGCGCGCTCGCGCTGGACAAAATAAACGCATTAAACTGGCGCGAAATCTTGCGCGGCGAATTCGCGCTCAGTTTAATAAACGGAATCGTCTGGGGCGGAATAGTCGGCGTTTTCGTCTACGCAATATACAACCGCGCCGGCCTGGCGATAGTCATAACCGTCTCAATGATAGTATGCTTCATAGCCGCCGCATTGGCCGGCTTCGCCATCCCCCTAATAATGCGCCGCCTAAACAAAGACCCCGCCCTAGGCGCAACGGTCGTCCTGTCCGGCGCAATAGACACCCTAGGATTCTTCGTCTTCCTCTCCCTAGGCCTAATATTCCTCCTCTAACAAACAACAAAAACAAATTACCCCCCCCATCTCCGATGGGGGGGGTGGGGGGGGGAAAACCCCCGAAGAGAAAAACCCCGAATTTGTGCGTCATTCCCGCACCCCTGTTAAAAGGCGGGAATCCGGCAAATTATCAACAAAACTTCCCGCATCGCGCGCCGTTTTTGCGAAGGAAATTGCGGAGTTCGCCTTTGTGCGACCATGCGCGGTCCAGCGGAGTCCATCCTTCGTTGTCGCGCAGGTTCAGTTTTGCGCCGGCTTGTATCAGGAGGGCGGCGGTGTCGGCGCGGTTTTCGGCGGCGGCAAGATGGAGGGGAGTGTAACCGTGAAAGTTTTTCGCATTGAGGTCGGCGCCCGCTTCCATCAAATCCTGCGACATTTTTTCGTTGCCGTATTTTGCCGCCCAATGCAGGGGGGCGTTTTCCAAAAGGTCGCGGGCGTTGGGGTCGGCGTCGGCAAAAAGCAGCGCCGCCGCCGCCGCCCGCCCGCCGTCCTTCGCCGCCCAATGCAGCGGGGTTTCCTGCTGCAGGTTGCGCGAATTAACATCGGCGCCAGCGTTAACGCAATGCGCGACCAACCCGGCGTCATTCTTCTTAGCCGCCGCAAAAAGGCAGGAAGCCCCCTCCGACCCTGCAAAAGCAACAACCGCCCCCGTCCCCGCAAACAGCAAAGAAAACAAAAACAACAATCTCACAAACATCAGCGCAACAGCGATTGTATCATTCCCAAAACAGTGATACAATCCCCGCAGTCCGCCGGATTTTGCGCGGCGGCGAAGGAGCATCATTATGGGAAAACTGTTGGATCGTCTGGAAGCCGCGCCGGTGCTTTGCGCCGAGGGCTATCTTTTTGAACTGGAACGGCGCGGCTACTTGTCGGCGGGCGGGTTCGTCCCCGAAGTCGTGCTGGACCATCCCGAAGCCGTCGCGCAACTGCACCGCGATTTCCTCCGCGCCGGCAGCGATGTGATGGTCGCCTTCACCTACTACGCCCACCGCGAAAAAATGCGCATCGTCGGCAAGGAGCAGCTCATTGAACCGCTGCAAAAAAACGCGCTCGCGCTCGCCAAAGCCGCCGTCGAAGAAGCCGAAGGCGAAAAGCCGCTCGTCGCCGGCAACATCTGCAACACAAACATTTACTTCCCCGACGACAAGCAGTCGCATCTGGAAGCGCGGAAAATGTTTGACGAACAAATCGGCTGGGCGGCCGAAGCCGGTGTGGATTTCATCATCGCCGAAACTTTTTCGTGGCACGGCGAAGCGCTGATTGCGCTGGAATCGGCGAAGGCGCTGGGGCTGGATGTCGTAGTCAATGTCGTCAGCCACTCCACCGGTTTGCTGCGCGAACAAATGACGCCCGCCGATTCGTGCAAGGGACTGGAAGCCGCCGGCGCCGCCGTCGTCGGGATGAATTGCTGCCGCGGACCGGCGACGATGTATCCGCAGTTGTTGGAGATACGCGCGGCGGTCTCCTGCCCGGTCGCGGGGATTCCGGTTCCCTTCCGCACCGACTCCGCGCATCCCTCGTTTCAGTCGCTGGAAGACAACGCCCACGCCTGCGGCTGTTTGCCGGAGGGTATGCGCCCCTTTCCGGTCGCGCTGGACGGGCTTGCCTGCACCCGTTACGAGATGGCGGAGTTTGCGAAAAACTGCGTGGAGAACGGCATTGCGCTGGTCGGCGTTTGCTGCGGCGGCGGCCCGCATCATGTGCGCGCGATGGCCGAAGCGCTCGGACGCCGCCCGCCGGCGAGCAAGTATTCGCCCGACATGTCCAAGCACTACGCCCTCGGCGACGACCCCTCCCTGAAACAAGAAAACCGCGATTTCGTCGGTTCCATATAAACACCCCTTGTCATTAAACACTCCTTGTCATTCCCGCGAAAGCGGGAATCCATACGGGCATTCCCCGTTCTCGTTACACTTCTCCAGAGGGAAATGTAACATTTTGTGTTGTTTTTGGGTTCCTGTTTTTCAAGCAGGGAAAGGGGTTGAGGGGCGTTTTGGCGGTAGATTACTGACCCGTTTCAGTAATCGGAGGAAAAATGGACAAAAAAACACTGCGAAAAGTGCGGAC
>JAHRAH010000095.1 GCA_020027345.1 Gammaproteobacteria bacterium | reverse complement strand
GAAGATGTTTTTGGCTTTTTTTAGCCAGGATTCTTTTTGGGGGGAGTGGGCGGTTTTTAAGCTTGCGTCAAACTGGCGCAGGAGTTTCTTTTGGGCGGCGTCCAGATTGACGGGGGTCTCCACTATGATTTTGCAAAGCATGTCGCCGCGCTCGCCGCTGCGGGAGCGGGGGTTGCCGACGCCGCGCCCGCGCAGGCGGAGGATTTTGCCGCTTTGGGTTTCCGGGGGGACTGTCACATTAATCGCGCCGCCGCCGAGGGCGGGGGCGCGGACTTCGCCGCCGAGGGATGCCGTGGCGACGGAGACGGGGATGGTGATATGCAGGTTTTCGCCGTCGCGGCGGAAGATGGGATGGGCGGCGACGCTCATACGCAGGAACATTTCGCCGCTGCCTTCTATGGCGAGGCGGATCATTTCGCCGTCGTTGACGCCGGCGGGGACTGCCGCGGAGATTTTCTGCCGCGTTTGTGTTTTTCCTTTTCCGGCGCATTCGGGACAGGGGGTTTTGATGGTCTGCCCGGCGCCGCGGCATTCGGGGCAGGTTTGCTGCAGGGTGAACATTCCGCGGGAGACGCGGATTTGCCCGGCGCCGGCGCAGGCGCGGCATTGGACGGGCTTGGTTCCGGCTTTTGCGCCGGTGCCGACGCATTTTTCGCAGCGGGCGGGGAGGACGACATTGAGCGTTTTCTGGCAGCCGAGTGCGGCTTCTTCAAAGGTGATTTGCATGTCAAAAACGCGGGGGCGCTCGCGTTCTTCGCGCGGCTGGGCGCCGGCGGCGCCGAAGAAATGCCCGAAGAGGTCGTCAAAAACGCCGGAGAAGTCGTGCGCGCCGCCGCCGGGGGAGCGGGCGTGTTCAAAGGCGGCGTGTCCGAAACGGTCGTAGGCGGCGCGCTTTTCGGAGTCGGAGAGGGTGTCGTATGCCTCCTGCACTTTTTTGAATTTGCTTTCGGCGGCGGCATCGCCGGGGTTGCGGTCGGGGTGGTGCTTCATCGCCAGCCGGCGGTAGGCGCTTTTGATTTCGTCCTTGCCGGCGCCGCGGGCGACGCCGAGTGTTTCGTAAAAATCTTCCTTCATTTGCGCGCGGACGGGGACGGCGGTTATTTTTTGTCGTCTTCCGCTTCCTGAAATTCGGCGTCTTCCACATCGTCGCCGTCGTTGTCGCCGCCGTCACGGTCGTTGCCGCTGCCGTTTGCGGAGGAGGAATGGTCGCCACTGTTGCCGTCTGCGCCGCGCTTTTCGGCGTTTGCGGCTTTTTCGGCGAGGGGGCGGGCGGCTTCGGCGAGCGCCTGCGTTTTGTTTTGGATTTCTTTTTCGTCATCGCCCTTGACGGCTTCTTCGGTTTCGCGCACGGCTTTTTCAATGGTCTCGCGCTCTTCGTCGGAGAGGAGCGCGCCGTGTTCTTCCAGTTGGGCGCGGACGGAGGCGGTCATTCCTTCGGCGAGGTTGCGCGCTTTGGCGGTCTGGACGGTCTTGCGGTCTTCTTCGGCGTGGGCTTCGGCGTCTTTTTCCATCTGCCGGATTTCGCCTTCGGAGAGTCCGGAGGAGGAGCGGATGGTGATTTTGTTTTCGCGCCCGGTTTTTTTGTCGCGGGCGGACACTTGCAGGATGCCGTTGGCGTCTATGTCAAAGGCGACTTCTATCTGGGGGACGCCGCGCGGGGCGGGGGGGATGTCCTCCAAGTTGAAGTTGCCGAGGGACTTGTTGCCGGAGGCGACTTCGCGCTCGCCCTGCAGGACATGGATGGTGACGGCCGGCTGGTTGTCGGAGGCGGTGGAGAACACCTTGGCGGTCTTGGTGGGGATGGTGGTGTTCTTTTCTATGAGGCGCGTCATCACCCCGCCTTCGGTTTCTATGCCGAGGGAGAGCGGGGTGACATCCAGCAGGAGGACATCCTTGACATCGCCGCGCAGGACGGCGCCTTGGATTGCCGCGCCCATCGCGACGGCTTCGTCGGGGTTGACATCGCGGCGAATGTTTGCGCCGGCGAAGATTTTTTTGATTTGCTCCTGCACGGCGGGCATGCGCGTCATACCGCCGATGAGGAGGACTTCGTCAATTTTTCCGCCTTCCAGTTTGGCGTCGCGGATGGCGGTCTCGCAGGGTTTTTTGGTGCGGGCGATGAGTTTCGCCGCCAAACTTTCCAGTTTTGCGCGGGTGAGCGGGGTGACGAGATGCTTGGGGCCGGTCTGGTCGGCGGTGATGTAGGGGAGGTTGATGTCGGTTTGCTCGGCGGTGGAGAGCTCTATCTTTGCCTTCTCGGCCGCTTCTTTGAGGCGCTGGAGGGCGCTGGCGTCGTTGAGCTGCATCCCGCCGGATTGGGATTTGAATTCGGCGAGGAGATGGGCGATGAGCGCTTCGTCAAAGTCCTCGCCGCCGAGGTGGGTGTCGCCGTTGGTGGAGAGGACTTCAAACTGCTGTTCGCCTTCCACATCGGCGATCTCAATGATGGAGATGTCAAAGGTACCGCCGCCGAGGTCAAAGACGGCGATTTTTTTGTTGGCGGCGTTTTTGTCCATTCCGAAGGCGAGGGCGGCGGCGGTGGGCTCGTTGATGATGCGCTTGACTTCCAGCCCGGCGATGCGCCCGGCGTCCTTGGTGGCCTGGCGCTGGGCGTCGTTGAAGTAGGCGGGGACGGTGATGACGGCTTCGGCGACCTTCTCGCCGAGGTAATCTTCGGCGGTCTTTTTCATTTTTTGGAGGACCTTGGCGGACACCTCCTGCGGGGCCATTTTCTTGCCGTCGGCGGCGAGCCAGGCGTCGCCGTTTTCGGCTTTGACGACGGCGAAGGGCGCGAGGGCGCGGACTTTCTTGGCTTCGTCGTCGGTGTGGCGCCTGCCGATGAGGCGCTTGACGGCGAAGAGGGTGTTCTTGGGATTGGTGACGGCTTGGCGTTTGGCGGCGGCGCCGACGAGGGTCTTGCCTTCGGCGAGGGCGACTACGGAAGGGGTCGTGCGCGCGCCTTCGGCGTTTTCCAGCACGCGGGGTTTGCCGCCTTCCACTACGCTGACGCAGGAGTTGGTGGTGCCGAGGTCTATTCCGATGATTTTGCTCATTTGGTTTTCTCCGGGGTTTCGTCTTCCGCCTGTTGCTGTTGCTGTGACGGCGGTTTGCAAACGATGACTTGCGCCGGGCGGATGAGACGGTTGTTGAGGGTGTAGCCGGTTTGCAAAACGCGGAGGACGGCGTTGGGGTCGGCGTTTTGGGATTCTTCGGTGGCGACGGCTTGGTGCAGTTCGGGGTCAAACACCAGCCCGCGGTCGGGGTGGACGGGGAGGATTTTTGCCGCTTGCAGGGCGGAGTCCATCTTGCGCAGAGTGAGGGCGATTCCCTCGCGCAAGGTTTTGGTTTTTTCGTTTTCGGTTTCGTTGGCGGGGGGGGGGGTGCTTTCGGTTGCGCTTTCGGTTGCGTTGTCGTCGGCGTCGGTGGCGGCTTGGATGCAGTCGCGCACTTCGCACATCGCGAGGGCGAAACTTTCCATTTCGTTGTTGACGGCGTTTTCCAGTTCGCGCCCGATTCTGCGGCGGTAGTTTTCCAGTTCGGCGGCTTTGCGCAGGAGGAGCTCGCGGCTTTCCGCCGCCTCGCGCTTTGCCTCTTCCAATTCGGATTCCTGCGCGGATTTGGATTCGGCTGCGGCTTCGGTTGCGGGCGGGGAATCCGGTGTTGCCGTTGTTGTTACCGTTGCGGCATCGGCAACGGTGTCGGCGTTGCCGTTTGCGGCTGCGGCGGCGTTGCCGTCTTTGACGGCGTCGTCCCCGCCTTCTTGCGCGGGCGTTTTCGCTTTTTTGCGGTTTTCGGTTTGTTTCTTAGGCAATAGCAGGTTCTCCCTCCGGCTGTGGCGGGGGTTACATAATTCTCTTTTTTGGTTTTTCAAGCCCCCCCCCCTGTCATTCCCGCGAAAGCGGGAATCCAGAATTACGATGTTGCGGCTGGCAACTGGATTCCCGCTTTTGCGGGACTGACAAGGGGAGCGGGAATGACAAGAGTCCCTTTTTTTCGTTTTTATACGGGCGCATTCCACCCCCCCGGAGGTTGCCGTCCCCATCTGCCGATGGGGACGCCAAACTCCGACCCCCCCCCCCGCAAGCGGCGGGGGGTATAGTTAACTGTCATTCCATCCCTACTTCGTCATTCCCGCAAAAGCTGGAATCCATACGGGGTTTGCTTTTTCGCCGGGTTCGTATGGA
>JAHRAH010000082.1 GCA_020027345.1 Gammaproteobacteria bacterium | reverse complement strand
CCCGTTTATGCAGTTTGGTCAGCATAACAACCCCCTTTCACGCAAGTATGCCAGCCCCCGGGAAATCCCCGCCCCGTCCAGTATAGCACCACGCGAAACCCTACACGAAAGCGGGAATCCATACGGGGGTGGGGGCAAAGGCAAATCTTTCCGCCGTCCGCAATTCATCGGAAAAAGCAAAGCCCGTATAGATTCCCGCTTTCGCGGGAATGACAAGGAAGGCGGAAATGACGGACTTATCCCCCCTCCATCTTTGATGGGGGGGGGGTTGACTTTTACGAACGCCCTCCACCCCCCCGGAGCATTCCCCGCCGACTTCGCCGTCGGCGAATGCTCCGCCCCCCCCGCAAGCGGCGGGGGGTATAGTTAATTTGTCATTCCCGCGAAAGCGGGAATCCATACGGTCTTTGCTTTTTCCGATGGATTGCGGACGGCGGAAGATTTGGTTTTTTCGCTGGCCCCGTATGGATTCCCGCTTTCGCGGGAATGACAAAGGAGGCGGGGATGATGGGGGAGACGGGGATGACGGGGTTGCGGGGATGTCGGGGGGATGGGCGCGAAAAAAAATGCAAATTTTTTTTGCGAAAGGGTTGACATTGGGGGAAAAATCATTATAATGCCACTCGGCGTTGTTGGCACTCGCCGGGTGCGAGTGCTAACAAACCCTGTTTTTCGCAAACCACGAAGGAGCAAAGCGATTATGAGCAAGACCAAGATTCGCCCGCTGCACGACCGCGTGCTGGTGCGGCGGCTGGAAGAGGAGCGCAAGACCGCAAGCGGGATTGTCATCCCCGATTCGGCGGCGGAAAAGCCCGACCAGGGCGAAGTCCTCGCCACCGGCAACGGCAAAATCAACGAGGACGGCGGCGTCCGCCCGCTGGATGTCAAGACCGGCGACCGCATACTCTTCGGCAAATATTCGGGCACGACCGTCAAACTGGACGGCGAAGAACTGCTCGTGATGCGCGAGGACGACATTATGGCGGTCGTGGAAACCGGCAAGAAAAAGTAACCCCACAAAGGAAAAAGGAGCACAACTATGTCCGCAAAAGACATCAAACTGGGCGACGAAGCGCGGCGCGGCATTCTGGACGGCGTCAACATACTGGCGGAAGCCGTCAAGACGACGCTGGGCCCGCGCGGGCGCAATGTCGTTTTGGAGCGTTCGTTCGGCGCCCCCACTGTCACCAAGGACGGCGTTTCCGTCGCCAAGGAAATTGAACTGGAAGGCAAGGTGGAAAACCTCGGCGCGCAGATGGTCAAGGAGGTCGCCTCCAAAACCTCCGATGTCGCCGGCGACGGCACCACCACCGCCACCGTCATCGCGCAATCCATCGTCGTGGAAGGGCTGAAATATGTCGCCGCCGGGATGAACCCGATGGACCTCAAACGGGGGATAGACCGCGCCGTCATCGCCGCCGTCGCGCATCTGAAAAGCATCTCCAAGGATTGCCGCACGCAGACGGAAATCGCGCAGGTCGCCGCCATCTCGGCGAATTCCGACCGCGCCGTCGGCACGATAATCGCCGAAGCGATGGACAAAGTCGGCAAAGAGGGCGTCATCACCGTGGAGGACGGTTCCACGCTGGAAGACGAACTGGAAGTCGTGGAAGGAATGCAGTTTGACCGCGGCTACACTTCGCCGTATTTCATCAACACCCCGGAGCGGCAGTTGGCGATTTTGGAGAATCCCTACATTCTCATTCACGACAAGAAAGTGTCGACGATTCGCGACATTCTGCCGATTTTGGAACAGGCGGCGAAGGCGGGGCGTCCGCTTTTGGTCATCGCCGAGGACATTGAAGGCGAAGCGCTGGCGACTTTGGTCGTGAACAACATGCGCGGCACCGTCAAAGTTTGCGCGGTGAAGGCGCCCGGTTTCGGCGACCGGCGCAAGGCGATGCTGGAAGACATCGCCATACTGACGAGCGGCACCGTCATTTCCGAAGAGGTCGGGCTTTCGCTGGAAAAAGCGGCGCTCACCGATTTGGGTCAGGCAAAACGCGTGGAAGTCGGCAAGGAAGAAACGACCGTCATTGACGGCAAGGGCGGCAAGAAAGACATCGCCGCGCGCGTGGAATCCATCCGCCAGCAGATTGAGGAAACCAGCAGCGATTACGACCGCGAAAAACTGCAGGAGCGCGTCGCCAAACTCGCCGGCGGCGTCGGCGTCATCAAGGTCGGCGCCGCGACCGAAGTGGAAATGAAGGAGAAAAAAGCGCGCGTGGAAGACGCTCTTCACGCCACCCGCGCCGCTGTGGAAGAAGGCATCGTCGCCGGCGGCGGCGTCGCTTTGTTGCGCTGCGCTCCGGCTTTGGGTTCGCTGAAAGGGCTGGAAAACGACGACCAGAAAGCGGGCGCCCGCATTGTGCAGCGCGCGCTGGAAACTCCGCTGCGCTTGATTGTGGAAAACGCCGGCGAGGAAAGTTCGGTCGTCCTCAATCAGGTCAAAGCCAGCAAGGGCAACTACGGTTACAACGCCGCCACTTGCGCCTACGGCGATTTGGTTAAGGCGGGCGTTTTGGACCCGACAAAGGTCACGCGCTCGGCTTTGCAAAACGCCGCGTCCATCGCCGGCCTGCTGCTGACAACGGAAGCATGCGTCGTGGAAGCGCCGAAAAAAGAAGCGCCCCCGCCCCCGATGCCCGGCGGCGGTATGGATATGTAACGGCGCAACCGTAACGGCGGGACGGATTGCAAATGCAAATGTAACCGTCCGCAACAATCCCGGAACGCATATTCATGCGTTCCTTTCCCCAAGAACCCCGCGCGAAAAGCGCGGGGTTTTTTTTAACTAACCAATGCGTCATTCCCGCACTTTTCCCAGAGGCGGGAATCCAGCAAATTAAAATGCTCGTCTCGTTACACCTCTCCAGAGGGAAATGTAACATTTCGTGGAGCTTTTGGGTTTCTTTTTTTCAAGCGGGATAAGGATTTGAGGGGTGTTTTGGCGGTAGATTACTGACCCGTTTCAGTAATCG
>JAHRAH010000070.1 GCA_020027345.1 Gammaproteobacteria bacterium | reverse complement strand
CCCGCGCAAAAAAACTCGGCGAAGAGTCCCTCCGAAAACTGCAAACCATCGCCGCAAACCACCCCGCCCTGACCGAAGCCCGCGGCCTCGGCCTCCTCCTAGGCGCAAAAATAAAGCAAGAGTCCCTCGCCGAAAAAACAATGTATTCCGCCCTCGCCCGCGGCCTGAACTTCAAAACAATGGGCGCCGTCCTAACCCTAGCCCCCCCCCTGACAATCCCCCGCCCCCAACTACACCGCGCCCTAACCATCCTAAAAGAGTCCCTCCCCCCCGCGTCATTCCCGCACCACTGTTAAAAAGCGGGAATCCAGCAAATTCTTGCGTCATTCCCGCACTCCTGTTAAAAAGCGGGAATCCAGCAAATTCTTGCGTCATTCCCGCACCACTGTTAAAAAGCGGGAATCCAGCAAATTCTTGCGTCATTCCCGCACCCCTGTTAAAAAGCGGGAATCCAGCAAATTCTTGCGTCATTCCCGCACTCCTGTTAAAAGGCGGGAATCCAGCAAATTAAAAAAACCGCGCCAACAATAACGGGCGTCCCCGCCGCTCAAATCAAACCCCCGACGGTATGCTATAATCCGCTCCGTTAAAATTGACATCGTCCGAACAGGGAAAGGAGAGACGAACAATGCATTCCGATTTTGTATTCAGCCGCGGCTACCGCGGGAAAATTAAAGGCGCCGTTCTGGATTGGAGCGGCACCGTCGCCGACGCTTATGTCCTCGCGCCGGCCGTCGTTTTTGTGGATGTCTTCAAAAAGCACGGCGTCCCCGTTTCCATGGCCGAAGCGCGCGAGCCGATGGGGCTGCGCAAGGATTTGCACATCCAAAAAATGACCGAAATGCCCTCCGTCCGCGAGCGCTGGAAAAAAACCCACGGCTCCTATCCGGGGCAAAAAGAAGTGGACGCGATGTTCGCCGACTTCGTGCCGATGCAGGTCAAGTGCCTGCCGAAATACACCGGGCTCCTCCCCGGCGCGGCCGCGGCGGCGAAGAAACTGCAAAAAGCCGGCGTCAAACTCGGCGTCTCCACCGGCTTCACCCGCGTGATGGTCAATGTCCTCCTCCGCGACGCCCGCAAGCAGGGCTTTCATCCCGATGCGACCGTCGCCGGCGACGAAGTGGAAAACGGCGCGCGCCCGAAACCCTTTATGGTCTACCGCAACTTGGACCTGATGGATGTGCATCCGATTCAGGCGGTCGTGAAAGTGGACGACACCGTCTCCGGCGTCGGCGAAGGTTTGGAAGCCGGCTGCTGGACGGTCGGCCTCGCCCGGTACAGCAACTATATGGATGTGGACACCATCCCGCAGGGCAAGGCGCTCAAAGGCAAAGACCTCGCCCGCCGCCTCGCGCACACCCGCGAACTGCTGCAAAAAACCGGCGCGCATTATGTCGCCGACACCATCGCCGAACTGCCCGCCATCGTGGAGGACATAAACGCCCGGCTGGCGCGCGGCGAAAAACCGTAACCGCCGCGGCGCGCAAAAACAACAACCCCCCGGCGGCGCGGCGATTAAAATCCCCGAAAACCCCTATCTGCTGCTCACGCCGGGGCCGCTTTCCACAACCCCCGGCGTGCGCGCCGAAATGTTGCGCGACTGGTGCACATGGGACGACGATTACAACGCCGGAGTCGTGCAGGACATTCGCGCGCGCCTTTGCAAATTGGCAAGCGAAAAAGCGGATGAATATACCGTCGCGCTTATGCAGGGCAGCGGGACTTTCTCGGTGGAATCCGTTATCGGTTCCGCAATCCCGCCGCAGGGAAAACTGCTCGCAATCATAAACGGCGCCTACGGCAAGCGCATTGCGACCATCGCAAAAACGCTCGGCGTCGCCCTTGCGGAAATGGACGGCGGCGAAAGATGGCAACCCTCCGCCAAAGAAATCGCCGCCGCTTTGACTGGCGATGAAAGCATAACGCATGTCGCCGTCGTGCATATAGAAACGACGACCGGAATGCAAAACCCGGCGGAAGAAATATGCGCGGCGGCAAAAGCGGCGGGCAAAACAACGATAGTGGACGCGATGAGCAGTTTTGGCGGCTTGCCGATGGACGCCGCGACAATGCGCGCCGATTTTCTCGTAAGCAGCGCGAACAAATGCGTGCAGGGCGTTCCCGGCTTCGGCTTTGTCGTCGCCCGCCGCGATGCGATGGAAAACATAAAAGGTTTTGCGCGCTCGCACAGTTTGGATTTGCACGCGCAATGGAAAACGATGGAGGAGAACGGCGGCAAATGGCGTTTTACATCGCCGACGCACACCGTCCGCGCCTTCCAAAAAGCGCTGGACGAACTGGACGAAGAAGGCGGAATAACCGCGCGCCACAACCGTTACAAAGAAAACCACCGCATTCTTATCGCCGGAATGCGCGAACTCGGTTTTGAAACCTTTTTGCCGGACGAATACCAGTCGCCGGTGATAACCGCTTTTTGCTCTCCGCAAACCCCCGAATGGGATTTCAAACGCTTTTACGCGGCATTAAAAAAGTCGGGCTTTGTCATTTATCCGGGAAAGGTCACCGTCGCCGAAACATTCCGCATCGGCAACATAGGCGATGTCCGCCCCGCCGACATTCGCCAACTGTTAAAAGCCGCCGCCGCCGCAAAATACTGGGAATAAAAACTAACTGTCATTCCCGCGAAAGCGGGAACCCATACGAAGCCGGCGAAAAAGCCAAGTTTTCCCGTCGCGCGAAAACAACGAAAAAAAGTAAAACTGAAATGGATTCCCGCTTTCGCGGGAATGACAAAATATGTCCTATGTGTCCCATAAGTCCTATCCCAAAACCTTCCCCAAAATATGATCCGCCGCCTTCTCCCCGACCATAATGGAAGGCGCATTAAGATTCCCGTTAGTAATCCGCGGAAAAACAGAACTGTCCGCAACCCGCAATCCGCGCGCGCCGATAACGCGGCAGTCGGAATCCACAACCGCGTCGCCGTCGCCGGAAGAACCCATCCGGCAAGTCCCGCAGGGATGATAAGCGGATTCGGCTTCCTTGGATATAAACTCGTCCAAATCGGAATCGCTTTTGCAATCGGCGCCCGGCGCGATTTCCTTTCCGGCGAATTCGGAAAACGCCGGGCGCGAAAATATGTCGCGCGTCAGACGGACGCAATGGCGAAAATCCCGACGGTCGTCCGCCGCCGACATATAGTTAAAACGAATCCGCGGCGGCGCTTCGCAGTCGGCGGAAACCAGCGAAACGCGCCCCCGCGATGGCGAGCGCATCGGGCCGACATGCGCCTGAAACCCTTCAATCCCCGCCGGCGCGCTGCCGTCGTAGCGCACAGCCGCCGGCAGAAAATGATACTGCATATCCGGATATTCCGCATTCGGCGAGCGCAAAAAAGCGCCCGCTTCAAAATGGTTTGTCGCCCCCTCGCCGCTTTTCAAAAACAGCCATTTCGCGCCGATGAGCGCCTTGGAAAACAAATTCATTTTTCCGTTGAGCGTAATCCGCTTGCGGCATTCCTGCTGCACATAAATCTCCAAATGATCCTGCAAGTTGCCGCCGACGCCGGGACGGTCGGCGACCGTCGCGATTCCGAGTTTTCGCAATTCATCCGCCGGGCCAATTCCCGAACGCAAAAGCAGCGCCGGGGAATTAATGGAAGACGCGCAAAGTATCACTTCGCGCCGCGCGCGCAATTTGCGAACACTCCCGCCGATGCGCGCTTCCATTCCAATCGCGCGGTCGCCCTCAAACAAAATCCGCCGCGCGAGCGCGCGAACCAGCCGCACATTCGGCATTCGCAAAGCCGGGCGCAAATATGCGAGCGCCGCCGACCATCGCACGCCGCCGCGAACGGTTTGTTCCAAACGGCAAAAACCCTCCTGTTCCGCGCCGTTGTAATCTTCCGTAAAGCCAAACCCCGCCTCGCCCCCGGCGCGAATAAAAGCACCGTATAAAGGGTTTTCGCACAAGCCGCGCGAAACATAAAGCGGCCCCTTTTGCCCGCGCAAAGCGTCGTCGCCGTGCGCAGCGTTTTCCATTCGCAAATAATACGGTTCCACTCCGCGCCATCCCCATCCATCGGCGCCCGATTCTTCCCAGTAATCAAAATCGCGGGGATTGCCGCGCACATACACCATACCGTTTATGCTGGAAGAGCCGCCCAAAACTTTCCCGCGCGGGCATGCAAGCCGCCGCCCGCCGAGCGTCTCCTCCGCTTCGGCGCGAAAACCCCAATCATAGCGCGGCATATTCATCGGATAAGAAAGCGCCGCCGGCATTCGTATCAGCGGGCTGCCGTCGCCGCCGCCCCATTCCGCCAAGAGAACATCCGCGCCCGCCTCGCCCAAACGGTATGCGAGCGCGCAACCGGCGGAACCGGCCCCGACAATTAAATAATCCGCGACGCCGCTTTCTTTCATTCGCCGATTGTCCCCCCGTTCTTTTCCGCGCGGCGGCGCAAGAGATCGCTCAGCCAATCCGGATCCATCTCCGGCGCCGACGACAAAAGCAATTCCGTATACGGCGGATGCGGCGGCGAAAAAAACTCCCCCCGCGGCGCCGCTTCAACCACTCCCCCGTCCTTCATCACAACAATGTCGTCCGCTATCGCCCGCACCGTGGATATGTCGTGCGTGATAAACATATACGCCAGCCCGAGACGGTCCTGCAAATTTTGCAAAAGCCGAAGTATTCCCTCGGCGACCAGTTGATCCAGCGCCGAAGTAACCTCGTCGCAAATCACAAACTCCGGCTCCGCCGCCAGCGCCCGCGCGATGCAAACACGCTGCTTTTGCCCGCCCGAAAGTTCCCGCGGAAAGCGCCCGACAAACTGCGAAGGTTCCAATTCAATTTGTTCCAGCAATTCGCAAACCCGCGCCTCCCTTTCCTTCCCGCGCATTCCCAGATAAAAAGAAAGCGGGCGCCCGATAATGTCGCGCACCCGGTGCGCAGGATTAACCGCGACATCCGCCATCTGATATATCAT
The DNA here is from genome assembly GCA_020027345.1 of Gammaproteobacteria bacterium. Taxonomy (GTDB): domain Bacteria; phylum Pseudomonadota; class Gammaproteobacteria; order Tethybacterales; family Persebacteraceae; genus JAHRAH01. Next base: position 2,367 of record JAHRAH010000070.1, on the reverse strand, counting down.
CTGCATTTTTTGCAACTGCAACCGGCTGCGCGCCGAAGTGGAAGGCGGCAACTCTTCGCCCTCCCAAAAAACCGCGCCGGCCGCGGGCGGCAGCAACCCCGTGCAGCAGCGCGCCGCCGTGGATTTCCCCGAACCCGATTCGCCGACTACCGCCAGTGTGCGCCCCCGGTGAATGTCCATACTGACCCCGCTCAGCACAGTCGTCTTTCCGTATTTCGCAATTATGTTTTCCAAACGCACAAGCGGGCGCGAAGAACCCGCCGCCGGCTTTGTTTGTTTTTGAAAAGCGCGAACCGCCCAAAGCGTTTTTGTGTATTCCTCGCGCGGCGAAGAAAGCATCGCCCGCGTTTTGTTTTCTTCCACGACCGCGCCGTCTTTGAGAACGATAATGCGGTGCGCCATCTGCGCGACGACGGCCAAATCGTGCGTTACATACATCGCCGCGCCGTTCTCCCGCGCGACCGCGTCCCGTATCGCCGCAAGAACTTCTATTTGCGTCGTTACATCCAGCGCCGTCGTCGGCTCGTCAAAAATAATAATGTCCGGATTGCAAGACATCGCCATCGCCGTCATCGCCCGCTGCAATTGCCCCCCCGAAACCTGATGCGGATAACGAAAACCGATTTCATTCGGCGAAGGCAGCCGCAGCCGTTCATACAAACTCACAGCGTCCTCTTCCGCCCGCCCGCGCGTTTTTACCCCGTGCAAAACCGCCGCCTCGCAGCATTGATCTATCAGCCGGTGCGCGGGATTAAAAGAAGCCGCCGCCGACTGCGCCACATATGCGATGCGCGAACCCCGCAGCGCGCAGTTTTCCGCCGCGCTGTTGCGCGCGAGATCGTCGCCGTCAAAAAATATTTCCCCTCCGCTGATGCGGCAGCCGTCGCGCGTAAAACCCATCGCCGCCAGCCCGATGGTGGATTTCCCCGCGCCCGATTCGCCGATAATCCCGAGAACCTCCCCCCGGTGCAGCCGCAAAGAAACCCCGCAAACAATCGGCGTAATCGCCCCCCTCTCCCCCACCCCCTCAATCCGCAAATCATTAATAACCAGCAACGCATCCCCCCCGTTACCCCCGTTACCGTCACCGCCCCCGCCAACGCAAACACCGTCCCCCGCCATCCCCGCCGCCCCCGCAACCGTCATCATCCCCAATATTAACACAACTATACCCCCCGCCGCTTGCGGGGGGGGGGGGATGGAATATGCCCGTTACCGTCAAAAGAGCGCATCCATCTTGTCATAAGCGCCCCCATCTTGTCATTCCCGCGAAAGCGGGAATCCAGTTGCCAGCCGCAACATCGTAATTCTGGATTCCCGCTTTCGCGGGAATGACAAGGGTTTTGCGGGGATGACTCTAATTAACTATACCCCCCGCCGCTTGCGGGGGGGGGTCGGAGTGTGCCGTCCCCATCGCCAGATGGGGACGGCAAACTCCGGGGGGGTGGAATATGCCCGTTACCGCCAAAAGAGCGCCTCCATCTTGTCATAAGCGCCCCATCTTGTCATTCCCGCGAAAGCGGGAATCCAGTTGCCAGCCGCGGCATCGTAATTCTGGATTCCCGCTTTCGCGGGAATGACAAGGGAGGCGCGGGAATGACAAGGGTTTTGCGGGGATGACAAAGGTTTTGCGAGTGCATTCCACTTCCTCTATTCTCTCCACTCCCTCCACCCCCCCGGAGCATTCCCCGCCGACTTCGTCGGCGGGGAATGCTCCGACCCCCCCCCGCAAGCGGCGGGGGGTATAGTTAGTAGTTAGGGGCGGCAGTCGGCGCCAAACCCGACGATGCCGGTGCCAGTGGCGCGGGTGCAAACTTGCCCGCTTATGTCGGTGTTCCCGATTTCGCAAACAGCGCTGCACCGCCCGTTTTCCTGAAAAAAGGAAAGCACTTCGGAATTAACAGAGCCGGTGTTGCCAATGCTGAAATTAGCCAAATCAAGAGGATAGAAGGTGCCCGCGGCAAGTGCATTAACATTAAACCCGGCGGCAATCATAGCCCGCAGTTGCCCGGGAGAAGTCATCCCCGGATTGATCACAAGATTACTGTCCCAATTATTATCGCTAATCGGGCGGCAAAGAGCGGGACCTATGCTGCAAACGCCGATGGCATGAATGGTCAGAAACAGCGTCGCCGGGTCGGTTGCGTCAAAAGAGTCGTCGGCAGTGACGGTCGCCGTTACCGTGCCGGTGGAATTGGCGGTAAAGAGAATGACGCTGCCGCGCAGCATCATAAAATTCCCCGCCGGAGCCGCGTTTATTTGGTAGTTTTCACTCGCCCCCAAATCGCCGCCGCTTATTGTCAGCGAGCCGACGGTGCCGACAAACTGCGTCAGAAAAACAGTGTATGCGCCGTCAATGTCCGCGGC
>JAHRAH010000052.1 GCA_020027345.1 Gammaproteobacteria bacterium | reverse complement strand
CAAACGAACACGGAAAACGCGCGCCGATAGCCGTGAAAATATCGCCTGACCTGAACGAAGAAGAACTCGCCGCCGTCGCCGAAATAACCGCCGCATGCGATGCCGACGCAATCATCGCGACCAACACAACGACAACCCGCCCCCCGCAAATACAAAACGAACGCAACGCAAACGAACAAGGCGGGCTTTCCGGCGCGCCCCTGCGCGAACTCTCCACCGTCGCAATAAAAAAACTCCGCGCGACTCTGCCAAGAAAAATGGCAATCATCGCCTCCGGCGGAATATCCACCCCCGCCGAAGCGCTGGAAAAACTCCAAGCCGGCGCGCAATTGGTGCAACTCTACACCGGATTAATCTACCGCGGCCCCTCTCTCCCCAAAGAAATAATTGCGTCATTCCCGCATTCCTGTTAAAAAGCGGGAATCCAGCGAATTAAAGTAGTTCTCGTTACACCTCTCCAGAGGTGTAACGGAACTGACGATAGCGGGCGTCCCCGCCCGCTCAAATTAGGCAGGGCGTGGACGCCGCGCAAAGCAAGCCCCGTTACACCTCCGGAGAGATGTAACGAGACGGGGAGTTTGCTGGATTCCCGCTTTTTAACAGGAATGCGGGAATGACGCGGAGAGGGGCGGCTACAACTCGCACTTATTAATCACGCCGTCCGCGGTTATGCAAAACAAACGAATCGCGACATCCTTTTTTTGCAGCGCGCTTATCACCCTGTCCGCCCGCGCGGCGTGGCGCACAAAAGATTTGTCGCTCGTGTGCGAATCCTGAAACAGCGCGCAAACCGCTATGGAATTGGAATCCTCCCCGTAAAGCAGCGCCTGCCCGATGCATTCCGCCCACTTGCTGGAGCGGTCAATCTCCACCGCAAAATTCGCCAGCGGATATTCCACAAGGCAGTCCACCCGCGCCCTGTCCGGCAAAGAAAACTCCTCCGTCGCGGTCGTAACCCCGAGATTCGCCCGTTCGCAAAAGGCCTTCCCCACATCCCGCTCTTCCCCCGCCAGCGCCGTCAACAAAGGCGCCGCAACCGCAACAACGGCAACAAAAACAAAAATCCCAACAACCCGCACCCCCGCATTATACCCCACTCCGACAACGCAACGACGGCATTGCGATCATGTCCCCATGTCTCGTTACACCTCTCCAGAGGTGTAACGCAGCCAACAATAGCGGTCGTCCCCGCCCGCTCAAATTACGCGCAGCGTGGACGCCGCGCAAAGCAAACCCCGTTACACCTCTGGAGAGGTGTAACGAGACGGCAATGACGGCACCGCAACCGTCCCCCGCAAAAAATTTGACACGGGGGTTCAAAAGAGTATAATGGACACGGGCAACAAAACCTGAAAGGAGGATTCATGTCCATATTTAAGAAACTTTTGGCGTTGGCGGAATTTGCTTTGCGCAAACTTTCTGCGCCGAAAACACCGGCGAAAAGCGCAGAACAAGTCAAAGAGCAGAAAGACAAGTTTCGCGGCTCCGACCACGCCGAGGATTTGTTCCGACGGTCGTGGGGTGTGGCGGTCAAACAGGGGACGCGCGCGCCCGTTTACGGCACCAAGGACGAAAACAAACGCATCCAGGTGCGTGAGTGTGCTCAGTGCAAGGTGGAGGAAATCGCGAAACAGTACAAACGAAGGAAGGTGAGCGAAGTAAGCGAAAAACGCCACATTGAGAACATCAAAGCGTTGCAGGACGCATTGACGAACCAATGCGGCAAGTACTTGCATAATCGCAAATTCCGCTTCGGGCGCGCGCAAAAACTGCTCAACACATACCTGAAATGCCTGTGGTGCGCCAACTGGCTTAAAGTCGCCCCGCCGCATTGCCCGTTTGACCGCGCCATCATTTGCGACCTGTCATTGCCTAACCACGACAACTTTTGGGATAAGTTGGCGCAGTGCGACGCCCCAGGCGTTCAAGATTACAACGCTGTCACCTGGAATTGGACCCAAAGCGATTGCATTGGGGATTACTTGGTCTGGGTTGCGGCCGCCAAGGAAGTGGTGCGGCGGAGTGGATACCGCTCGCTTGCCGAGTGGGAACTGTTTGAGTGGAAGCGGCCCCAAAAGGGCAAAAAATAACCCTCCGCCACTCCCTCACTCCTCGTCCCCGCGCCTCTGGGTGTGGGGAACGAGGGCGGGCGACAAACGACGGCGGGGACGGTGTCGTAACCGTCCGGGCGTGGAGTTGACACGCCCGGCGGCGGCGTGCTACGATGGGGGCGGCTTTTGTCATATCACAAAGGAGGAAATGATGGAGTTGGAAATAAAATTTCTCCCTGACGAGGAAATTGTTGCCGTTGCCGCGCGGTATAACATCCCCTGGGATGAGCAAATGCGGAAATTGCAGCCGGACATCCGCGCGCGGGGCTGGCTGTCCCAACAGAATATGGAGGCGGTCGCTGTCTGGTTGCGCATTTCTCCGGGAAAGCAAAAATTCGCCGACAATCCCCCGGGGGCGATTGAAGGCGCAACCGCCATCGCTTTGTCCACTTGCGACGAAAGCAGGAAATGGCATGTGCTGATGGATTTGCCGGGCGTAGGCAAGTCCATCGCCCCGTCGGTTCTGCATTGGTTTGACGATGGGAATTACCCCATTGCGACCCGCCCTGCCTTGTGGTCGTGCTCCGCCGAAGCGGAAGATTTGCATTTGTCATCGTCTTGGCTGGAATACACGAAATTCTGCAGGGCAACCGCAGAAGAGCACAATGTCACGATGCGGACATTGGACCGCGCACTGCAACGGCATTACGAAGAAAAGCGCGGCAAATAAGCAACGGGGACGGGCATCCTCGCCGTGCGAGCGGGGGAATTTCCGCCCCGCGCCCCTGCGGAGGAATAGAGACGGGCGTCAAACGGCGGCGGAGACAGTGCCGTAATCATCCGGGCGGGAAGTTGACTTGCCCGGCGACGGAGTGCTACAATGGGGACAGTTTTTGCCAAATCACAAGAATGTTCAAACGAATCCCCCTTTTTGTTGTTTTCGCCCTGTGCGGGGCTGCGGCGGTTGGTGCTAGCGCGCAATTGCTTGGGGAGTTTTGCTTAGTTGCTGATAAGGAGTTTCCGCTCCATTGCGCTGCCGGATACGGCGATGTTGCCGAGATTGAACGACTCGTCGCTGACGGGGCGGATGTTAATCAGGCATCCAGCGATGGTTTTACCCCCTTGCATGTGGCGGCAGGCACGGGGCAGGCGGAATCCATAGTCGCTCTTGTCAAAGCCGGCGCGCTGGTTAATTGGGCGACCCAGGAGCGTTATACTCCTTTATATGTGGCGGCAATTTATGGACATGCTGGCGCAATAGATGCGCTCGTCAAAGCCGGGGCGGAAGTCAATTTTTTGGATAAAGTGGGCTATACTCCGTTGCATTACTCTGCCTATTGGGGAAGAGAAAAATCCGTTTTCGCACTCGTTGAGGGTGGCGCGGATGTCAGCATTCGCAGTAAAGATGGATTCACGGCATTGGATATTGCTGAGAGCAGAAGGGGCAAGGATGACCCGATTGCCGTCTTTTTGCGTTCTCGGCAAGAGGGAGAGTGATGCTTGAAACCCCGCTTATTCTCATCGCGCTGGCTATTGCTTTGTTGGTGTCGGCTTTCAGCATCTATAAGATGTGGTCGTCTTTGAGCCAGCGGGACAATGACAGCAACGAAGAGCGCGCGTCCGGTGGCACGGACACGCAGTCGCCCATGAGCGCGGATGAAAAGTGGGATTTTATTGAGAAAATACTCCTTTCGGTAGTAGTTGTTGCCGTATTTGCATACGGCGTTATCGGGTTGTATAACTCGGTCCCTATCTCAACGATATTGGTTCAAATGATAATTATAAAGATTGTGATTATAGTGATATACATTGTGATTAGAGTGATACACTTTGTGATTATGGAAATGCTCCGCTCGTGGCGGGGATGACGGCGAGGTTGTCGTCATTGGAGTAATGGAGTTTGCCGTCCCCGCAGCAGTCGCATCGGCGGTATTTTTGCGCGTCGCTTTCGTCACTCTCCCGTCATTCCGGCGAAAGCCGGAATCCATTGGGGTGCACATTAAAGTCCGAAATGCAACAAAAGGATTTTACGCGAAGAACATATGGTTGGAGGTTTGGTAGTTCATGGAGGGGCGCGGGCGGCGGTTGAGGAAGTTTTCGGCTTCGCGCACCTTTGCTTG
>JAHRAH010000049.1 GCA_020027345.1 Gammaproteobacteria bacterium | reverse complement strand
CGCGCGCAACGGCTTCATTGCCCGGGTGGTGTTCGCCTATAACCACACAAGGCAAAAACGCCTCGGCTGGAAAGCCCCCGTGGAACTCCTGCAAAACCAACACAACAATGCGGAACCCAACACGAAGGCGGGAATCCATAGGGGGATTGGGGACAGTGGCGGGTTCGGGGATTTGCGGTTTTCGCGGGCGGCTTATGGATTCCCGGCTTTCGCCGGAATGACGAGGGGATGACGGTGGGCGGATTTTTTTTGCGGGGAGGGGTTTTTTTGGGATTTTTTGCGTATAATGCCGTCATTGCTTTCGTTTGGGGGCGGGAAAAGGACACTGATGACAAAGAATTTCCTTCGTTTTTGCGCTTCCCTCTTCTTTGCGGGGGCGGGGCTTGCTGTGACAAACGCCGCCGATGCGCAGGAAGTTACGATTACGCTTACGGCGGAGCCCTCCTCGCTTGTTTCGCTGTCCGCCGACGGCTATCTCATTTACAAGGGGACGCAAGCGGGGACGATGACGGCGACTGTTTTTGCCGTTACCGGCACTTTGGAAAGCGGGACTTTTACGCCCCGGCATGTCAATGCGACGGGGATGGCTTTTGTTACTTTGCGGGGATTGGATTCTTGCAGTATTCAGAATGGTTGCGCCGCTTTTGGTTTGGAGGGCGCGGATTCCATCGCCGCCCGGCTTGCTTCGCTGTATGCGATGGATTTGGCGACGGTTACGATGTTCGCCGCTTCGGGCGCTGATGTGAACGAGGTATAGGTCAGCAACGGCATTGCTGTCGGCGGGGGCGAGTGTTAATGTGAAGGATAGTGACGGCGCTACGCCGCTGCTTAATGCAATTGGGTTTAATAATGTTTCTATAATCACTGCAGTTCTTTCGGCCGGCGCGAATGTTAATATGACATCGCACAGTAGAATTTTTGCGGTTTCACATGGTTATACGCCTCTAATGGTGGCGGTTGGGTTTCACTTTCAGTTTACTGTTATGACGATTTTGCTAAGTGCGGGAGCGAGCATTAATGCAGCGGACAGTAACGGCGACATGCCAATTCATTACTTTGCACGGAGTGATCCAGATTCGTCTGGTATTACTGCAGGATTGTCGGTCTTGTTGGAGGAAGGAGCGCGCATTAATGCAATGAATAATGCGGGCGCTACGCCGCTGGATTTAGCGTTTTCCACTCATAATGACGCGGGAATGATTGCTTTGCTTATTCTCAATGGCGGGTTATGTAATATAACGGATGCGACCGAACTTCGTTGTCCGGGGTATGCTTTTCCGATTGTGGGTTTTCCCGGAGCTCAGAATAACACCTTTATTGTTCGGAGTGCATCCTTGACGGATGATGGAATAATTGCGAGAGTGCGAGTTTCGGTCCCGTAATAAATCAGGCGTCGTCAGTGGCGGCGAGAATGGCGTCGGAGGTGGGAATGATGGCGTCGGGGGCGGGAATGATGGCGAATGCGTAAGCGTGTGCCGTTTTGGGTTCGGATAGTGGTCACGGTTGTTGTGGCGGTTGTTTGATTTGCTGGATTCCCGCCTTTTTGGAAGAGTGCGGGAATGACGCTTTAAGTGGATGCCCGCATTTTCGGGGGACGGGAATCCCCCCCCTGCGTCATTCCCGCATTTTTTCCGGAGGCGGGAATCCCCCCCCCCTGCGTCATTCCCGCCTTTTTGGAGGAGTGCGGGAATGACGCAAGAGGGTTAATTTTGGAGTGCGGGAATGACGCTATGCGGGGATGGCGTCGGGTGCGGGGATGATGGCGAGGTTGGGGTTGTTGGAGTAGCGGAGGATTCCGTCGTTGCAGGAGTCGCAGCGGTGGAATTTGCTGGATTCCCGCTTTTTGGAGAATGCGGGAATGACAGAAAATGGATTAAAGCAGAGGGCGGCCCAGTTGCCTTCGGGGGTTACGCCGTATTGGCACCAGTCGGGGGGTTCGCCGATTTGGGAATCGCCGGTAAAGTATCCTGCCCTGTCAAAGGCGGCAAAGCAGAGGGCGCACATTTCGTCGCCATTTACATCGCCGGTCGGGTTCGTCGGGGTGACAAATCTGCCGGGGTTCCACCGCCATCGGCAGTAAGTAAGTTAGAAACCATTCCCGGAAGCGCAACCACTCGGGGGACATAAGATTCCAGCGGCGGGCGTTTTCGTAGTAGACGGCAAATTCCTTCCACGAGTGCCACACGCCTAAGGAGGTCGCGGTGTCAAACCAATTTCGCTCGGGTTGCAGGCGCTTAAAGAAAAGCGGGGGGCGCACGGAAGCGATTCCGGTGTTAATTGCGAATGGGGGGTGTTGTAATTGTGGGTGTTGTTCCGGGGATACTCGGTTGGATGGGCTGGTATGCACTGCGGGTTATAGCGGCTGGCGTGTGGGGAGTAGTTGTAGATAGTGAGCAAGCGTGTGCCGTTTTGGGTTCGGATAGTGGTCACGGTTGTTGTGGCGGTTGTTTGATTTGCTGGATTCCCGCCTTTTTGGAGGAGTGCGGGAATGACGCAAGAGTGTTAATTCGCTGGATTCCCGCCTTTTTGGGGGAGTGCGGGAATGACGCGGAATGATTCCCGCCTTTTTGGTGGAGTGCGGGAATGACGCAATGCGGGGATGGCGTCGGGTGCGGGAATGACGCAAGGGGGTTTGATTTGCTGGATTCCCGCCTTTTGGAGGAGTGCGGGAATGACGCAATTTGCTGGATTCCCGCCTTTTTGGAGGGGTGCGGGAATGGCGCGTTAAGGGGATTCCTGCATTTTCGGGGGGCGGGAATCCTCCCTGCGTCATTCCCGCATTTTTTCCAGAGGCGGGAATCCAGCAAATTAAAGAAGCGCGGGAATGGTGCTTAAACAATCCCGCCGTACAAGTCCAGCCAATGGGGATTGTTTTTTTCTATAAGCCGGACTTTCCATTGCCGGCGCCATTTTTTTATCCGTTTTTCGCGTTCAATGGCGGCGGGCATATAATCAAACAACTCGTAATGCACGAGTATTTTAATTCCGTGTTTTTGCACAAAGCCGCCGGTTTCGCCGTTTTTGTGCTGCCAGACCCGCCGGGGCAAATCGCTTGTTACGCCGGTATACAAGGTGCCGTTGCGCCCGCTCGCCATTATGTAAACCGCCGGCTGTCCCTCGCGCATTTGGTTATTGTATTCTAAAAATTCGCTGGATTCCCGCTTTTTTGGGGGAGTGCGGGAATGACGCAATTTGCTGGATTCCCGCCTTTTTGGGGGAGTGCGGGAATGACGCGAGGGGGGTAATTCGCTGGATTCCCGCCTTTTGGAGGAGTGCGGGAATGACGCGGAATGATTCCCGCTTTTTTGGGGGAGTGCGGGAATGACGCAATAGTGGTTGATTTGCCGGATTACCCCCCAGTCCCCCCATCGGAGATGGAGGGGGGAATTATAAAATTTGGCTGAGGAATTGGCGGGTGCGGGGGTCTTTTGCCTGGGTGAAGAATTCATCGGGGGGGGCGTGTTCCACGATGATTCCGCGGTCGGTGAAATATATGTGGTTGGCGACTTCGCGGGCGAAGCCCATTTCGTGCGTTACCAGAATGCATGTCATTCCCTCGTGCGCGAGTTCGCGTATGGCCGCCAGCACTTCCTTCACCGTTTCCGGGTCCAATGCGGCGGTAACTTCGTCAAAGAGCATCACATCGGGGCGCATCGCCAGCGAGCGGGCGATGGCGACGCGCTGCTGCTGCCCGCCGGAGAGTTCGCCGGGATAGTTGTTTTCCTTTCCCTGCAGGCGCACTTTTTTTATGAGCGCGCGCGCGTTCTTTTCGGCTTCGGCTTTTTCCTGCCGCAGGACTTTGAGCGGCGCCATCATAATGTTTTCCAGCGCGGTTTTGTGCGGGAACAAATTATACTGCTGGAAGACCATCCCCACTTTTTTGCGCAGCGCGAGTTTGTCCAGCGCGGGGTCGTCCACCCGCATTCCTTCCACGGTGATGGAGCCGCGCTGAATGTCGTTGAGCGCGTTGATGCAGCGAATGAATGTGGACTTTCCCGAACCGGAGGGACCGATGATGCAGACGCATTCGCCCTTCATCACATCCATGGAAACGCCGCGCAGCACTTCCAGCTCGCCGAAGGATTTATGCACATCCTTCGCGGAAACCATCGGCATGTCGGGCGTCCACAAAACTTTCGCGTTCATTTGTTCCTCACAGGTTTACCGCAAAGCGCCGTTCCAAGCGCACGGTGAGGCGGGCGACGGGATAGCAGTAGGCGAAAAAAACAAGCAGCACGAAACCGTAAAACGGCACCAGCAATTCGGGGCGGTTGTTTTCCGCTTCAATCGCCTGCCGCGCGAGATTGAGAACTTCTTCCACGCCGAGAATGGAAACGATGGGCGTCGCCATTGTCAGAATTGCATACCAATTCATCCACGGCGGTATCATCCGCTTAAAACACTGCGGCAGAATGATTTGGAAAAAAGTTTGGCGGCGCCCGAAGGCCAAACTTTCCGCCGCCTCCCACTGCCCCGTCGGGACGGAATTGACGGCGCCGCGCACGACTTCGGAAATGTTCGCCATCACCGGCAGCGCCAGCCCGAAGACGGCTTTCAGCCAATCGGGGACGGGGACGATGCTTTCGCCGATGCGAATCTCAAAAGGCAGCGAGAGCATAACAATAAAAAGCAAAACCAGCCACGGCGAATTGCGAAACACCTGCGTGACAAACCAGCACGCTTTTGCGAGGGGACGGTTGCGCGAGAACTGCCCGACGCCCAGGAGAACGCCGCTCACCGTCCCCAGCATCATCGTCAGAAAACTGATGAGAATGGTGAACGCGAAACCGTGCAGCAGGAGAAACGGCATCCAGCGCCAAAGCGCGGCGAATGCGTTGTTGCCGCCGCCGCTTTCTTCCTGCGCCGTTGCGGAAAAAACCAAAAGCGCGGCGACGATGAATGCGAGGAGTATCACCGTCTTCGGCGGCATCGCGGCAATGCGACGGCACAGTCCCCCGCCGCAACCGGCATCGTCATCCCGCGCAATGCGAAACGGCAGCATAACCGTCATCGGTTTTATTTTCATTCGCCGTAACCGGGAATGCGCATCGTCCGCTCCCACTTGTTCATTCCCAAAATGACGACGGAAACCAGCGCCAGATACGAAAGAAAAAGCGTGAGCATCATCGGGTTTTGCGCCGAAGGATAATCGTTCCAAATCGTTTGCGACTGATACAGCAGTTCCGGCACGGCGATAACAAATGCCTGCGTCGTCGTTTTTACCAGATTGACGAGGTTGTTGTTGAGCGCCGGCAGCGAGGCGCGAAAGGCGAGCGGCAAAACGACATAACCGTAGGTTTGCAGGCGCGTAAAGCCCAGCGACTCGGCCGCTTCTTCGGTGGATTTCGGCACCGCCTCGGCGCCGGCGCGAAAGATTTCCACATTGAACGCGCCGGCGAAAAAGGAAAGCGAAATGACCGCCCAGCCGACATTGGATATTACCGGTATTTCCAGCCAGCCGTCGGGGGAGTATGTCGGCGTAAACTGCCCGAGCGCAAAATAAAAAAAGAGCAACTGCACAAACGGCGGCGTGTTGCGGAAGAACTGAATGTAGGAGGCGACGCCCGCGCGCAGCGCCGCGTTTTTGGCGCGCTGCATCCCCGCGCCGACGCCGCCGATGACGACGCTGAACACGACGCAAACAGCGGAGAGTTTCACCGTCATCCAAAAGCCGCCGACGACTTTCTCCCATTGCGATTTTTCGTAAAGGAAGATGAAGTTCCACGAGGGATACTCCTCCGCCAGTTGGCGGAAAAAGGCGGCGGCGGCGTCAATCACCGTTGCCGCCGCCGCGCGCTCCGCACCCGCGCCCGGCGCAAAATGCGCGGCAGGCGGGCGCCGTTACTTAATCCAGTCCGCGAAGCGTTCTTTTTGCCCGCGCAGGAATGTCGTCGGCTGAATGCCCCATTTCTCTTCCAGCTCCGCCAGCGTGCCGTCGCGGTGCCAGTTGTATATCATCCCGGACATAAACCGCCCGAAGACGCAGTCGCGCTCGGCGAGGGGGACGGCAAGCGCCCAGGGATTGTCGTCCTCGGTCGCCATCGGCATTTCGTATTCGCCCCAGTCGCCGGAAGCGAGGTCGGCGACGATGCTGCTGTCGTCGTAGACGAATGCGATGCATTTTTTGTCGCGCAGCGCCTGTTTCGCTTCGGCGTTGCCGGTGAAGGCGACCACTTGCGCGCCGTAACGCTGCTCCACGATTTGGTTGTAGAAGGCGCCCTGCTTGCCGCAAACCGGTTTGCCGCGCAACTGTTCCCAGTCGCGCAGTTTCAGCGCTTTCGGCGCGAGGAGGTTGGTGCCGGAAGTGTAGTAATTGGGGCCGACTATGCCGGTGATTTTGCGGCGGTCGGCGCGGTCGGACATCGTCGCAATCATCAGGTCGATCTTGCCCTGCTCCAAGAACTGCATCCGGTTGGAGGACTGCACGGGGACGAGCTCCACTTCCACGCCCATTTTTGCGGCGGCGTCTTTGGCGAGGTCAATTTCCATCCCCACGAGTTCGCCGCTCTCGCTGCGGTAGCCCCACGGTTTGTAGTCGGGCTTGACGCCGACGACGAGTTTGCCGCGCTTTTGCACTTTGTTCCACACTTCGTTCTTGCATTCGGCGGCGGCGGCGGCCGGCGCAAAGGCCAGCGCGAAAGCGGCGGCGACGGTGATTGCGGTCGTTTTGTTCATTCGGGGTTCCTCTTTCGTTCTTGTTGCGCCGGGCGGCGCGGGGTCAAACTTATACCACAAACGCGCCGCTATGCAAACTCGCTTGCGAATTAACCATACCCCCCGCCGCTTGCGGGGGGGGGTCGGAGCATTCCCCGACGACGAAGTCGGCGGGGAATGCTCCGGGGTGGGAGGGTGACCGTTACTGTCGGCCTTTAACTCCCCCCCCATCTTTGATGGGGGGGGTGTGGGGGGGGAATTCGCGTCGGCGGGATTTGTGGTTTCCCCCCCCCAACCCCCCCCATCGGAGATGGGGGGGGGGTTGACTTTTACGGACCCCCCCGCAAACGGCGGGGGGGAGTTAATAAAAATGGCGGGCAGGGCAGGGGGGCGAAAAGGAGGCAAAAAGGAGGGCAAAAAAAAATTTTGACAATTGGGGTTTTTTGTGGTAATTAAGGGTTTGCCGGGGATTGCCCGGGAGTTTTCCGAGGGGAGAATCACAATGAAACAACCGCTGAATCACATCATCCGCGCCGCCGCCGCGCTTGCCGTTGCTTGCTCGGCGCCGCTTGCCGCGGTCGCCCAAGCCGCCGACGAGGTCAATGTCGCCTACTTCTTGGAGTGGCCGACGCCGAACCAAATCGGGCAGGTGGAGAAGACCTTTGACAAGGACCTGGGCGCCGAAGTCAACTGGAAGTCCTTCGGCAGCGGCAACGATATGTCCACCGCGATGGCGGGCGGCAGCATTGACATTTCCTATTCGCAGGGGCTGATACCGTTCATCGTCGCCGCGAGCAAGGGGCTGCCGATTAAGATGGTCGGCATCGCCGTCGCCTACGCCGAGGCGGACAATTGCGTCGTCCACAAAAAGTCGGCGCTGGACCGCAGCACGGCGGCGAGCACGGCGGCTTCGCTGAAAGGCAAGAAAATCGCCACGCCGGTCGGCAATGTTACGCACTTCAAACTGCTGAAAACGCTCGCCTACTACGGGCTGAGCGCGAGCGATGTGAGCATCGTCCCCGTCAGCGGCGGCAACGACGCTGCGGCGGCGTTCCTCACCGGGCAGGTTGATGTCGGCTGCGCTTTCGGCGGCCCGCTGGACAAGATGAAGGCGCAGGGGCAGGTCATCATGACCGGCTCGCAGCAGGAGAACATTGGCATTTTCACCTTTGATGTCATCTCGGTGACGGACGACTTCGCCAAGAACAACTCCGGGCAGTTGGTGAAGTTTCTGCAAGGCACCGAGGATTGGAACACCAAATTCGGCGGCGACAAGAACAAATACTGGGGGAAACTCGCCAAAGCGGCGGGAATGGACGAGGACGGCGTCAAAAACTATTTGGGCGCGCAGGGGACTTTCTCCTTTCCCTCCAAAGGCGCGCAACTCTCCCCGGCGTGGATGGGCGGCAAGGTGCAGGAATTCACCAAAAAAGCCGCTGATTTCTTCGTGGAGCAGGGCGTGATGCCGAAGGCGCTTGCCGACTACGGCACCGTGATTGATACTTCGTATTTGGAGCAGGTCAAGTAACGGCGGCGGGCGCAACCGTCTGAGAGGGGAAAGGAGCGGCGCAATGCCGGGACTGACCATTGACCGCGTGGGGATGATTTATCAACTCCCCGGCGGCGGCGAGGTGGAGGCGCTTAAGGATGTGACCTTTGACCTCAAGCCGGGGGAGATTCTCACGGTATTGGGCCCTTCCGGTTGCGGCAAAACGACGCTGCTGAACATCGTCGCCGGATTTCTGTCTCCGACTTCGGGCAAGGCGGTGTTCGGCGCCGGGGAGATTTCGGGCCCCGGCCCCGACCGCGCGAAAGTGGACAAACTCATCACCGGCCCCGGACCCGAACGGGGGATGGTTTTTCAGCAGGGCGCGCTCTTTGAGTGGATGACGGTGGCGGAGAACATCGGCTTCGGGCCGAAAATGAAGGGCGTCGCGCAACGCGAGATAAACGGAGTCGTGGAGCGTTATCTGCAGACGGTGGGCTTGAAGGGCTTCGGCGAAAAGGCGATTTATGAGTTGTCCGGGGGGATGCAGCAGCGGGTGGCTTTGGCGCGCTGCCTTGCGAACGAGCCGGATTTGATTCTGATGGACGAGCCGCTGGGCGCGCTGGACGCGCTGACGCGCGAGAAAATGCAGGGGCTGATTCTCAAAATCTGGAACGAGACCGGCAAGACCATCGCGCTGATAACGCACAGCGTGGAGGAGGCGCTTTTTCTGGGCGAGCGCGTTTTTGTGATGGCGCCGCGCCCGGGGCGGATTCACAAGGAATACCGGCTGCCGTTTGCGCGGCGGGGGCTGGCGGAAAGTTTGCGCGACATCAAGGTGACGGACGAGTTCACCGAAAAGCGCGAGGAGATTCTGACTCTCATCTGGGAGATGGAAGAGGACATTATGGGCAAGGCGGAACTCGCCGACGACATGGGCGGCGCTCCGCCGGGCGGCGGCGAAAAGCAGGGCGAACACGCGGCGGGCGTCGGCGGCAAGGAAGGCGGCGGGTTGTGAACAAACTGCTGGCAAAACTGGGGCTTGTCAAAACCGGCATGGAAGCGCGCAAGTCGGTTTCGTTCGGCGATCCGGAGGCGGCGAAGGGCGGGCTTTTTTGGAGCATCGTTTCCATCGTTGTCATTCTCGCCGTGTGGAGCGCGGCGGTGGCGGCGGAACTCGCGAATCCGATTTTTCTGCCCTCGCCGCTGGATGTGCTGGGGCAGTTCAAGATGGTGGCGACGGATGGCTTTCGCGGCTCCACGCTGTGGGAGCATCTCGCCATCAGTTTGTACCGGCTGCTGACGGGCTTTGTTCTCGGCTGCCTTGTCGGCATTCCGATGGGTTTTTCCATGGGGCTTTCCAAAATCACGCGCGGGTATTTTGACCCGATTGTGGAGTTTATGCGCCCGATACCGCCGCTGGCGTTGATTCCGCTTTCCATCATCTGGCTGGGCATCGGCGACGCCTCCAAAATATTTTTGCTGTTTCTGGCGGCGCTGTGGGTGATGGTGCTGGCGGCGCGCTCCGGCGTGCAGAGCATTCGGCTTTCCAAGATTCATGCGGCGTACACGCTGGGTGCGTCCAAAAAGCAGGTGTTGACGAAGGTGATTTTGCCGAACGCTTTGCCGGAGATTTTCACCGGAATGCGCGTGGCGATGGGCGTTTGCTGGGGGACTTTGGTCGCCGCCGAATTGGTCGGCGCCGACGCCGGCATCGGCTTTATGATAACCGTCGCCGGCAAGTATCTGGAAACGGCGCTGGTCTTTGTCGGCATCATCATCATCGGCATCATCGGCGCGATTATTGATGTCGGAATGCGCAAACTGGAAGCGAAGATGATTCCCTGGAAAGGGAAGGCCTAGGCGCGTGGCCGGCCGCGGCGAAAACGGCGGCGCAAAGAAAATAAAAAGCGTCGTCGTTAGTGTCGTTGCTGTCGTCGTTTTGTGGCAGGCGGCGGTTTCTTTGGAATGGGCGGGTCCGCCTTTTTTGCCTTCGCCGCTGGGTGTTCTCCGCGGATTCTTTGCCGCTTTTTCCGAGGGCGGGTTGTTGGCGCATTCGGGCGCGAGTTTGTTGCGGACGCTGGCGCTTTTTGCGCTTGGTTGCGCGCCGGGGATTTTCGCCGGGCTGTGTTTGGGG
Source organism: Gammaproteobacteria bacterium (assembly GCA_020027345.1). Classification (GTDB taxonomy): domain Bacteria; phylum Pseudomonadota; class Gammaproteobacteria; order Tethybacterales; family Persebacteraceae; genus JAHRAH01. The sequence goes on along the minus strand of JAHRAH010000049.1, from coordinate 24,047 downwards.
TTTTCCGGAATCGGGGGCGGCTTTTTTGATACCGTCGCCGCGAAGGTTGCGCGCCCCGCGAAATTTTTGCGCGCGCACGGTGTTTGGATTTTTATTCCGGTTATTTGCGCCGGTTTCTTTGCGCCCGTTTGGCTGGGAGCGGACAGTGTTTTGAATCTTGCAACCGTTGTTCCGTTTATTATTGCGCCGTGTTTTGTGGCGTCGCTGTGGATGATAATGCGGGCGGCGCATTCCGGCGCGCGGGGAATTTCCTTTTCCGAATTTCGCGCCGCCCCTTCCAAACTGCGGGCGCTGGCGAAGATGTTGCCGCCGGGGATTTTCGCGGGAATGCGCGGGGTGATGGGCTGCTGCTGGGCGGTTGTAATTTACGGCGAAGTGCTGCTGGATCCCGCCGCCGGCATTGGCGTTATGATTACTTCCGCCGGCAAAACCCTGAACACGGAGTTGGTTTTCATCGGCATCATCGCCATCGGCGTCATCGGCGCAAGCATTGACGCCGGAATGCGCAAACTGGAAGCGCGTATGATTCTCCGGAAAGAATCGGCGTAACCGTTCCCGCCGTGTTACAATCCCCCCGATTGCGGAGGATTTTGCGGCGGTGAAAAAAAGCGTTTCCACTTTGGGCGGGGCGGTCGTCAAGGCGCGGCGGACGAAGGCGCGCGGCGGGACGACATTCCTGACTGCGGCGGAAAAACGCCAAAGCGAAGCGTTTGCGCGCAAGGCGCGCAGGATTTTGCGCGAAGCGGGTGTTACCGAATCCGACATTGCGCGCGAAATCAGCGAAGTCCGGCGCGAATTGCGGGAAGAGAACGAACACGGAAAATCTGAAAAGCGGGCGTGAAAGCCCGCCTTTCGCGCGCGGTTTTTGACACCAATGTTTTGGTGTCGTCCTATTGGAGTCCTTCCGGTCCGCCGGCGAAGGCGGTCGGGCTCTGGCGCGGCGGGAGCGTTGAAATGTGCCTTTCGCCGGGAGTGTTGCAAGAATACCGCCGCGCTTTCCTTCGCGTTCTCGGCAAGCGGGGAATGACCGTGCGGGAAATTGACGGCGAAATTGCGCTGATGCGGCGCAAATGCGCTTTTTCCGAAAATCCGCCGAGGATTCCCGGGTGCGTTCCGGGCGACGCCGACGACGAAAAATTTGTGGAATGCGCCGTCGCGGCGGGGGCGCGGTATCTTGTTTCCGGCGACAGTCATTTGTTGGCGGCGAATGTTCCCGGCGGGATCACGGCGTTGCGCCCCTCGGAGTTTGTGCGGGTGTTTTCGGCGTGATACAATTATTCCGATTACGGAGGTTTTTGCGGCGGTGAAGAAAAGCGTTTCCACTTTGGGCGGGGCGGTCGTCAAGGCGCGGCGGGGGGCGAAAGGGCGGACGGAGTCCGCGCCGCAGAAAGCGTTTACTGCCGAGCAATTGTACGAAGAGGCGTATTGGCGCGTTCACAAAAAGGATCTTCAAGAGCGGCTCGGCATGAGCAAAGCTGACTATAAGGCGGAAAACGCCCGGCGCCGCCGCATTCGGAGCGGGGAAGAAAAGCCCGCACTTTCGCCCGAAGCGCGGCGCGACTGCGATGAGTTTTGGCGCGAGATGGAAGAAGCCGGCGGCCCGTCCGAAACGGAATACAACGCGACCATCGCCGACATCCGCCGTCAACTTGCCAAAGAGGACAATGGCAAGCGTGAAAAAATGTCGTGGGAGATGATGGGGATAACTGCCGAAGATCTCCGGCGAATGAAGCGAGAGGGGCGGCTTGTCGGCCCCTTGCCGGCTTTCGCGCGCGAAGAGCCGCGCGAGTGAACCGCCCGCGGGCGGTGATTGACACCAATGTCTGGGTGTCGGCGTATTACAGTCCGGACGGCGTTTCGGCGCAAGCGATTGCTCTTTGGCGCAAAGGCGCGGCGGAACTTTGCCTGTCGCCGGACATTTTGCGGGAATACCGCAGGACATTCGCCCGGCATTTCGGCGGCGATGCGGCGATGATGCGACTGATTGAAAGCGACCGCGAAAAAATGTTGAACCCCGCTAATATTCATCCCCATCCTCCGCTTTTGCCCGGGTGCGTTCCGGGCGACGCCGACGACGAAAAATTTGTGGAATGCGCCGTCGCGTTGGGGGCGCGGTATCTTGTTTCCGGCGACCGTCAAGTTTTGGCGGTCGGCGAGTTTCGCGGCGTAACGGTGCTGTCGCCGTCCGCGGTTGCGCGCTTATTTGCGGGCATAAACTTATAACGCTTTATTCGCTGCGGGCGGGCGGCGGCGGGGCGGGGATGGTGTAGAATTCCGCCTTGTCCGCCGCGGGGCGGGGTTTTTTCTTGAAGAAGGAGCGGAAGCAGTTATGGCAACACGAATGACACCCAGCGAGGCGCTGGTGGAAACCCTCGCCGCTTACGGCGTTACCGATGTTTTCGGCATTGTCGGCTCCGCCTATATGGACGCGCTGGACATCTTCCCGGCGGCGGGAATACGCTTTATCCCCACCGTCCACGAGCAGGGCGCGGCGCACATGGCGGACGGTTACTCGCGCGCCGGCGGCAAGCACGGCGTTTGCATCGCGCAAAACGGACCCGGCATCACAAACTTCGTCACCGCCGTCGCCGCCGCCTATTGGGCGCACACGCCGGTCGTCGCCATCACGCCGGAGACCGGCAGCATGGGGCTGGGGCTGGGCGGTTTTCAGGAAACCGAACAACTGCCGATTTTCTCGCGCATCACAAAGTTTCAGGGGCATGTCAATCGTTCCGAGCGAATGGCGGAAATCACCTCGCGCTGTTTTGAATACGCGATGGCGGAACGGGGGCCGGCGCAGTTGAACATCCCGCGCGATTTTTTCTACGGCGAGGCGGATTACGAAATCCCGCAGCCGCGCAAACTCACGCGCGCCGCCGGCGGCGAGGAATCGCTGGACGAAGCGGCGAAACTGCTGGCGGCGGCGAAGTTTCCGGTCATCATCTCCGGCGGCGGCGCGCTTTTTTCCGGCGGCGTGAAAAACTGCAAAGCGCTCGCCGAGCGTTTGGGCTGCCCGGTCGTCAACAGTTATTTGCATAACGATTCCTTCCCGTGCAATCATCCGCTCTGGGCGGGTCCGCTCGGCTATCAGGGTTCCAAAGCGGGGATGAAACTCCTCTCGCGCGCCGATGTCGTTTTGGCTTTGGGTTCGCGGCTGGGGCCTTTCGGGACTCTGCCGCAGCACGGTTTGGAATACTGGCCGAAAGGGGCGAAGATTATTCAGGTGGATGTCGACCACCGTATGCTGGGGCTGACGCGCCCGGTGACCGTCCCCGTTTGCGGCGACGCGGCGGCGGCGGCGGCGGCGCTGCTCGCGCGGCTGGAAAAAATCGGCGCCCTCGCCTGCGACGCAAGCAAAGAAGAGCGCGCCCGCGCAATCAAAGAGGAAAAACAAAAGTGGGAGGACGAACTCAACGAATGGGCGAGCGAAAAAGACAAATGGAGCCGCGAAACGGAAAAAGCGGACAAGGTGAAAGGAATGCACCCGCGCGAAGTTTTGCGCGCGCTGGAAAAAGCGATGCCCGACAACGCGATGGTGAGCACCGACATCGGCAACATCTGCTCGGTCGCGAACAGTTATTTGCGCTTTCGCCATCCGAACAGTTTTTTCGCGGCGATGAGTTTCGGCAACTGCGGTTATGCGTTCCCCACGATCATCGGCGCAAAACTCGCCGCGCCGAACCGCCCCGCCGTCGCGTATGTCGGCGACGGCGCATGGGGGATGAGTTTCGGCGAAATCCTCACCTGCGTGCGCGAGAACATACCGGTCACGGTTGTCGTTTTTCACAACCGCCAGTGGGGCGCGGAAAAAAAGAACCAGGTGGATTTTTACGGCAACCGCTTTTTGGGCGTGAACCTGGGCGAAAACGAAAAAACCGCGGCGAACTTCACCGACATCGCCAAAGCGATGGGCGCGCACGCGCAGCGGATAGAAAATCTGGACGAAGTCGGCGAAGCGCTGGAAAAAGCGTGCGACGCGCAAAAAGGCGGGAAGGACACCCCCGGGCGCACGACCATTCTGGAACTGATATGCACGCGCGAACTCGGCGACCCCTTCCGCCGCGACGCCCTGAAACCCCCGCACCGCCTCCTCCAAAAATACAAGCAGTTTTCCTGAACGCCGCCGCAACTGTCATTCCCGCATATTTCCCGGAGGCGGGAATCCGGCAAATTAACGGGAATGACGGTTTGGTTAGCGGATGAAAATGGCGGGGGCTTGGGTTCCGCTTATTAGTTTGCGGGCCAGGGATTGCCAGTCGTCTTTTGCGCCTTCGTCGTAGGTTACGAGTTTTTTTACGCCGATAATTTCGCGGCCGACATACAAATCGTCGCCGACGCCGTCGGCGAGGCCGAGCTGCACTGCGCGCTTGCCGTCAAAGATCGCGCCGGTGAATATTTCGCTCTCGGCGGAAAGCCGCTCGCCGCGCCCTTTGCGCACGGCGGCGACAAATGTTTCGCGTATGGAGGAAAGTATTTCGCGCAGGCGGCGAATATCTTTTTCGTCTCGCGGCAGAAAAGGATCCAGCATTGTTTTGTCCTCGCCGGCGGTGTAGACGCGCCGTTCCACTCCGAGTTTTTCCATCGCGCCGGTGAAGCCGAAGCCGGAATAGACGACGCCGATGGAGCCGAGCAAACTGCTTTCGTCGGCGTATATTTCGTCGGCCGCGGCGGCGATGTAGTATCCGCCGGAGGCGCCGTAATCGCCGATGACGGCGTACGCTTTTTTCTCCGGATGCAGCGCGCGCAGGCGGCGCAGTTCTTTGTAGATGCGGCCGGATTCCACGGGGCTGCCGCCGGGGGAATTTATGCGCAGGATGATTCCTTTCGCTTTTTTGTTTGCGAAGGCGCGGCGCAGGTTGTTGTTGACGACGGCGGCGCTCGCCGCGCCGCCGGCTTTGATTTCGCCGGTAACTTCAATGACGGCCGCGTGTTCGCCGACGCCCGCCAGCCCGCCGCGCGGCGGGGAGAAATAGGCGAGCAGCGCGAACGCGCCGACATAGGCAAAAAACAAAAGTTTGAAAAACACGCCCCAGCGCCGCCGCGCGCGCTGTTCGGCGAGCGCCGAAAAGGCGAGTTTTTCCACAAGTTTTTCCGCTTTATCCGCTTCCATTTTCCGTCTCCGTTCTTGTCCATCGCAAAAAACGCAAAGGGCGCAAATGACCGTTTGCGCCGCGGGCAATTCCGGCAAACTTCCCCGCCGGGGAATACACCCGCATCATTTTTTCTTCGTTGCCGCTGTCGTTATCGCCGCTGTTGTTGTTTTCGTTTTTGTTTTCGCCGTCGCCGTTGCAGTGCGCCGTTTGTCCGCATCCCATTCGCGCGATTTGCGCGGGCGCAAGTTCGCGGCGCGGAAAGCGCATAAGCGCAGCTTCCGCCGGCAGCAAATGTTTTATGCGCGCCTCGTCGTTTGCGAGGGAATGCAAATGCGCGGCTTTTTCCATCGTAAAAGAGCCGCTCGCCGTGCGCGTCAGCGACGACAAATGCGCGCCGCAGCCGATTGCCTTTCCCAAATCGCGGGCGAAAGCGCGCACATAAAAACCGCTTTGCGCGCAAATGCGAAACTCCATTTTTTGCAAAGGAACGGCGGCACTGTCGCCGCCATTGCCGTCGTCGGCATCCGCGTTTGTTACCGTGATTTCGCGCACATATAGTTTTCTTGTTTTTTCGCTGACGGACAATCCTTTTCGCGCGCGTTTGTAGGCCGGCTCGCCTTTTTCTTTGAGCGCGGAAAAGCGCGGGGCGGTTTGCATAATGTCGCCGGTAAATTGCGGCAGCAATCCGCGCGCCCTTTCGCGCAAATCGGCGGGCGGCGGCGCGGCGAAAACAATGTTTCCTTCACTGTCGTCTGTTTCGGTTTGCGCGCCGAAGGCGACTGTTGCGGTATATGTTTTTTCCGCGCCCAAAACAAATTGCGCGAAGGCGGTCGCTTCTCCGAGCAGGACGATTAAGAGTCCGTCTGCGAGCGGGTCCAGCGCGCCGCCGTGCCCGGCTTTGCGCGCGCCGAACATCTTTTTAATTTGCGCGGCGGCTTTCGCCGAGGATATCCCGCGCGGCTTGACGAGCGGCAAAACGCCGTCAATGTCAGTTTGCGTCATTTACTTTTTCCAGAAAATCGCGCAGGCGGTCGGCGGCGATGCCTTCGGCGTCGGGCGAGAAAACAAGCGCGGGGGTGCGCCGCATATTCAGGCGGCGGGCGAGGTCGCGCCTGCATTTCGCCGCGAGGAGTTCCAGTTTTTTTTGCGCGGCGGCGGAATCGGCGCCCGGCGCGACTCCGTAAAAAACCGTCGCCGTTCCGAAATCGCGGCTGAGCGCGACGCTGCGGACGGTCAGCAGTTCGCCGGCGAAAGCGGGCGAGAGCAGCGCCGAAAGTTCCTGCAAAACCAGCGCTTCCAGCCGGTAGCGGCGGGGGTAACTTTTTCCCGGCACGGGGCGGCGCTCACAGTTGCGCGGCGACTTCCACGACGCGCACGAGTTCAATGACATCGCCGATTTTCACATCGTTGAATTTGCGCACGCCGATTCCGCATTCGTCTCCGGCGCGCACTTCGGCGACCGCATCCTTAAAGTGTCGCAGGGAATCCACGCCACCTTCAAAAACCACTGCGCCGTCGCGCATAATGCGCGCGCGGGCGTCGGCGCGGACGATGCCGTCGGTAACGACGCAGCCGGCGATATTGCCGACTTTGCCGATGGAGAAAACCTTTTTGACTTCGGCGGCGCCGATGATTTCCTCTTCCGTCGCCTTGCCCAGCCGGGCGAGGGCGAGGTCTTTTATTTCCTCCAGCAAATCGTAAATGACGCGCCCGGAAAGTATTTTGACGGCGCGCGCTTCGGCGAGTTTGCGCGTTTTCGCGTCGGGGCGCACATTAAAGCCGACGACAATCGCGCCGCTCGCCTGCGCGAGATGCACATCCGATTCGTTAACCGCGCCGACGCCGCTGTGTATGACTTTCATTTGCATATTTTTCCCCGCGACCGTTTCCAGCGCGAGCGAAAGCGCCTCGCGCGAACCGTTGACATCGGCGCGCACGATAACCGGCAAAATGCGCGGCTCGTCGTCCGCCGCCATTCGTTCTTCGGCGTCGGCAAAATCGGGCGCGAGCGAAGCGAGACGGCCGGCGCGGAATTTGTCGCGCCGCGCTTCGGCTATCTCGCGCGCTTTGCGCTCGTCGCCGACTGTCACCAATTCCGAACCGGTTTCCGGAATGCCGGAAAGCCCCTGTATTTCCACGGGGTCGGAGGGGCGCGCTTCGTCCACTGTTTTTCCGGCGAAGTTTGTTATCGTGCGTATTCTTCCGCTTTCGGAACCGCAAACGACAATGTCGCCGCGCGACAAAATCCCCTCGGTGATTATCAGCGGGACGACCACGCCGCGCCCTTTGTCCAGCCGCGATTCAATGACGACGCCGCGCGCGGGGGCTTTTTCGGCCGCGCTTATTTCCATCACCGACGCCTGCAAACTGATCGCTTCCAGCAAATCGTCCACTCCTTTTCCGGTGAGCGCCGAAACCGGAACAAACTGCACTTCGCCGCCCCAGTCCTCGGTGAGAACATTGTTTTGGCTCAGTTCTTTTTTCACTTTTTCCGCGTCCGCCTGCGGCTTGTCCATTTTGTTCGCGGCGACTATTATTTTCGCGCCCGCCGCCTGCGCGTGATGTATCGCTTCAATCGTTTGCGGGCGCACGCCGTCGTCGGCGGCGACGACAAGCACGACGATGTCCGTTACCCGCGCGCCGCGCGAGCGTATTTCGCTGAATAACTCATGCCCCGGCGTGTCTATGAAAGTAACTACGCCTTTCGCGGTGCTTGTTTGATAAGCGTTGATGTGCTGCGTTATTCCGCCGGCTTCGCCTTCGGCTATTTTTGTTTTGCGTATGAAATCCAGCAGCGAAGTTTTGCCGTGGTCGACATGCCCCATCACGGTAACGACCGGCGGGCGCGGCTTGCGTTCGGCTTCGGCTTCGCCTTCTTCGCCGCGGGCGAGGGCGAGTTCAATGTCGTCTTCGGGCGCGTCAAAGGGTTCGTGTCCCAGCCCTTCCACGATGAGAAAGGCGGTGTCGCGGTCCAGCGATTGTTCGGCCGCGTTTTCTTCGTCGACCGATGCACCCTGCGATTTCAGTTCCCCAATTAAAACGGCGGCTTTGAGCGAAACGCGCAAGGCGAGTTGCGCGACGGTGATTGTTTTCGGTATCGCAATTTTGCGGGCGACTTTCTCCGCGGGCTTTGTGAATCTGTGCCCGCTTTGCGCGGGCGGCTTGCCGTGCTTTTTCGCTTTTTCGCGGCGCTTGCGTTCGCGCTCCCATTTGAGGAGCGCTTCCTTGTCCATTTTGATTGTGCCGCCGCGCGCTTTGCTTTTTTTCTCCGGCTGCGCCGCCGCCGTTGTTTCCGCAAGCGGCTGCGCGACCGTTGCGGCTTCCGGCGTTTGCGTTGACGGTGTCGTTGCCGCGGCCGTTTCTTCCGCGGATTGCGTTGTCGTTTCCGGCGGGGGTTTTGTTTCCGTCGTCGCCGGCGTTGTTTCCGCGGCCGCGGTTGCGACTGTCTCCGCCGACTGTTGCGGCGTTTGCATTTCCGGTTGTTCCGCAATTGGTTCGGCGGCTGCGGGGGGTTGTATTTCTTCCGCAGGCGGCCGCGTTATCGTTTCCGGTTGCGGGGACGGTTGCGGCGGGCGGGGGATGCTAATCGCGCGGCGCGGGCGTTCGCTGATTTCGGTGCGGCCGATAGTGCGGGTGCGCCCGAGCGGCTGCGCTTTTTTTTCTTTTGTTTTTTTGCCGGGGGCGCTTTGCTTGCGCCAGTAAATGTCCAGTTGCTGTTCCACCGCCGGCTCAATGCGCGCGCCGACGGAGACGCGCTTGACCTGAATCGCTTTGAGCGCGGCCGCGACTTCCTCGTCGGTTTTGTTGTATTTGCGCGCGATGTCCACGGTCGTCGTCATTGCCGTCCCCGCGTTTTATTCGGCGCCCGCCGCGCTTGCTTTTGCCGCCGCGGCGAGAATCTTTTGCGCCTGCGCAATGCGCGCGTTCGTTTCTTCCTCGGGCATTTCGGTAATTTGCGAAATGTCCCCCGCCGGCATTTCGCAAAACTGCGAAAGCGTGCGCACGCCCGCCGCCGCAAGGCGCAGCAACGGTTCCTCGCCCTGTTCGCCGAAAGCGCGCGCGAGCAGTTCGTCCATTTCCGCGACTTTGGCTTCCAGTATTTTGCGCGCTTCCATAATGAGCGCGCCCGCTTCTTCTTCGGGCATTTCGGCGATTTCCAAAAGGTCGTCAATCGCGAGGTCGGAAAACTGCAAAAGCGTCGTGATGTCCGCCGCCGCCAACTGCCGCAGCCGCTCGCCGCCGTGCTCGCCGAAAAGAGTTACGAGCTCGCCGTCCATCTTTCCGACTTTTTCCGTCAGCGCTTTTTCCTCGCGGGCGGCGACTTCGCGCGCGCGGTTTTGCATTTCTTCCACCATCTCCGGGGTGAAGCCGTCTATTTCCAAAAGGTCGGAAGGCGGCGCGTAGGCGACATGCGCGAGAGTTTCAAAACCCTCCTCGCACAAAACGCGCGAAACATTGACATCCAAATCCAGCGCCTTCGCCAGCACTTCGCTTTTGCCGGCGAGTTCTTCTTCCGCCGCCGCCTGATATTCCTCCGGCGCGCGCAGGTTCAGCCGCCACTGCGTGAGCGCCGAGGCGAGACGGGCGTTGACGCCGGTCTTGCCAATCGCCTGCGCGAGGAGTTCGGGTTCCACGAGTATGTCCATGGAATGTTTTTCGCGGTCAATATGCACTTTGGAAACTTCCGCCGGCGAAAGGGCGTTGAGGACAAACCTGCCGTCGTCCTCGTCCCAGGGGATGATGTCAATGCGCTCGCCGTTGAGTTCGTTCGTAACCTGCTGCACGCGCGAGCCGCGAATGCCGACGCAAGTGCCGACGGGGTCCACGCGCTGGTCGTGCGAGCGCACCGCAATCTTCGCGCGGTTGCCGGGGCTGCGCACGGCGTTTACGATTTCCAAAATGCCCTTTTCTATCTCCGGGACGACGCGCTGAAACAGGCGAATGAGAAACTCCGGGCTCGTGCGCGTCAGCAACACCGGATGGCGCACGCGCCCTTCCTTGTCGCGCTCGCCGCGCATTTCGCCGCGCTGCTCTTCTTCGGGCGGCTCCAAACTGAGGGCATCCATATTCTTGATGAGCGCCTGTATGCGGTCGCCGGGCTTGATGGACTCGTAGGGAATCATGTCGCGCTTGGCGAGGCGGCATTCCACGCGCATAACTTCCACGATGGCGTCGCCGGTGTTGCGCAAAAGGCGCAGCACCTGCCCGCTGACGAGGTCTTCGCGGCGCTCCAGAAGTTCGCTCAGCAGGCGGCGGCGTTCTTCCTCGCGCAGGTGGATGTTCAGAAACTGCTTCGTCCGCTGCACTCCGGCGCGCAGGAAAAACTGCGCGTCGGCGTTGGGGATGGGCTCAAAGATTTCGTCGCCGGGCTGCGCCGCCGGCTCGCGGTCGCGGGCGCGTTCCAGCATCAGTTCGCGCTCCGGATGCTCCAAAACTTCGTCCTCGGCGAGCACGCGCCAAAAGCGGCGCGCGCTAATCGCGCCCGTTTCGGGGTTGATTTCCACGCGAAAGCCGGCTTCGTTAAACTCGCGCGCGCGGCTTTTCAGCGACTGCGCCAGCGCGTCGCCGAAGATCTTAATCACCGTCGGAAAAGGAATGTCCTTCTCGCGCGCGATGGATTGAATGTAGGTCAGCAGTTCGCTGTCCGTAAGGGCCATTGTCGTTTTCCGTTCCGCCTGTCGTTCGCACAAAAATCCGCCGCGCCCGGCGAGCAGCGCCCGGCGTTACCGCAACCAAAACGCGCCCGCGCCGCCGCCGCGCCCGGACAGCAAAAGAGTATAACACAATCCCCCGAAAATTCCGCCCCCCGACCCGCAGGCGCTTTGGACGGGACGGGGACTGCCGGTTGAGACGGCAATGGCGTATAATCCCCCCGCCCGGCAAGGATGCGCGGAAAAGACAAATGAGCGAAGAAAAAAAACAAACGAGGCAGCCGGTCATCCCGCAAAGCGGCAAGGGGGACGAACTGAGGAAAATATTCCAAAGGCACTTTCCGGGCGTGCTGCAGCCGAAAGCGGGCGGCTTTGTCGTGGACCAAACGCGGCTGCAGGGGATGCTTTCGCCCAAAAACTGGGAGGTCGTCAACGAGGGCTTTGAACTGCGCTGGGTGGGGAAAAAGGAGGCCTTTCACAACGCCTACGCGCCCAACGACAAAATCCTTAAGCCGCTGCGCGCCGAAAGCGCCGGCTTTGACAACACCGGCAACATCCTCATCAAGGGCGACAACCTGGACGCGCTGAAACTGCTGCGGCTCAACTACTTTGAGCGCGTCAAGGTGATATACATTGACCCGCCCTACAACACGAAGAGCGGCGAATTTGTATACAACGACAACTACACGCAGAGTCAGGAGAAAGTGCTGGACGAACTGGGATACGGCCCCGAACAAAAAGAGCATGTTAAAAACATCGCCGGCGCGGCGACGCACAGCGGCTGGCTGAATTTTATGTATCCCCGCCTGTTGCTGGCGAAAGACCTGCTCGCCGCCGACGGCGTCATTTTTATCTCCATTGACGACAACGAAATGGCGGCGCTCAAAATGCTCTGCGACGAAATTTTCGGCGAAAGCAATTTTGTCAACACTATCATTTGGCAGCGCGCAAGCGGCGGCGGCGCAGCCAAAGGAATCGTGACCGGGCATGATTACATTTTGGTTTATCAAAAGGACATAAACCCGATTTTGGATTACCGGGGCGAGGAAATCGGCAACGGCCGTTTTTCCAAGGACAAAATCCTTGAGAAAGACGGGCGCACATTTTTCGTTGACGACGATGTTGTCCGAAAGAAATTCGGGAGATATGAAAAGGGCGTAGAGCGCCGGTGCTATTATGAGGAATTGGAAAAATACAAGAACCCGGAGCAAGTCAGGGAAATACAGGACCGCATAGACGCGGGGGAATACATTCTGCGCAGGCAGAAAAACGGGATGCATTTTATCGCCGAATTGGTAGAGAAGGGCTCGCGAAAAAAAATGTACTCCATCATCCAGGGGGTGCTCAACAACCACGGGCAGGAAGATTTGGAGAAATTGGACTTCTCCGTTTTTGACTACCCCAAACCGGTGGAATTAATGGAGAGAATTCTCTCTTCCATAGGAAACAAGGACGGCTTCGTCCTTGATTTCTTCGCCGGTTCGGCGACGACCGGCCACGCCGTCATGCGGCTGAACGCCGCCGACGGCGGCGGGCGGAAGTTTATTTTGGTGCAGTTGCCCGAGATGATTGACCCCAAGACCAACAAGACGGCGCGCGATTTTGTCCAAAACGAACTCGGCAAGGAGCCGACCATTTTTGAGATTGCCGCCGAACGGTTGCGCCGCGCGGGCAAGCAAGTGCGGGAGGAGTGGAAAAGCAAAAACGGCAATCTTGCCGGGGGCAAGGAGCCGCCCGACACCGGCTTCCGCGTTTTTGAGATAGCCGAAGACGCCGGCAATGAAATGTATGTCCGTCCGCTCGGCGAAGTCGGGCAGGACGACATTGCGAAATTGGAATTGGATTCGCCGCACGACGATGACACGCTGCTTTGCAACCTGATGCTCGGCGAGGGAATCCCGCTGGACGCGGCGGTGAAAACGCACATTGCCGGCGCATTGTATGAAGCGGGCGGCGTTTTGTTTGTTCTCGGCGAGTTTTCCCCGAAGGAAAAATACCGCCTGCTGCAGGAAAGCCGGATTAACCGCGTGTGCGTTTACGACGCGCGGATTAAGAGCGACCGTTTCATTCTGGAATTGCAGGCGAATGTCGCGGGCAAGAACAAAGTCGCGGTGAAGGGGCGGACGCGGTGAAGCTGCATTTTGAAAATCTGGATTATCAAGCGCGGGCGGCGCAAAGCGTCGTTGGCGTTTTCGCCGGCTGCGAATTTGCCGTCAACGCAAACGCGCCGGCATTGGGCAATCCCGTTTGCGATTACGCGCAAACGGCGGAGCGCATCCGCGCCGTGCGCGAAATGAACAATATAGAAAGCCATGGAGAGGTTGACCCGCAGCGGGGCGGCAGGCCGCTGAATCTGGATGTGGTGATGGAAACCGGCACCGGCAAAACATTCACTTTCATTGACACCGTCTACCGGCTTAACCGGGAATACGGATTGTCCAAGTTTGTGATTCTGGTGCCTTCCAACGCCATTCGGGCGGGGGCGATGAAGAATCTTGAAATCACCCGCCCGTTTTTCGCCCGCTACGGCGCGGCGCTTTCGGCGCACAATTACAGCGAGTCGGCCGCCGCCGCTTTTGTCGGCGCGAGCAACAAAAAGATTAGCGTGCTGGTCGCCACTTTCGCCTCGTTTAACAAAGTCGGCAACATTATCCATAAAAAGAAGTTGGAAAGAGGTCTGCTGGACGGCTCCCGCAGTTATATGGAGGCAATCGGCAAGATTCGCCCGGTGATTATCATTGACGAGCCGCACCGCGCCGGCGGGGAAAAAACGAAAAAGCATCTGCCGCAGTTTAACGCGCAAATCGTTCTGCGCTACGGCGCGACATTCAAAAAGGACGACCTGCGCAATCTGGTGTATGCGATGGACAGCGCCTCCGCCTTCCGCGAGGGGCTTGTCAAATCCATCACCGTCAGCAGCGTCTCGCTGACCGCCGACGATTCGCTTAAATACAAAGGCAGGACGGGAATCTGCGGAAACTATTCCGCCGAAATTGTGTATTCCAGCCGCGCCGACGGTTGCGCTTCCGAAAATTCCTGCGCCGCGCGCGAGGGCGACAATCTCGGCGAAAAACTTGGCGCGGGCGCGCTGAACGGTTATGTGGTGGAAAAAATAACCAAAAGCGAAATCCGTTTTGACAACGGTTACGCCCTGCCCTTCGGCGCGGAAGATTCCTGCTCCGAATTGAAGGGCGAGGCGCGCAAGGCGATATTGCAAGCCGCGATAAGGCGGCATTTGCAAAAAGAGCCGGCGCTTTTTGACGCGGGGATGAAAGCGCTTTCGCTTTTTTTTATAGACAGCGTCGGCGCGTATTTGACGGACAGCAACGCCGCCGGCGAATTGGCGCAAACCTTTGACGCCCTTTACGACAAAGAACGCGCCGCCGTTCTTTCGCGGGGCGGTTTGAGCGCGGATTACCGGAAATATCTGGAATCGTCGCGCGGCGCCGAAGTGCGCGGCGGCTACTTCGCCAAATCCAACAAGGCGAAGGACAACGAAGAGGAGATTGACCTGATTCTTCGCAACAAGGAAAAGTTGCTGCGTTTCAGCGAGCCGCGGCGGTTTATCTTTTCCAAGTGGGCGCTGCGCGAAGGATGGGACAACCCCAACATTTTCACGCTCGCCAAACTCGCGCCGAGCAATTCGGAAATAACCAAACTGCAGCAAATCGGCAGGGGGCTGCGGCTGCCGGTCAATCAGGACGGGCGCCGCCTGACGGCGGAAAGCGTTTTGGATGTCATCGTCCCCGGCAGCGAGGAGGACTTTGTCCGCGGCATACAGGAAAACATTGACGACGCGAGTTTGTCCGCGGGGGCGCGGGGATTCTCCAACCGGCGGCTTATAGATTGCGGCATTTGCCCGAGCCAAAAATCGGCGAACCGTTTGATTGAAGGGCTGACGGAGCTCGGCTTAATAACAAGCGACGACGATTACAACGCCGTCGTCGTTTCCGGCCCGGATGAGTTTGCGCGCGCCAAGGCGGAAATTATCGCGCTGGCGAAAACCGCGGGCGCGGGCGCCGAAAAATTGCTGCGGTTTATGGCGGAAATATACGAGGTGAAAAGCAAAATCAAATCCGCCGCGCAAAGCCGCGAACAGGCGAAAATAAACAAGGCGAACTTCGCCAAATTCAAGGATGCGTGGGCGCGCATCAACAGCGAGGCGGTGATTAAATACGAAATCAACACGCCCGAATTGATTAAGCAAGCCGCCGCCGCCATTAACAAAAATCTCAATGTCGCGTCCGTCCGGATTCGGATTGACAGGAGCGCAATGGCGGAATCGGTCAAAAACATGATTGTTCACGAAACCGAATACCAGGGCGCGGGCGCCTTGGGCGGCGTCGCGACTTTCGGCGAATTTATGGGGGAGTTGGCGGGAATGACGAAACTGACGCGCCGGACGCTTGCGAAGATTCTGCGCAAAATGGACGGGGGGAAATTTGAATCCATAAAAATCAACCCCAAACAGGCGGCGCGGGAAATCGCCCGCATTTGCACGGAAACGGCGCACGGAATGGTTATGCAAAAAATCGGCTACGACATCATTGAAACCCGGATTAAATCCACTTCGCTGACCGACGGCGAAGGCGGGCCGCGGGAAGCGATAGACGCCGGACTGCTGGGGCGGCATCTGCTGCAAATCTCTGAGATTGAAAACGACGCCGCCCGGGGAAAATCGCTCTACGAAAATGTCACCGGCTACGACAGCGGCATAGAAAAGAAAACCATTGAGGAAAGCGGCGTGAACGCCGTGACCGTGTATGCCAAACTGCCGAGGGTGGGGATTAAAACGCCAATTGGCGAATACAGCCCGGACTTTGCCTTTGTTGTTTGCGGCGGCGAAAGCAGCCGTCTCTATCTCGTGGTGGAAACCAAGGGATACGACGACTTTGACCGCGACGCGCGCGAGCGGGAAAAGAAAAAGATGGAATGCGCCCGGAAATTTTTTGAGGCGGTCGACGCCCGCTTTCCCGGCGCCCGGATTGTGTTCCGGAAAAAATTGAACGACGAAACGATGGCGAATATCATCTCGGAAATACGCGGCGGCGATTGACTCCCCCTCGGCGCGGGTTGCCGGTTTTCCCCCATTCCCCCCTTTTGCGGAAATGACCGCGCGGGCGGGGAATGGTGATACAATCGCCGCCGTGCCTTTTGCGCGCCCGAACATTCTTTTGATTATGGCCGACCAGATGGCGGCGGCGGCGCTTCCTTGTTACGGGCATCCGGTCGTGCGCGCGCCGAATCTTTGCGCGCTCGCCGAACAAAGCGCGGTTTTTGAAAACGCTTATTGTAATTTTCCGATATGCGCGCCTTCGCGGGCGGTTTTGCACACGGGACGGCTGGCGCATGCGCTGGATTGTTTTGACAACGCCAGTTCCTTTTCTTCGGAAACGCCGACGCTGGCGCATTACCTGCGCGATTTGGGATTCAGCGCGACATTGTGCGGCAAAATGCATTTTGTCGGGCCCGACCAATTACACGGTTACGAACGCCGTCTGACGACCGACATCTACACGGCAAATTTCGCCACGACAGTGGATTGGAGCAAGGGGCGCGAGTTTCGCCCGACCAATCTGACGATGGCGCCGGTGATTGAATCGGGACCGTGCAAGCGCACTTTGCAAATGGATTTTGACGACGAAGTGGAATACAACGGCATAAGGGAAATATACGACACCGCGCGCCGCAGCGGCGGGTCGCCGTTTTTTCTCACGGTTTCCTTTACGCAGCCGCATTCGCCTTTTGTCATCGGCGAGGAATTCTGGAACCGTTACGGCGACGGCGAAATTGACATGCCCGCCGCGCCCGATTTGCCGCCGGAAAAGCGGGACATACTCTCGCGCAATTTGTATTACTGTCACGGGCGGCATTTGTTTACTGTGACGGAGGAGGATATTCGGCGCGCGCGGCGCGGGTATTACGGGATGATTTCGTGCATAGACGACAAAGTCGGGCGGCTTTTGCGCGCGCTGGAAGATGCGGGACTCGCCGACAACACCGCGGTAGTGTTCACCGCCGACCACGGCGATATGATGGGCGAGCGCGGAATGTGGTACAAGCAGCATTTTTTTGAGTGGTCGGCGCGGGTGCCGCTTTTGATTCGCCTTCCCGGAAAACAACAGTCGCGGCGGGTGAAAGAAAATGTTTCGCTCGCCGATTTGATGCCGACTATTTTGGAGATTGCCGGCGGCTGCGATTTGCGCGCGCCGGCCGACGGCGCGAGTTTCGCTTCGCTTTTTGCGAACGGCGGCGGGGGACAATGGCGCGACACTGTCATCGGCGAGTATTCCGCGGACGGTTCCACGGGGCCGAGCCGGATGGTGCGCCGGGGACGCTGGAAGTTTATGGATTTGGAAGGCGAAGACCGGCTGCTGTTTGACATGGAAAAAGACCCGCTGGAACAAAACAATCTGGCGGAGGACGCCGCGCACAAAATCGCCGCCGACGAGTTGGCGGGGATTGCGCGCGACGGCTGGGACATCGGCGAAGTTCGCGCGCGGGTTGCCGACAGTCAGCGGCGGCGGCTTTTCATTCACCGCGTTACCGGGGGGATGCCGGAATATGTTTACATCGCGCGGGAGGGCGACGACAAGCGTTATGTGCGCGGCGCGCATGTCGCCGACACCAAAGCGCGCGCGCGGTTTCCGTTTGTTGCGCCGGCGATGCCGGACGCCGAAAAATGAAGTCCCGCCGCCGCTTCGCCGCCGCTTCGCTGCTGTTGCTGCTGGTTTTTGCCGGAAATGTTTGCGTTGGCAAATACCGTTTGTGGAGCGGCACCGGCACGGCCGCGCCCTTGGACGGCGTCCCCGAGTTTTTTCTTTTGCTCGCGGCTGTCGCTTGCGCCGTCGCCGCGGCCATCCGCGCGGAGCGGGCGAAAAGTGACACACTGAAAAAAACAGGAGGACCGCGATGAGCGAAAACCACATTGACGAGAATCGGCGGCGCTTTATCGGCGGCGCGGCGCGCTTTGGCTTTACGGCGGCGGCTGTCGCCGCTGCGGGCGGGGCGCTGACGCAGGGCGCGCTGGCGCAGACGGCGAAGGAAGAGGCGCGGCGCAAAAAAGAGGCGAAGCACGAGATGATTTTTGCGACCGCCTACATCGTCGGCGCCTCGCGTTACTACCCGATTATGCAGGCGCACTTCAAGGAGAATGTGCAAAACATCTCCGGCGGCGAGATTTATGTCAACCTCGCCGCGGCGCGCAAACTCGGCGCGGGGAAGAAACTCGCGAACAAAGTGCAGCAAGGCGTCATTCAAGTCGCGCAGCATTCCATCTCCAACTTCGCGCCCTTCGCGCCGGCGGTGGACATCGTCAACATTCCCTACTGGTGCGCGACCAATCAGCGGTTTGTGAATCTGGTGACATCCGACGCGTGGAAAAACGCGATAGACCCCGCCATCGCCAAAAGCGGGTTCAAGGCGCTTTGGTATACCAGCATTTCGGCGCGCACTTTTTCCGTGCGCAAGGGTGCGCCGGCGATTCTCTCGCCCGCCGATATGAAGGGGATTAAATTCCGCGTGCCCGGTTCCAAAACGCTGCAGCAGTTTTACCGTTTGCTGGGCGCGAATCCGACTCCGGTCGCATGGGGGGAGACGCCCGCCGCCATCAAACAGGGCGTCGCCGACGCGCTGGATCCCGTCGTCGGGGGACTGTACGCTTTCGGCTTTGCCGACATTCTGGACCACATCACGCTCGCGCAAAGCGTTCACGGCGGGCAGGTTTACAGTTGCAATCTGGAATGGTTTCAATCGCTGCCGCCGAAATTGCAGGACGCGGTGGAGGAAGCGTCGGACATCACATTCCGGCAAAATCTGGCGACGGTGCCGGCATCCTTCGCCTACGCCGCCGACGAAATGCGGCAGGCGGGCGTGAAAATCCATTCCCTGGAAAGCGGCGCGATGGCGGAGTTTGTCCAACTCGGCGGGCATCAGCGCGCGGAGTGGGATTCGTTTAAGGAAACCGCGCTGGGTTCGGCCGCGGCTTTTGAGAAGATGCTCGCCGCCGCCGAAACTCCGGCGCCCGGACGATACATCGTGGATTCCATCTGAGCGCCCGCCGCTGGCGGCGGCGACAGTTGCGAAGGGGAAGGCGGGGACGATGACGGGGCGGCTGGCGGCATTCTTCCGCCGCGACTGGGAGCGCCCGGCGCTTTTGGTTCTTTACGCATATATTGTCGCGGTTGTTTTTGCCGAGGTCGTGCGCCGTTTTGTTTTTTCCTATTCCTCGGTTTGGGGGGAGGAAACGGCGCGCTACGCCTTCGTATATTTGGTGTGGATAGGCGCGGCGGCGGCGGTGCGGGAGCGCACGCACATTCGCATCGGCGTGATATTTCAGTTTTTGCCGGCGCGGGCGAAAGCGGCGCTGTATTTGTTCGGCGAAGTCGCCGCGTGTTTGTTCGCGCTTGTGGCGCTGCGCTATTCGCTGGAATCGGTTTGGACTTCCATCAAGTTTGATTCGCTGACGAGCGGCTTGCGCGTCAACCGGGCGTGGTTTACCGCCGCCGTGCCGCTGGGTTTTTTGCTGATTGTGATGCGCCTTGCCGTGTCCGCGGCGCGCGATTTTGCCGATTTGCGCGCCGGGCGCGAGCCCTATTCCGGCAAGGCGATGTTCGCCGACGCCGACGCCGATTCCGGGAGGGACTGACAAATGTTCTCCCGCCCCGAAGCCGCCGTGGAATGGGGCTGGGACATAGCGGGACCGTTGCTGCTTATAGTCGTGCTGCTCGGTTTGGGCATTCCGATGTGGGTGGCGATGGGGATTGGCGTTTCGCTGCTGCTTTTGCTCACCGAGGCGCTGCCGCTTTCGCTCATCGGCGAGGCGCTGTTTGAGGGCGTTGACGCGTTCGCGCTCATCGCCATTCCGCTTTTTATTCTGACGGGGGACGCTTTGGTGCGCACGGGCTTGTCCGACAAACTGCTGAATGTCGCCGAAGCGACGGCGGGCGGTTTTCGCGCCGGCTTTGGCGGCTCCACCGTTTTGGGCTGCGGCTTTTTTTCCTGCATTTCCGGCTCGGACGCCGCCGGTTGCGCGGCTTTGGGACGGATGACCATCGGGCGGCTCACCGCCGCCGGTTATCCCCGCGCCTACGCCTCGGCGCTGGTCGCGTCGGGTTCCTGCACCGGCATTTTGATTCCGCCGTCCATCGCCTACATCGTCATCGGGTTGGTTCTCGGCGTGCCGGCGGGGACGCTTTTTACCGCGGCGATTATTCCGGGAGTGATGGTGCTCGCCGCGATAATGTTGACGAACGCGGTTCTCAACCGCGTCGCCGGTTATGAAAACGCCGGCGCGGGGTTTCACTTGCGGCGCTGGCTGGCTGCGGTGTGGGACGCGCGCTTTGCGCTGCTGGTGCCGTTTATTATTTTGGGGGGGATATATTCGGGGATTTTCACGCCGACGGAAGCGGCGGCGGTGGCGGTGGTGACGACGATTGCCGTCGGCTTTTGGCGCGGGACGCTGCGCCCCGCCGACATCCCGCCGATGCTGGCTTCCTCGGCGAAAGTAAACGGCGTGATACTCCCGACCGTCGCCCTTTCGTTGCCGCTCGCCGAGGCGCTGGGCGCGCTGAGCGTTCCGCAATACGCGATAGAACAATTGCTGGCGCTGACGGACAACGCGGCGGTTTTGATAGCGCTGATGCTTGCCGTTTTTATCATCGCCGGCTGCGTGATGGAGGCGGTGCCGAACATCGTCCTCATCGCGCCGGTGCTTTTTCCTCTGGCGCGCGAGATAGGAATGGAGGACGAGCATTTTTGCGTGATGATGGTGACGGCGCTGGGCATCGGCTTTATCACGCCGCCGATAGGGCTGAATCTGTTCGTCATCACCGGCATCACCGGCGAGCCGATACTGAAAGTCGCGCGCTACGCCGCCCCTTTCGTCTTCGCAATGCTGCTCGTGGCAATGCTCCTCGCATACATCCCCTGGTTTTCCCTGGTTTTGCTTAAGTAGTCCGGCGTCATTCCCGCATTTTGTCCAAAGGCGGAAATCCGGCAAATTGTTATAAGACCTGTAAGACCTATATGTCCTATTTCGCTTTCTTCGCCGGAGCGGCGGCGACGGTGATGCA
Source organism: Gammaproteobacteria bacterium (assembly GCA_020027345.1). GTDB lineage: Bacteria > Pseudomonadota > Gammaproteobacteria > Tethybacterales > Persebacteraceae > JAHRAH01. The sequence continues at coordinate 3,230 of JAHRAH010000049.1, read as the reverse complement.
ATACCCGGCGTTAAATGTTTTGCCGGGCGATAAATTTCCTGACGGCGGCGTTGAATTGTCGCGGCTTTTCCAAATGCGCCAGATGACTCGCGCCCGCAATAACTGCAAGTTCGGCGCGGGGAATGTTGTTGTGCAAAAAATCAATTTGTTCGCGGCGGTACGATTGGTCCAAATCGCCCCAGACAATTAAAACCGGGCAGCCGATGCGCCGCAATGCGCGGCGTCCGTCCCACGCCTGCATCGCCGCCAGTCCCGCCAGATGCGCGGAAACATCCGCGCGCCGGGCAAGGCAAACGGCAAGGCGGTAATTGCGCCCGGCGTTTTTTCCCCGCGCCAGCCACTTCGCCGGAATGCGCGCCGCGGCTTTTTGCGCGCCTTCTTCCAAAAGCCGCCGCCGCGATTCTTCCATCGTTTCAAAGCGCCCCGGCAAAGCGCCGAGCGCGCCGGTTGCGTAAAGAATTAATGCGCCGACTTTTTCCGGCGCAATGCGCGCAATCTCTTGTGCAATCATTCCGCCCATGGAATGTCCGAGAAGAAAAAAGCGCGGAATGTTTTCGCGCTGCAGTAAATTCAACACCGCCCGGGCAAAGCCGCCGACGGTCTTTGGCGCCGGCAAGCGCGCGCTTTCGCCAAAGCCCGGCAAGCACGGAGCGACAACGCGCATTCCCTTAAACGCGCGCATTTGTCCGCGCCATTGCGCGCCGCCGCCCAGGTAACCGTGAACTAAAACCAGCGGAATCCCCCCGCCGCTTTTGCGGACATACGGCAAAGTCACCGCAAAAACTCCGGCAGCCACAGCGCTATTTCCGGTTCGGCAACAAGCAGAAAAATCAAAACCGTTAGCGCGCCGATAAACGGCAGACAGCCGCGGATGACATCGCCGATGGAAACATCCTTGCGCGCGACGCCTTGTATGACATACAAATTCAAACCGACCGGCGGAGTGAGAACCGCAATCTCCATCGTTATCGTATACAAAACGCCAAACCACACCGGATTAAAGCCGGCGGCGTGAACCAGCGGAAACAATGTCGGCAGAGTGATGAAAGTCATTGACACCGGTTCCAAAAACATTCCCAGCGCAATGTAAAAAACGATGACAAAAGCCAGCACCGCAAATGGCGATAATTCCAGGGACAAAAATGCCGCCGTGAATTCCTGCGGCACGCGGTAATACGCCAGCACAAATCCGAACAAAACCCCCGCCGACAAAAGCAGCCCGAGAAATCCCATTGTGCGCATAGTCGCCGCCAGTGCGCTCCAAAAAGCGCGCACAGTGAGTCCGCCAAAAGCGAAAGCAAGCGCAGTCGTCAGCAACACTGCAATCGCCGCCGCTTCCGTCGGGGTGGCGACGCCGAAATATATGGAAACGGTAATGACCGCCCCGATTGCCGCAATAGAGCCGATGGAAGACGCGGCTTTGGCAAGCGGCACCCGCCTTCCGCCGCCGCTTTCCGGCACGGCGCCGGGCTGCATTTTGTTCCAAACAACGACGACCAAAACAAAAAGCGCCGTCAAAATCAAACCCGGAACAATGCCGGCAATAAACAATTCACCGATGGGGCTGTCGGTGACAATGCCGTAAAAAAGCATTATCAAACTGGGCGGAATTAACACCGACAATGTCCCGCCCGCCGCCAGCACCCCGCTTGCCAGCCGCTTGTCGTATCCGAGTTTCAACATTTCGGGCAGGGCGATGCCGCCGATGGTGAGCGCACCGACCATGGAAGAGCCGCAAACCGCGCCAAAGCCCGCGCAAGCGCCGATGGAACCGTACGCCGCCGAGCCGCGCGCGCGCTGCTGATGCATTACCAAATATAAATTCGGGCCGATGGAGGAGCGCCCGATTAATTCGCCGAGAAAAACAAACAACGGCACCGCCAGCAAAATGTAATCCACCCAGACGCCCCACAATTTCAACGCGCTCGCCACAAGCGAAGTCGGCACGCCCTGTATGTTCCACAAAAACGGAAGCGCCGCCGCCGCAAGCGCAAAAGGCACCGGCAACCCCGCGAGAATAAAAAACACCAGCAGCGAAAGCAATCCGGCGCCAACGACATACCATTCCATTGCGGTTATTGTTTTTCTTTCGCGCCCGCCAGTGTTTCGGCAAAATGCAGCGCGGCCAATAAAGCGAAAAGCCAAAGCGCGGCGGCGGAAGGCGTCCAGAAAATCCAGCGCGGCCAAAGCAGAATTTCCGAAGCCGCGCCCGAATGAAAATCGCGCACCGCCGCTTGCGAAGCCGCCAGCGCAAAAAAACCACCCACTGCCGACATCATCAGTCGGCACGCGCCTTCCAAGAACTGCGCGGCGCGCGGCGGCAGTTTGTCAACCAGCACGGTCACGCGCGGGTATGCGTCCATTTCCAGAGCGTAAGCAAGCCCGGCAAATGCGACCGGAAAAAGCAAAAGCGCCGTCGCCTCGGTGACTACCGCGTCCGGCGAGCGGAAGACATAGCGCATAACAACACCGTAGGAAACCCACGCCGCCAGCGCGAGAACAACAACGGCGCCGGCCGCCATCGCCGCATATCCCAGCGCGCCGACAAAGCGGCGGGCGCGAACAATCGCCTTTTTCACGCCGCGCCGCCGGCGGGCGTCGGATGAACCCCGCGATTACGCGCCGTGACGGCGGTAGAGCCCGCGAATCTTTTCCGCCAAATCTCCGCCGCAACCTTGGTCTACTTCTTTGTCCCATTCCGCTTGCACGCTGCTTATCAGGCGGGCGCGTTCTTTCGCGGAAATGGAAACCGCAGCGCCGCCGCCTTTCATCACGGCGTCGCCAACGCGTTCATTAATCCATTGTTCGTAACGGGGTTTGAGCCACTCTTCGGATTCGCGCGCCGCTTCCGCAAGCGCTTTTTGGTCGGCGGCGGACAAAGCGTCAAACTTTTCCTTGTTCATCATATAAATGATGTTGCCGTAAAACAGATTGGCGTTTACCATATAGGGCATCACGCCCCACAACTTCCACGAACTGTAAGTGGCGACGCCCATGTTGATTCCGTCCACAACGCCGCGCTCGGCGGATTGAAAAACCTCCTTGGGCGCGATAAACACCGGCTTGCCGCCCCAGGTCTCAATCATCTTGCTCACCAAAGGACTGCACATTAAAGTCCGAAATGCAACAAAAGGATTTTACGCGAAGAACATATGGTTGGAGGTTTGGTAGTTCATGGAGGGGCGCGGGCGGCGGTTGAGGAAGTTTTCGGCTTCGCGCACCTTTGCTTG
>JAHRAH010000097.1 GCA_020027345.1 Gammaproteobacteria bacterium | reverse complement strand
TGACGGTTAGGTTGGGGTTGTTGGAGTGGCGGAGTTTGCCGTCTCTGCAGCAGTCGCAGCGGTGGTATTTTTTTGTTATACCCCCCGCCGCTTGCGGGGGGGGGTCAAAATCTCCGATTTTGGGGGGGTGGGATATTGGGGATTGCGGGGCGGTTTGGGTTTTGCTCTTACTCTCCACCCCCCCGGAGCATTCCCCGCCGACTGCCGTCGTCGTGGACTGCTCCGACCCCCCCCCGCAAGCGGCGGGGGGTATGGAATTCGGCGTGGACGCCGGGGGGTATGCGTTCCCACGCTGGAGCGTGGGAACGAGGCCTGGGTTTGCCGGGTTTTCGCTTTTTCGGGTTTTTTTGGGGCGGGGGGTGTGGTATAGTTTTGGGGAGGACTTTTATGGGGAGAGGGGTTTTTCGGGGGGTTGGCGGCCTTTTTGGTTGGGCTTGCGCTTTGCTTTTTGCGGGGGCGGGGGCTTTTTTTGTTTCGGGGGAGGTTGCGGCGCAGGAGGCGACGGTTGTTTATTCGGCGGGGCCGCCGGGGGTTGTTTCGCTTACCGCCGACGGTTATTTGATTTATAAGGGCAAACAAAGGGGGACAATGACGGCGACGGTTTTTGCGGTCGCGGGGACTGTTAACTCCGGAGTATTTACCGCGCGCCCGGTTGCGGCGACGGGGATGGTTTTTATCACATTGCGCGGTTTGAATTCCTGCCGCATCAGCAATCCCGGCTGCGACGCTTTCGGTTTGGAAAACCTATCCACTCCGGCGGAACGGCTCGCTTCTTTAATTGCGATGAATTTGCGGACGGTTACGATGTTCGTTGCATCAGGCGCAAATTTGGACGAGCGGGTGGGCGGCAACCTTGAACATAATTTTCTTTTGTATCACTTGGCGACGGCGAACAAGCCGATGCATATTTTTGCATTTGTTTCGGCGGGGGCGGATTTGAATGTGCGCAGCGGGCGCAACGCGACTCCGCTGCACGCCGCCGCCATCGCCGGACACACCTTGGCGGTTTCCTTACTGGTTTCGCTGGGGGCGAGCGTTAATGTGCGGAACAATACCGGGTGGACTCCCTTGCATTTTTCCGCAAACCATGGGAGCGGTTTATTAATAACGCTTTTGCTTTCGGCGGGGGCGAGTGTTAATGCGACCAGCAACAACGGCAACACTCCTTTTCTTGTCGCTTCGGGTTTCGGATATACGGCGGCGATGACTGTATTAATTTCGGCGGGGGCGAGTGTTAATGTGACCAACGGTTTGGGGGAGACGCCGCTGCGGTTTGTCGCGGCTTCGGAAAGCACTGTGCTTGCCTCGCTCCTGCTTGCGGAAGACGCGGACGCAAACGCAAAAGACAACAGCGGGAAAACGCCGATATTCTTCGCCGCCGCAAACAACCGCGCGGCGATGATTACGCTTTTGCTTGGGGCGGGGGCGGGGGTTAATGTGGAAGATGACTCCGGCAACCGGGCGTTGGACGATGCGATTGCGCAAAATGCTGACGCTGCTATTGCTGCTTTAATTGACGGCGGGGGACTTTGCGGGACTAGTACGGATTCGCGCTGTCCGGCGGGGGTGGGGCTGACTTTTTTGTCGCCTTTGAATTTGACTTTTGTTAAGGGGTTTGCGGGGACTGTTAGCCGGGTGGGGGCTGATTCGGGGGTGGTTGTGGGGGTGGGGGGATTTGATTTTGAATTTGGGGGGGAGGGGACTCTGGATTTGAAATTTGCTGGATTCCCGCTTTTTTACAGGAGTGCGGGAATGACGCTGGTCGGCGTGGACGCCGGGGGGTATGCGTTCCCACGCTGGAGCGTGGGAACGAGGTCAATCTTCTCCGCCTCCTCCACCCCCCCGGAGTTTTGCGTTACCCAGTGGCGATGGGGACGGCAAATTCCGACCCCCCCCCGCAAGCGGCGGGGGGTATAGTTAATGGGGGATGCATTTTTGGGGAAATGCTTTATAATCGGCGCGTGATTTTGGGGGAAGGACTGATTCTTTGACGCGGGGGGGGACTCTGCCCTTTGGGGTTTTGATGGCGGCGGTTGCTGTCGGGCTTGTGGCGGGCTTTGGCGGGGGGGCGGGGGGTTCTTTTTTTGCTGGGGTTTTGGGGGTGGTGGTGCCTCAGTTGGTGGTGGTTTTTTGGTTGTATTGGGGTTTCCCCCCCCCCACCCCCCCCATCGGAGATGGGGGGGGGGTTAAAGGGGTTTTTCGGGCCTGGGGGGTGAAGTTTTCGTTGACGGTGCTTTTTTTGGCGCTTTTGGCTCGGGGGCTGGGGGAGGCCGGGTTGCTGGTTGGGCCGGCGTTTGTGGGGGGGGTTGTTGTTGGGGTTGGGTTTAATGTTTGGTCGTTTGCGCGGGGGTTGTCGGTTGTGGATTCCAGCTTTCGCTGGAATGACGGGGGGGGGGGACGGTGATGGCGGGGGGGGTTGTTGTTCCTTGGCCTTCGGGGATTTCGGAGTATATCGGGGGGCATTTGCAGCGGTATTCCGTCGGCGAATCGTCGGCGGGGCCGGTGACGAACGCTTTGCATTTGGACACGCTTTTGGTTTCGTGGGCGCTGGCGGTTTTGTTTCTGTGGTTTTTGGGGCGGACGGCGCGGGCGGCGAAGATGGCGGAACCGTCGCGGGCGCAGGTGGCTTGCGAAATGCTGTTCGGCTTTTTTGACCGGCAGGTGCGGGATTTGTTTCCGAATGCGCCGCCGGTTGTCGGGCCGCTGGCGGTGACGATATTTGTGTGGGTGCTGCTGATGAATACGATGGACTTGGTGCCGGTGGATTTGGTGGCGGCGGGGGGATACTGGACGACGGGGTCGGTGGCGCACTTCAAGGTTTTGCCGACGGCGGATTTGAGTTTGACGGCGGCGCTGGCGCTTTCGGTTTTTGCGATGACGCTGTATTACAATGTGAAAGTGAAGGGGCTGGGCGGCTTCCTGCACGAGATGGCGACGGCGCCCTTCGGCAAGTGGATGCTGCCGGTGAATTTTTTGCTGCGCTGCGTGGAGGAAGTCGCTAAGCCGTTGTCGCTTTCCATGCGGTTGTTTGGGAATTTGTTTGCGGCGGAGATGATATTTTTGCTGATTGCGGGGCTTTCGTTTGCTGCGCCGTGGGCTTTTCTGACGCAGTGGATTTTCGGGGGGCCGTGGGCGATTTACCATATTCTTGTTGTGCCGCTGCAGGCGTACATCTTCGCTGTTTTGTCGGTGGTGTATCTGGCAATGGCGCACGAGAAGCACTGACCAAAAGGAGAAAACAATGAAACTTTCACACATCTGGAAAACGCTGGCGCTGCTCTTGGCGTTTCTCGCACTGCCGGCCTTCGCGCAAGAGGGCGGGGTTGCGCTGAGCAAAGGTCTGGCGACTATCGGCGCGGGGCTGGCGGGGCTGGGGGCGGCTGTCGGCATCGGCATACTCGCCGGTCGGCTGCTGGAAGCCATCTCGCGGCAGCCGGAGCTGGAGGGCAAACTGATGGGGCGGTTCTTTCTGACCGTCGGGCTGACGGATGCTGTGCCGATTATCGCCATCGCTTTGTCTTTGGTTGTTTTGTTTGGCTGAGCGGGGGTTGTGATGAGGGTTGCTGCTGTGGTTTTCCCCCCCCCCGCCCCCCCCATCGGAGATGGGGGGGGGGTTAAGGTTTTTTCCACCCCCCCGGAGAACGCGCCGAGGACTGCGTCCTCGGCGCGTTCTCCGACCCCCCCCCGCAAGCGGCGGGGGGTAAAGGTTCTGGTTGCGGGGTTGGCGGTTGCGGGGGGGACGGTTGCTTTTCCGGCTTTTGGGGCCGAGGGGGGGCTTAAGCTGCTGAGCGTTACTACGCTTATCGGGGAGATTATCACCTTTGCCATTTTGGTTTGGGTGATGATGAAGTTTGTCTGGCCGCCGCTGATGGGGGCGATTGAAAGCCGGCAAAAAGAAATCGCCGACGGTCTCGCCGCCGCCGAACAAGGCAAAAAAGAACTCGCCGATGCCGCAAGCAGCCGGCAACAAATCGTCGCCGAGGCGCGCGCTTCGGCGGGCAAACTCGTCGGCGAAGGGGAAGAACGCAAAGCCGCCATCGTCGCTTCTGCGCGTGAAGAAGCGGAGGGGGAACGGTCGCGCATTGTTGAACAAGGCCGGCGCGAAGTGGAGAACGAACGGGCGGCGATGCGGCGGGAAATGCAGCAGCGCGTCGGGGGACTCGCAGTCGTCGGGGCGGCTAAGATCTTGCGGCGGGAAGTTGATGAGAAGGCGCATGCGGATATTATTGATTCGCTGCAGAAGGGGCTTTGACTGTGGGGGGGTTGGTTTTTTTTGGGGTTTTCCCCCCCCCAACCCCCCCCATCAAAGATGGGGGGGGGGTTAATTTGATTCCCATCGGGGATGGGGGTGGGGTTAATTTAAGCGGCGGGGACGCCGCTTTTGTTGGGGGCGTTACACCTCTGGAGAGGTGTAACGAGGCCGGCCTGGGGCTGGACGGGGGGGGGTGACTGTGCGGGGGGTTGTTCGGCCTTATTCGGTTGCGGGGTTTGCTTTTGCCCGGGGGAAGCATGCGCTCTCGCGGGAGCGGGATGTGCTGGGGGAATGGAGCGTTGCGCTGGCGGCACTGGCGGCGGCGACGGCGGGGGTGTTGGAACAAACGCGCGGGCGGGGACTGGTGGCGGACGACGACTTGCGGGCGGCTGTGGTGGAACTCTGCGGAGAAAAGGACGCTAACCGTTTGAATTTTCTGACGGTTCTGGCGCAGAACGGTCGGCTGCGGCTGCTGCCGGAGATTGTGGAAATGTTTGAGGAGTTGCGGCGCGATGCGGCGGGCGTTGTGACCGTTCGGGTGGAATCGGCGCTGCCGGTTTCGGGGGAGGCGCGGGCGGTGCTGGAGGGGATAATGGCGAAATGGACGGGCTGCAAAGCGGAGGTTCGTTTTGAGGAGAATGCGGAGTTGCTGGGCGGTGTTTGCGCCTACGCGCGCGATGATGTTTTGGACGCCAGCGTTCGCGGGCGGCTGAATAAGATGGCTTCGGCGCTGGGCGTTCGCGCGCCCGGCGGCGACGGTTTGCGAGAGGAGACATTATGAAACAGTTGAGTCCGGCGGAAATCAGCGATGTGATTCGCCGCAAAATCGGCAACATTAATCTGGACGCGGAACTGCGCAACGAGGGCGCTGTGCTTTCTGTGAGCGACGGCATCGTGCGGATTCACGGTTTGTCGGCGGCGCAGCAGGGGGAGATGCTCTCGTTTGCGAAGGGCGGCTTCGGGCTGGCGCTGAATTTGGAGCGCGATTCGGTGGGGGCTGTGGTTTTGGGCGGCTACGAACACCTGAGCGAGGGCGACCGCGTCGCATGCACGGGGCGGGTTTTGGAAGTTCCCGTCGGGGACAATCTGATAGGGCGGATGGTGAATCCGCTGGGCGAGCCCGTGGACGGCAAGGGGACTGTTGAAGCGGCGGGGAACGAGCCGATTGAGAAAATCGCGCCGGGGGTTATCTGGCGGCAGTCGGTTTCGCAGCCGCTGCAGACGGGGCTGAAAGCGATAGACACGATGGTGCCGATTGGGCGGGGGCAGCGGGAACTGATTATCGGCGACCGGCAAACGGGGAAGACGGCGATTGCCGTTGACACTATCATCAACCAGAAAGGGCAGGACTGCATTTGCGTGTATGTCGCCATCGGGCAGAAGGCGTCTTCGGTTGCGGCGGTGGTTCACAAACTGGAAGAGCATGACGCGATGAGGCATACGATTGTGGTTGCGGCGACGGCGTCGGATTCTGCGGCTTTGCAATATATCGCGCCGTATTCGGGCTGCACGATGGCGGAATACTTTCGCGACCGGGGGCGGGACGCGCTGATTATTTACGATGATTTGACAAAGCAGGCGTGGGCGTACCGTCAGATTTCGCTTTTGCTGCGGCGTCCGCCGGGGCGGGAGGCGTATCCGGGGGATGTCTTTTATTTGCATTCGCGGCTGCTGGAACGGGCGGCGCGGGTGAACCCGGATTATGTGGAGAAATTCACCGAGGGAAAAGTGAAGGGGAAGACGGGCTCGCTGACGGCGCTGCCGATTATTGAAACGCAGGCGGGGGATGTTACGGCGTTTGTGCCGACGAATGTGATATCCATCACGGACGGGCAGATATTTTTGGAGACGGATTTGTTTAATGCGGGGGTTCGCCCGGCAATGAACGCCGGCTTGTCGGTCTCGCGCGTGGGCGGGGCGGCGCAGCGCAAAATCATTCGCAAACTCGGCGGGGGGGTGCGCTTGGCATTGGCGCAATACCGGGAGTTGGCGGCATTCGCGCAGTTTGCATCGGACTTGGACGAGGCGACTCGGCGGCAACTGGACACGGGGAAGTTGGTCACGGAACTGATGAAGCAAAAGCAATACGCGCCGCTTAAGGTTTCGGAACTTGCGCTGACGCTTTATGCGATTGAGCGTGGGTTTTTTGCGGGGGTTGCGGTGGAGCGCGCGCTGAAAATGGAGGAGCAGTTGCGGGGGGAAATGCAAAGCAAACACCGCCGCCTGATGGAGGCGATAGACGCAAACCCGGAACTGACGGACGCGCTGGACGCGGAATTGAAACAAGCGTTGACTGCGTTTTTTGAATCGGCGGGGGAATAAAAATCGGGCGGGCGGGGTTCGGTTTATTTTTTCGCGCCGCAAGGGCGGGGGGAAAGCGCGATGATTATTACTACTACGCCTTCGGTGGAGGGGAAGAGCATTGGCGAGTATCTCGGCGTTGTTGTCGGGGAGGCGGTGATGGGGGTGAACATTTTCAAGGATTTGTTCGCTTCGGTGCGGGATATTGTCGGGGGGCGCACCGGTTCTTACGAAGTGGAACTGGAAAAAGCGCGCACCGCGGCGTTTGACGATTTGACGGCGGTGGCGCGGGAACTGGGGGCGGACGCCGTCGTCGGGGTGGATTTGGATTACGAGGTCATCAGCCGGGGCGGGACGGCGATGCTTTTGGTTTCGGTTTCGGGGACGGCTGTCCGTTTGCGGTAAGCGGTATAATGTTCGGCGGGAGGAATGTGATGAAAGACGACGACCGGCGGGCGCTGGAGGAGGAAATCTCCCGCAACTACGACGCTTTTCGCGGGATGGAGTTTTCGCCGCAGGAGAAGGGGAAGTTTGCGCTTTTGCGCGGGGGAAAACTGATTGACATTCTGGATTCGCGGGCGGACGCGCACAAGGTCGCCAAACTGAGGTTTGCCGGCAAGGGGCATTTTTCGGTTCAGGAAATCGGCGCGACTCTGCTGGACTTGGGGTATTTTTCGCATGTCCTGCGTACACATTGAGTACGCTCCGGCGCTCGGGGTGTTGCTGGACATCGCGATAGCGCCGCCCGGCGAGGAGGCGAATCCGGCGGACGGAAAAGTGATGTGCAAGGCGTTGGTGGACACTGGCGCAACGCATTCCTGCATATCCGCGGAGATAGCCGCCCGCGCGGGGATTGCGCCCGACGGCGAATTGCTGGTGAACAGTGCTTCGGAAGTCGCCGCCCGGGTGAAACCTTATCCGGCGAATCTGGTCATTCCCGGTGTGAATCTTACGGTGCCGCAAATCACGCTGACGGAAGCCGCCCTGCCGCCGGAAAGCGAGTTTCAGGCGCTGCTGGGGCGGGATATTTTGTGCCGCGGCAGTTTTCATTTGGATTTTAGCGGCAACGCGGTTTTTTGCATATAAAACGATGGGATTGGTGCGGGCTGAGATTGTTTTGAAGAATCCGAGTCGTCCGAAGGCGCGGGCGACGACGGTGGAGATGCTTGTGGACAGCGGGGCGGTGCATCTTTGCATTCCGGAAAAACTGCGCGCGCGTTTGAAGTTGGAGGTGCTTGACAGGAAGACGGTGACGCTTGCCGACGGCAGCAGTCGCGAGGTTCCCTATGCGGGTCCCGTGGAAGTGCGGTTTAAGAATCGCGTCGGTTTTGCCGGGGCGTTGGTGATGGGGGACGAGCCGTTGCTGGGGGCGATTCCGATGGAGGATATGGATTTGGTGATAATTCCCGGCGAGCGAAGGTTGGATGTCAATCCGGCGAATCCCGTTCTTGCCGGTTCCATTGTCAAAGGCGCGGCGGCGGGGGATGTTGCGGGGGGGTGTTTTTGCGGGGGGGTGCGGTATCGGTTTTCGGGGGGGATGATGTGGCACGGGGTTTGTCATTGTTCGGTGTGCCGCCGGTTTTCGGGGGGCGCGGGCGGGGCGTGGTTCGGGGTGCTGAGCGCGGGGGTCGCAGTCAGCGGGGGGGCGGCGTTTTACGGTTACAAGGCGGACAGCGGCAACGACATTCGGCGGGGTGTTTGCGGAAAATGCTGCGCGCCGGTTTATAATCTGAATTCCATGATGCCCGATGTGCATATCATCGCCGCCGGTTCGCTGGACGAGCCGGGGCGCTTCTCGCCGCGACTGCGGATTTACTGCGGGGGCGCGCCGTCGTGGGCTTTGCCGGCGGGGGAGGACGGTCTGCGGCGTTTTGAGGGGATGCCGCAGCCGGAAGGGGGACGGAAGGGAGTGCCTGAACGATGGCAAAAATAGTTGTCGGGGTTTCGCTGAACAACGACCGCACGCCTTTGCCCTCGCCGGTGAAGTGCCGGGCGATTGTGGACACGGGCGCGAATCGTCTGACGCTGCCGCTGGAATGGCGGGATAAATTCGGGGCGTTTCCGCGCAGCCGGAAAGCGGTGGCGCAGACGGCGTCGCACACTGTGGACGCCGAAGTGTGCGGTCCGATGGAGGTGACGATTGACGGGTTTCCGCCGGTGTCTACGGACGCGGTTTTTATGCCGATGATGCCGGGGGAGGACGGCAAATACGAACCGTTGCTCGGGCATATTCCGTTGGAGGCGTGCGGGGCGGTGGTGGATATGGAGAATCTTCGTTTGACGCATGCGAAGTATATTGATGTGAAGAGCGTCGGCGACGGGGGGACTGTTGCGATTACCGGGGGGTGTCATTGCGGCGCGGTGCGGTATTCCATTCCCTGCGGCGGCGCCGGCGGGGGTGCGGGGTTTTGTCATTGCGGCGCCTGCCGGAAGTTTTCGGGCGGCGTCGGGGGGGCTTGGCTGGGAGTGCCGGAGGCGGAAGTCAGCGGCGAGGTTGTGAGTTACGAACACAAGGCGGACAGCGGGAATGTCATCACCCGGGCGTGCTGCGCGCAATGCCGGGCGCCGGTGTGGCTGCGGAATTCGGCGATGCCGACGATGTATGTTTTCGCCGCCGGTTCCATGGACGAGCCGGAACGCTTTGCGCCGCGGGTGCGGATATTCTGCGCCGCCGCCGCGGGGTGGGCGTTGCCGGAGGAAAAAGCGGACGCGATGAAGCGCTTTGAGGGTATGCCGCAGAAGACGGGCGGAGGGGGATGACCGTGGGGCGGATTGTTACTTCGGTGCAGGTTGAGAATCAATTCGGTCCCCGGCCGACTCCGCCGGTGCGGGTGGATGCGCTGGTGGACACGGGCGCGAGTCATTTGGTTTTGCCGCGCGCGTGGAAAGAAAAGTTTGGCGCGTTTGCAATAGAAAGGCCCGAAGAGACGCGGGTGGCGACGCAAGAACATGCGTCGGTGACGCTTTGCGGTCCCGCGCAGATTGAAGTGGAGGGCTTTTCTTCCGTGCGCACGGACATCCTGTTTCTGGATATGAAGCCGGATGACGACGGCGGCTACGAGCCGTTGCTGGGTTACACCGTTTTGGAACTTTGCAAGGCGGCTGTGGATCTTGACAAACACCGGTTGATTCCGTTGAAGTATTTTGACCTCAAGCGCGCGGGCGTCGCCGGGGAGGGGCGGTAACGGTGGCTGCCGGGAAGGAGATTCGGAACAAGATCCGGAGCGTGAAGAACACGCAAAAGATCACGAAGGCGATGGAGATGGTCGCGGCTTCCAAAATGCGGAAGGCGCAGGAGCGCATGCGTTCGGCGCGCCCCTACGGGGAAAAAATACGGGAAGTGTGCGCGCATCTGGCGCGTTCCAATTCGGAATACCGTCATCCTTTTTTGACGCCGCGCGAGGCGGGCGGCAAGCCCGGGGGGATGATACTGGTGACGACGGACAAGGGATTGTGCGGGGGGTTGAACGCGAACATATTGCGGCTTTCGCTTTCGCAGTTGCGGGAGTGGGAGGGCGCGGGCGGCGGGCGCGTTTCGGTTTTTGGCGGGAAGGGGGCGGCGTTTATGGCGCGCGTCGGGGCGGATGTTTGCTCGCGGCACACCGGCTACGGGGACGCGCCGGATGTTTCGGAATTGATTGGCGCGATGAAGGTGATGCTGGATTTGTTTCGCGCCGGCGAGATAGGGGAAGTGCGGCTGCTGTATACGAAGTTCGTAAACACGGTGTCGCAGTCGCCGGTTTCGGAGCGGCTGCTGCCGATACCGGACGATGTTCTCGGCGAAGAATCGCGGCGCGCGTTTTCGTGGGATTACATTTACGAGCCGGAAGCGCCGCCGATTGTTGACGCGCTGCTGACGCGGTTTGTGGAGGCGGTGGTGTATCAGGCGATTGCGGAAAACATTGCCTCCGAACAGGCGGCGCGGATGGTGGCGATGAAGGCGGCTTCGGACAACGCCGGCAATCTGATTGACGAATTACAATTGATATACAACAAATCGCGGCAGGCGGCGATAACGCAAGAGATTGCCGAGATAGTCGGCGGGGCGGCGGCGGTATGATTGCGCGCGCGAAAATAAAAATACCGTTGGCTGCGGCGACGGTTGCGATTGCGGCGGCGCTTTCCGGCTGCGGGGAATTGACTTCGGCCGCCAATTTCAATTTTGCCGATCCTTTCGCCGGCGTTCCGAAAATAGAGCGCGCGGAAAAGGACGGTTCGGTGGAACTCGTTTTGTATCCGGTCGCGGTGTGGGACGAAAAAGGCGCGACGGAACCCGTGCGCGTTGATGTCGGCGGGGAGAATGTGTATTTGCGCAAGGCGCAGCGTTCGCCCTTGGCGCGTCCGTGGGTGAAGATGGGGCTTTTGTGGAATTCGCGCGGGGACGGCGTGTATGTTCCGGTTGTTGTTTTTGGGCCGCCGGCGGACATTTACGGTTTGGAGTTTGCCGGCGAGGGCGGCAGGGAAAAACTGGAAAAAGCGCGCAATGTGAGTTTTGAACCGGGCGGCGACGATTTTTGGGGCGGCGGGCGGCGGCAGTCCTCGGCGGTCTTTCGCATCGGCGCGAATGCTTTGGAATCGTTTCTCGCGTCTCCGCTTTCGCGGGTTGTCGTGCGCACGAACCGCGGCGCGCTGATTTTGGATTTGGGCGCGCTCGGCGGCGACACGGAAGCCGCAACGCGCGCGAACGCGAAAGTTATGTTCTCCCGTTTTGTGCGGCAAATGCGCGGCGGGGAAGAAGCGGCGGCATCGTCGTAATTGAATTTGTTTTACGGAAAGGAAAGCGCAAATGAGCGAACAGGAAAAACCGCAGGGAAAAATCGCGCAAGTGATTGGCGCCGTGATTGATGTGCAGTTTCCGCCGGAGCGGATGCCGCGCGTCTACGACGCCCTCACCGTGCCCGAGCGCGAGGGGCTGGTTTTGGAAGTGCAGCAGCAGCTCGGCGACGGCGTTGTGCGCACTATCGCGCTCGGCTCTTCGGATGGAATGCGCCGCGGCGCCGCAGTGGCGAACACCGGCAAAGCGATAACCGTCCCCGTCGGCGAAAAAACGCTCGGGCGGATTATGGATGTGCTGGGCAATCCGATTGACGAAGCCGGAGAAATCGGCGCCGAACAAACCCGGCAAATTCATCAGCCCGCGCCTTCGTTTGAGGAACTCTCGCCGAGCCGCGAATTGCTGGAAACGGGAATCAAGGTCATTGATTTGATATGCCCCTTCGCCAAAGGCGGCAAGGTCGGGCTTTTCGGCGGCGCCGGAGTGGGGAAGACCGTCAACATGATGGAACTGATTCGCAACATCGCCATTGAGCATTCCGGGTATTCGGTTTTTGCCGGGGTCGGCGAGCGCACGCGCGAGGGCAACGATTTCTACCACGAAATGAAAGAGTCCAAAGTGCTGGACAAAGTTTCGCTGGTCTACGGGCAGATGAACGAACCGCCCGGCAACCGTTTGCGCGTGGGGTTGACGGGGCTTTCCATCGCCGAACACTTTCGCGACGAGGGGCGCGATGTTTTGCTTTTTATTGACAACATTTACCGCTTCACGCTCGCCGGCACCGAATGCTCGGCGCTGCTGGGGCGGATGCCTTCGGCGGTCGGTTACCAGCCGACTCTCGCGGAGGAAATGGGCAAACTGCAGGAGCGCATAACTTCCACGCAAAAAGGATCCATCACTTCGGTGCAGGCGGTGTATGTTCCGGCGGACGACCTCACGGATCCTTCGCCGGCGACGACTTTCGCGCATTTGGATTCCACGGTCGTTCTTTCGCGGCAGGTCGCGGAGTTGGGGATATATCCGGCGGTGGACCCGCTGGATTCCACATCGCGGCAGTTGGATCCGCTGGTCGTCGGCGAGGAACATTACGAAACTGCGCGCGCCGTGCAAAACACGCTGCAGCGTTACAAGGAACTGCGCGACATCATCGCCATTCTGGGAATGGACGAACTCTCGCCGGACGACAAACTCGCCGTCGGGCGCGCGCGGAAAATACAGCGCTTTTTGTCGCAGCCGTTTTTTGTCGCGGAAGTTTTCACCGGTTCGCCGGGGAAGTATGTCCCGCTGAAAGAAACGATTCGCGGCTTTCGCGGAATCGTGGAAGGCAAATACGACCACCTTCCGGAACAGGCCTTTTATATGCTCGGCTCCATAGAAGAGGCGGAGGCAAAAGCAAAAGAAATGGAGAAGCAGGCGGCATGAACGAGGCGGATGTGTTACAATCCGATGCGATGACGCACGCGGAATACAAAAAACGCCAGCAGCGCGAAGTGGACGAAAACTACGCCGCGATGCAGGAAATGCTCGGCGGTTGCGACGGTTGCATCTGCAAACACCGCGGCCGTTACGCGCTAATGAAAGACCGCAAGGTGGTGGAGTTTTTTGACACGGGACGCGATGCGGTGACGGCGGGTAATATGTTATTTTCCGACCGCGTTTTTTCCGTGCAAAAAGTTGGGCGCGAAGTGTTGCATCTCGGCATGTTGTCGTGCGCTTAATTTTTTGCATTCCGCAAATGAGAGGGGAAAACAAATGACGGCGACGATTCGGGTGGAAGTCGTGAGTTCGGAGAAATCGCTCTACGCGGGCGAGGCGGCGATGATTGTCGCCCCCGGCGCGGCGGGCGAGCTCGGCATTTTGCCGCGGCACGCTCCGCTGCTCACGCGCATTAAGCCGGGCGTGCTGAAAATCAATTTGCCCGATGGCGGCGAGGAACTGCTTTATGTTTCCGGCGGCGTTTTGGAAGTGCAGCCGGAAAAGGTGACCGTCCTCGCCGACATCGCCGAACGCGGCGGCGACCTGGACGAAAAGCGCGCCGAAGCCGCAAGGCGCGAAGCCGAAGAAAAAATAACCTCCGGCGCAAAAGGGCTGGATTACGCAAAAGCGCAGGCCGAACTCGCGCAGGCGGTCGCGCAACTGCGGGCGATACGCCAACTTCGCAAAAAACGATGACAAACAAATCGCGCCGCCGCGGGAAAGAACCCCGGCGATGAAAACGGCGCTGCGAAACTTCCGCAGCACTTTTCTCGCGTGGGTGGATTCCGACGCCGCCGTCGCGTCCGCCGACGCGGGCGCGCAAAACGCCGCCGCGAAGTTTCACTGGGTTCGCTGCCTGCCCTTTTTGCTGATTCACCTCGGCTGCCTCGCCGCCTTTTACACCGGCGTCAGCGCCGCCGCCGCCGCCGTCGCGCTTTTCTGGTATTTCTTCCGCGTCTTTTCGCTGACGGGGTTTTACCACCGTTATTTCTCCCACCGCGCCTACAAAACATCGCGCGCGTGGCAGTTTGTTTTCGCCGTTTGCGGGATGACCGCAATTCAGCGCGGGCCGCTTTGGTGGGCGGCGCATCACCGCCGGCATCATCTGCATTCCGACACCGGCGAAGACGCGCATTCGCCGATTACAAACGGAATATGGTGGAGTCATTTCGGCTGGTTCGCGAGCAGGGAGAATTTCCCCACGCGTTATTCCGCCGTCCCCGATTTGGCGCGTTATCCGGAGCTGGTTTTTCTCAACCGCTTTGACTGGGTTGTCCCCGTCGTTTTTCTCGCCGCGCTTTACGGCTTTGGCGAGTGGCTGGCGGCGGCGCATCCTTCTTTGCAAACAAACGGCGCGCAAATGTTTGTTTGGGGCGGGCTGATTTCCACCGTCGCCGTTTACCACGCGACATTTTGCGTAAACTCGCTTTGCCATTTGTTCGGCGCGCGCCCCTACAAGGAAGTCGGCGACGAAAGCCGCAACAACTGGCTCGTCGCCTTTCTCACTTTCGGCGAGGGCTGGCACAACAACCACCACCGCTTTCCCGCCGCCGCCCGGCAGGGTTTTCGCTGGTGGCAGGTGGACATCACTTATTTAATATTGCTCCTGATGAGCAAGGCGGGAATCATCCATTCCCTGAAGGAAGTCCCCCCGGAAGTAATAAAAGAAGCCGGCAACTAACCAACCGCCGTTGTGTCATTCCCGCACTTCTATTAAAAAGCGGGAATCCAGCAAATTAAAACACCCTTCTGCGTCATTCCCGCACTTCTGCTAAAAAGCGGGAATCCAGCAAATTATAAAACCGGCCTCCCCCCGAACAAAATAAAAAAATCATTCGCCCGCGAAAGCGGATAACGGTAAAAAGAAGGCGGGGCGATGCGGTATGTTTCGTCGCCGTCGTTGTTTTCCTCGTCGTCCAGCCACGCGCAAAGATTGACAAGGTCGGAAGTGCTAAGCGAAGTTTGGTCGGCAACCGTCGCCGTAACGACGGTGCCGCCGGAAATAGTAGTCGCCCGAATAACAGTCGCAAGCGCCGCGCCGCTCGCGCATTGCGCCCGCGAAAGCGGCGAGGGGCTGAACGCCATTAAAGCGCGAACGGCGGTAACCGTCATATCGCCAACGGCGACAATCGGCGTCCCCGCGCTCAGCGTAAAGCCCGCCGCGCCGTTTGCGATGTTTTGCCCGGGCAGCAATCGCGCGCGCATCGTCGCCAGCGTGCCGGCGATTGTCAGCCACGAACTCCGCGAAATATTTGTCGTAATAAAATTCGTAACGGTAATCCACGCCGAATGCCTTCCGTGCGCGACAACTTCGCGCAAGCGTATTCCCGCCTCGGCCGTCGCCAAAACGCCGGAAGCGGCGATGACGGAAGCGGCGGAGGGAAAAACGCTGACGCCGCCGCCGGCGGAGACGGTGATGTTGTGAATGTCGCCGTCGGATTCATTGTAAACAAAACCCCCGGCGTTTTCCGTAACCGTCAACGGTTCCGGCAAAGCGACAGTCGCGCTTGCGGCGATTACAACCGTCAATCCCCCGCCCGCGCAGTCGCCGCCGTACATGCAGCCGCCGGCGACGGCGTAATGAATCGGATGGTCCGCCATAAAAGCGCGAAAGGCGTCGCGCCGCGCATTAAACGACACGGAAAAATTGACCGTCAGCGAAGAATTATCTTCAACAAGAACCGGGCGGGGGTTAAGCGTCAATATCCTCCCGGCGGCGACGGAAGCGGCGACGGGAATTTCCAAGGCGGAAGTAACGGTAACGCTCGCGGCGTTCACCCAAACTTTCCCGCTCAGCGAAAGCGTGATGGAATCGTCAAAGCCCCCGTCGTAATAGTTCCGCGAATCCAAACAAGGCGGATAAGGATGCAGCGTGTCGCGCGAAAGCGGGGCGTTGGATTTCGTTTGTTTGCGCCAAGGATAAACGACGGCGGGCGCGGTTACGGCAATACTGGAATTGGTTCTAAGTCCGTCAGAGAGAAAGAAAATTGCAAATTGCCGTTTTTCGTAGGAAAGCGCATCGGGAGTGGCGTTGTTTACAGAAACCGTTGCGCCGCTGGAATCTGTGAAAACAAAACTAAGCCGACCTGAATTTTTGGAAACGACAGAGTAATTGTCCGTGCGTTTTATGCGGGAGTTTTCCGGGATAAAAACCGATGTTGCGTTGCCGCCGAAAACGAATGTGTTTCCGCCGGATGTTGTTATTCGCGTAGGCGACAAAAACGCCGCCTTTGTGGAAATTTGCGTTGTAATATTTCCCGTTCTGACGGTCATCGTCGTTTTGTAATGCGAAGGAAGCCAGCCGGCGTAAAATCTGTTCGGCGATGCGAGAGGCGTTTGCTCCGGCAGAAGAATCGTCGCCGTGGATGCGAGCGTTATCGTCGCGCCCGCCGCCACCGTTACAAAAGCGGGGAGTGTGGCGGTAACGGTGCCGGCAACCGTGAAAGTAACCGGCGCGACTATGGCAACGGAAATAACGGTAAGGCGGGCGTAGCGGGCGACGGTTATATTCCCGCCGACGGCCGCCGCGTCGTCGTTGCGCATAATCGTAAGCGATGCAAGCGGCGAAAGCGCGGCAGTGTTTTGCGCAAGAAATGCCGCATCGGAAAGAACGCCGGCGATTGCGGTAACGGTGCCGGCGGCGAACAATTCCAAACCGGGGGCGGCAATTGCCGTCGCCCGCTCGCCGCCGGAATGAAATGCGGCGCAATGACGGCGCACCCCGTTAATATGCGAAGGTTCGTCGCGCTTTGCCGGAACGGGGTAAAACTCCAAAAAATGATAATACGCGGAAACCATCGCCTGCATTTTTGCCAAAGGCGTTCCCGGAAGCGGGAGATTCTGAATGTCCGAAACGCCGGCTTTTCTTTTGTATTCTTCCGCGAATTCCCCGCCTTCGCGCCACCATTCTTCCGCGCCGAGAAAGGAAATTTCGTCATTAAAATCCCCGCGCCGGGGCGCGCGAACAAACTTGCGGTCGTTGTCGTCGTTTTCCAATCGCATCGTCGTCGTTGCAATTGTCGTTACCGTTGCCGCCCCCGCCAAAGCATAAGAAATGGCGGTAACGGTTATGCGGTCCAAAGAAAGAGAGGCGACGACGCGGGGGTCGTTGTATTGGATGGACATTGTCGCTAAAATATCGGGGGCAATTCTCGCCCCGCGCCCGATTCCGGGCGCAATCATAACTGCGGCTATTCTGGAAAGAGTGGAAACAAAGGCGTAATTGCCGTGGTTTTGCACGACATTTATTGTCAGCCAGCCGCCGGAAATGTTTGCGAGACGATGCAAATTTAAAGGTTCAGTTTGTTTTTCCCTCGGGGCAACATTAAAAGCGATGGCATACCAATAGTTATTGCCAGTGCTATCGGCGAAAGGTTGCCCCAACCCCCCGATAACGCGCGGCGGACGGGCGGGAACATTGCCGATGGTAAATATGAATTTCCTTTGCCAAGGAAGAATTCCAAAACGGGAACCGGAGTGTAAGATGGAAGGGTTTGTCCCCTTTCCGCAGGGGGAATTCTCAGTTCCATTAATCTGGCCGTCGCCGTGAGGCGGGGATCCTGCGTTGTCCGGGCAAGGTAGAGTAAGCAACCGAGGAGGAATGCGTTGTTGATACCGCAGCGGTAGCGGGTTGTCAGCGCGCGTTAAAGCGTGGTGGGAGAGCGCGTTGGCGATGTCGTTGAGTTGCAGGCGCGCGCGCCTTTGCGATTCTTGGATTTTTTCGGAGAGGATTGTTCCTTCTTTGTAAATGACAAACAAAGCGCCCCCGCCGGCGGCGACGATAAAAAACAAAATGGCGAGAAAGGCGACGCCGCGCTCCTTGCGCGGCTTCGCTTTTTGTTTTGCGCGCGGGGAATAGAAAACAAGCGGCGGCATCGGAAGGCAGCCGCGCGGCAAAACCCGCCGCGCAAAAAGTCAGGCGGAAATATCCACAAAATGCCCCGCCGCCGCGGCCGCCGCCGCCATCGCCGGGCTCGCCAGATGCGTGCGCGATTTGTATCCCTGCCGCCCTTCAAAATTGCGGTTGGAAGTGGAGGCGCACCGTTCTTTTTCGCCCATGCGGTCGTTGTTCATTCCGAGGCACATAGAGCATCCCGGCAGCCGCCATTCAAAGCCGGCGTCGGTGAATATTTTATCCAGGCCCTCTTCTTCGGCCTGCCGGCGAACAAGCCCGGAACCGGGGACGACAAGCGCCTGTTTAATGTTTGCGGCGATTTGTTTTCCGCGTATTGTTTCGGCGGCGGCGCGCAAATCTTCAATGCGCGCGTTGGTGCAGGAGCCGATAAATATTTTGTCCGGGCGTATTTCCCGCATCGGCGTTCCCGCGCGCAGCCCCATGTATTCCAGCGCTTTTTCCATTCCGCCGCGCTTGACGGGGTCTTTTTCTTCGCGCGGGTCGGGTATCGCGCCGTCTATCGGCGCGACCATTTCCGGAGAAGTCCCCCACGAAACCTGCGGCTTGATTTGCGCGGCGTCCAGCGAAACTTCGCGGTCAAAAACGGCGCCCTCGTCGCTTTTTAATGTTTGCCAGTATTCGCGCGCCGCCCGCCATTGTTCGCCTTTCGGCGCCATCGGTTTGCCGCGGACATATTCAATTGTTTTTTCGTCGGCGGCGACGAGCCCGGCGCGCGCGCCGGCTTCTATGGACATATTGCAAACCGTCATCCGCCCCGCCATTGTCAGATCGCGGACGGCTTCGCCGGCGTATTCCAAAACATGCCCGCCGCCGCCGTTCACTCCTATTTTTCCGATGACGGCGAGAATTAAATCCTTCGCCGCGACCCCGCGCCGCGGCTTTCCATTAATGGAAACGCGCATTGTTTTCGCGCGCCGCATCGGCAGGCACTGCGTCGCAAAAATATGCTCAATGTCGCTGGTGCCGATGCCGAAAGCCAAACTGCCGAATGCGCCGTGCGTGCTTGTGTGCGAATCGCCGCAAACAACCGTCATCCCGGGCAAAACCATTCCCTGTTCGGGGCCGATGATATGCACGATTCCCTGCCGCACATCGCTGATGGAAATCTGCCGCACGCCGAAATCGGCGCAGTTGTCGGCGAGCGTTTGCACTTGCAGGCGCGAGAGTTCGTCGGCGATGCGCTCGCGCCCCGGCGTCGTCGGGACATTGTGTTCGGGAACGGCGAGAACCGATTCCAGCCGCCATATTTTGCGCCCGCTCAGGCGCAAGCCGTCAAATGCCTGCGGGCTGGTTACTTCGTGAACCAGATGGCGGTCAATAAAGAGCAGCCCGGCGCCGTCCTTTTCCTCGCCGACCAAATGCCGCCGCCACAACTTCTCATACAAAGTGCGCGCTTTTTCCATAACGCCGATTATAGCAATTTTTTCCGCCGCTTTTTAACCATACCCGTCATTCCGCTCCGTCATTCCGGCGAAAGCCGGAATCCATACGGAGCCGGCGAAAAAGAGGAATCCCCCCCCCCCCCGAAAATAACGGCAAAGAGGAAAAATCGCATGGATTCCGGCTTTCGCCGGAATGACGGGAGGGAGGAATGACGGGAGGGAGGAATGACGGGGGAGTGGAATGACGGGGGGGAGGAATGACAGCCGGGCCCTCCCCGCGTCATTCCCGCATTTCCCCAGAGGCGGGAATCCGGCAAATCCCCCATCCCCCGTCATTCCCCACCCCGTCATTCCAGCGAAAGCTGGAATCCACACGGGGCCGGCGAAAAAGAGGAATCCCCCCCGCCCGCAAACAACAGCGAAAAGGAAAAACCGTATGGATTCCAGCTTTCACTGGAATGACGGGGTTTCCGCTTTTTAATGGGGGGGCTGGGATGACACGGGCGGGGGGGGAGTGTGATATGGCGGGGGGATTGTGGTATGATGGGGGGAAGGAGGAATTTCCGATGAAGAGGACCGCTTTGTTTGTTTTGGCTTTGGCGCTGGTTTTGCCGGCGGGGGCCAAGGAATTGAAAATGGCGTATGACGCCGATCCGGTTTCGCTGGATCCGCACGAGCAGCTTTCGGGGGGGACGCTGCAGTTGTCGCACATGCTGTTTGATCCGCTGGTGCGCTGGGACCGGGAGTTGCAGTTTGCGCCGCGGCTCGCCGAATCGTGGGAGCGCGAGGGCGAACTGGCGATGCGCTTTAATCTGCGGCGGGGGGTGAAGTTTCACAGCGGCAACCCGATGACTTCGGCCGATGTCTGCTGGACTTACGAACGGCTTAAGCGCAGCCCGGATTTCAAAGCGCTCTACGCGCCCTTTAATGCGTGCGAGACGCCGGACGATTACACCGTCGTTCTGCGCACGGAAAAACCGTATCCGCTGGTTTTGCATCAGGCGACATACCTTTTTCCGATGGACCGCAAGTTTTACGAAGGCAAGGACGAGATTGTAAAAAGCGGGAATTCTTTTGCGTCGCGCAATGTTTCGGGGACGGGTCCGTTTGTCGTTGTTTCGCGCGAGCAGGGGGTGCGGGTGGAGTTTTCGCGCTTTGCGGATTACTGGGACAGACAATCGCCGGGGAATGTGGAGACGGTTGTTTTGACTCCGATTGCGAACGACGCGACGCGGGTTGCGGCTTTGCTTTCGGGGGATGTGGATTTTATCGCGCCGGTTCCGCCGAACGATTTGGCGCGCATTCGCAGGGACGGCAAGGTTTCTTTGGTTACGATGCCGGGGACGCGGGTTATCACTTTTCAGTTGAATCAAAAGCGCAACGCGGCGCTTGCGAACGCGAAAGTGCGGCAGGCGATTGTTCACGCGGTAAACAATCCGGGGATTGTGCAAAAGATTATGAAGGGTTTTGCGGCCGTTGCGGCGCAGCAAAGCCCGCCGGGTTACGCCGGGCACAACCCTTCCTTGAAGCCGCGCTTTGATTTGGAAAAAGCGAAGCAACTGATGGCGGAAGCGGGGTATGCGGACGGCTTTTCGCTGAGCATGATGGCGCCGAACAACCGTTATGTCAACGACGCGAAAATAGCGGAGGCGGTCGCGGCGATGCTGGGCAAAATCGGGATTAAGGTTAATCTGACGACTATGCCGAAGGCGCAGTATTGGCCGAAGTTTGACGAGCGCGCGGCGGATATGATGATGATCGGCTGGCATTCGGACACCGAGGATTCGGGGAATTTCAGCGAGTTTTTGCTGATGTGCCCGGACGCGGAAAGCGGTTACGGACAATACAACAGCGGCAACTACTGCAACCGTTTTATGGACCGGCTGGTTTTGGATTCGCAGTCGGAAACAAACGAGGGCGCGCGCGCGGTGCAGTTGCGGAAAGTGGAGGAACTGGCGCACCGGGAAGCGGCGTTTGTCCCGCTGCATTGGCAAAACCTCGCATGGGCGGCGAAGAAGAATGTGGACATTGAGCCGGTTGTTAATGTGATGAATTTTCCTTACATCGGGGATTTGGTTGTTCGTTGATTAACTGAGGGCGGCGTGTTGTTGTTTTTTTAATTTGCTGGATTCCCGCCTTTTGGTGGATGCGGGAATGACGCAATTGGATTCTCGCCTTTTGGCGGGTGCGGGGATGACGCAATTTGATTTGCTGGATTCCCGCCTTTTGGCGGATGCGGGAATGACGCAATTTGATTTGCTGGATTCCCGCCTTTTGGCGGATGCGGGAATGACGCAATTTGATTTGCTGGATTCCCGCTTTTTGGCGGATGCGGGAATGACGCAATTTGATTTGCTGGATTCCCGCCTTTTGGCGGATGCGGGAATGACGCAATTGGATTCCCGCCTTTTGGTGGATGCGGGGATGATGCAATTTTGCCGTTTCCGCTTGCGGGGGTGACGGCGGTGTGTTGAGTTTTCTTTTTCGGCGTTTTTTGCAGGGGGCGGCGGTGATGCTGGTTATCAGCGTCATCGCTTTTGCCGTGCGGGGGCAGTTGGGCGACCCCCTGCGCGAACTTGCGGGGCAGTCGGTTT
>JAHRAH010000190.1 GCA_020027345.1 Gammaproteobacteria bacterium | reverse complement strand
CTGGATTCCCGCTTTCGCGGGAATGACGGTTAGTCGCAGTCAATTAGCTCTTGGGGGAGGTGTTTTTTGGCGTAGGCCATGTAGATTTTTTTGTCAAAGAAGTAGTCGGTGAGGTCGCGGTCAATTTCGCCGTCGTCGCGCATCGCCCTGATGATGCGCAGCGCGCCGGAGAGCGTCATTTTCTTTTTGCGGTAGGGGCGGTCGGGCGCGCTCAGCCCCTCAAAGCGGTCGGCGATGCCGAGTATCTTCGCCGGCAGCGACATCATATCGCCGGTGATTTTGTTCGGATAGCCGGTGCCGTTTATGTTTTCGTGGTGCGCGCCGGCGTATTCCACGATGCGCTCCAAGTTCTTCGGCCAGGGAATGGAGGAAAGCAGGCGGATGGACAAACTCACATGCTCCTCAATGATTTTGCGCTCCTTGTTGTTGAGCGTGCCGCGCCGCACTTTGAGGTTGTCCAGGTCAAACTGGTCTATCAGCGTGTCCTCGCCGCCGGAGTTTTCGTCGTAGCGGCGCCGGGAGATGTCCTCCAAGCGCGCGACGGCGCCGTCGTCCACCCATATTTCGTTGGTGTTGATTTTGTGCAGGAAGTCAATGTCGGCGTCGGCGCTGATTTCCGAGCGCACTGCGGCGAGCAGTTCCTGCTGCCCGCCTTCTTCCAGTTTCTTCACCAGAATTTTATACATTTGCAAATGCTCCCACGAGCGCAGGCGCTCCTGCAGGAGTCCGATGCGGTCGTTGAGGTATTGCAGTTTTGTGGATTTCTCCAGCACATGCGTGGGCGTGATGACTTTGCCGACATCGTGCAGCAGCGCCGCCAGATACAGTTCGCGCCGTTCTTCTTCGTTCAGTTTGAAGCCGCCGAATTTTCCGCCGGGCTCTTCCGAGAGCGCGTCGGCGAACATCATCGTGAGCTCGGTAACGCGAATGCAGTGCCCCGCGGTGTGCGCCGATTTTTGGTCTATGGCGACGACAATCATATTCACCAGCGCATTAAGCAAATCCTGCGCTTCGTTGACGAGCAGCGCGTTGTTGAGCGCGATGCCGGTTTGCGCGCCGAGCGCTTCCAGAAAACTGCGGTTTTCGTGCGCGTAGCATGCGGCGCCCGGATTGATGACTTGCAAAATGCCGACGACGCGCCCGTCGTGCGCCGGCAGCGGCAGCATAATCATGCTTTTCGTCGTGTAGTTGTTTTCCTTGTCAAACTTAAGCGTGTTGCGAAAGTCAAAGCGGCGGTTCGTCGCCAGGTCCTTGACGATGATGATTTCCTTTTCGGCAAAGCTCGCCACCGAGGGCGTCTCCACGGCGAGCTCGCCTTGTTCGTTGCGCAGCGCGACTTCCACCAGCCCGGAGATGCGCAGCGGGTCAAAAGTTTCCACGACCTTTTCCGTGCCCAGCACTTTGTTGTAGAAAACCGTCGCCTTGAGTTTTTGCTCTTTGTTGTCGTAGATGTAGAGCGAGCCGCCGTCGGCGTCGGCGACGCCGCAAAGATTGACGACCATTTCCATAAAGCGCTCCGGGAAGGGCTTTGTCCCGCCGAGAATGCGCGAGATGTTTATGAGTTCGCGCAGCCGCCCTTCGTTGTCCAGCCCCTGCACGGCTTGCTGCCTGCGGTCGCCGCGCCGGCGGTCTTCAAAATCCCCTTGGCGGCGGTCGGTCTGGCGGCGTTCGGGCGGCGGCGGCGGCGGCGTCATTTCAGCGCGGCTTGATTTCTTTTTTCCGCCCCAGTTTTTCCGGTATGCGCGCCGCCCGCCCGGAGCGGCTGCGCAGCGAATACAACTTTGCCTTGCGAACCTTGCCGTGCCGCCGCACGGTAACGCTTTCTATCAGCGGCGAATGCAAATGGAAAGTGCGCTCCATCGTCTCGCCGGAGGAGGCGCGGCGCACGATAAACGAGGAGCGCACCCCGTTGCCGCCCCGCCGGGCGATGACGACGCCCTCGTAAGATTGCACCCGGCGCGCGCCGCCGTCCAGCACATAAGTTTTTACTGTGACGGTGTCGCCGGCGGCAAAGTTCATCACGCGCCCGCCCAGCCGCCGCGCTTCTTCGCGTTCCAACTGTTCAATCAGATTCATCGCCGCCGTTTTCCGTCTTCCCCGTCTTTTGCTTCGTCCGTTCTTATTCTAACAAAAAACCCCCCGCGCAAAACCCTCCCCGCAATTATTTTTTTTCGCGCTTCTTTTTAACTATACCCCCCGCCGCTTGCGGGGGGGGGGGCGGAGCATTCGCCGACGACGAAGTCGGCGGGGAATGCTCCGGGGGGGTGGAGGAAGTGGAGGGAGCGGAATGCGTCCGCGAAACCTTTGTCATTCCCGCTCCCCTTGTCATTCCCGCCTTCCTTGTCATTCCCGCGAAAGTGTTGGGTTCCGCATTGTTGT
>JAHRAH010000185.1 GCA_020027345.1 Gammaproteobacteria bacterium | reverse complement strand
TGGTACAGCTTGTGTGTATGCATGTATGTATGTATGTATGATTAAATCTATCTATGCATGTATGTATGTATGTACATGTATGCATGTATGTATGTATGTATGTATGTATGTATGTATGTATGTATGAATGCATGCATGCATACGTACGATGCCCCAGCTGCTATAACTGCGCAGATCCAATGAGCATGCACAGGTATGGTCTAGCACCTACATGTAGGTGCCATAAAACGCGCGGTAAACGTATTCTGTTGTCAGCTCGGAATACTACCGTCAGCGTGCCACGGATGAGCGGACTTCCACCAAGCTACAGTACCATCCACCGCCGTTCATCATAAGGCCAGCCATCTGTGTTGCCTGTGCATGTCGTGTAGCGCCCACACTTCCCGAGTCACCCCAGCGTAGCTGATGAGGCCTGGTATTGGCCGAAACGCATCCTGCGCACCGGGTGACTCGCAAGTATAACATCTAGGCCTTGTTCGTGTTTAGGAAGTTGTGGTTCTTCGATAGTTTCATGCTGTTCATACGAACAGCCTTAACTTTAGTTTGGCTCATAGTTTCACAAGTGGGCCTGTACTATCGGGTGCGCAGTATATTAGCCCCGAAGTCACGAGTGACAAAGTTTGGAGAGAACCAATGTAAATCAACTCTCAATGAGCCAAACAAGCACACTTATATCATGGGCTCCTGCTTATATACAGAGACTAAACAAGGGCGGTTTTTTATGGGCGGTGCGGGGTTTCAGGTGGGGTATGCGGGGGCGGAGATGTTCGTCTTTTTGGCGGCTTGCGCGGTTTTGCTGGGGGATTTGTTTTTGCCGGCGGAGCGGCGGGGGGCTGTTTTGCATTGGGGGGCCATCGGCGCTTGCGTTTTGACGGCGGGCATCGCTTGGACTGGTTTCGGCGGCGGGGGGTTTGACGGGGAGCCGGCGATTGCGCTGAACGGTTTCTTTGTTTCCAGCCCGTTTACGGCGCTGATGAAAACGGCGGTGATGCTTTCCGTCGGGGGGAGTTTGCTTTTTTCGCGGCGGTATCTGGAAGGCGCGGGGATGCTTTGCGGGGAATATTACGCGCTCGCTCTGACTTCTTCTTTGGGAATGCTAGTGATGGTTTCCGCGGCGCATTTGCTTCCTTTGTATATCGGTTTGGAATTGATGTCGCTGAGTTTGTACGCGTTGATAGCGTTGGACCGGGACAATTTGCGCGCGTCTGAATCGGCGATAAAGTATTTTGTTTTGGGAGCGCTGGCTTCGGGTTTGTTTTTATACGGCGCGTCCATTATTTACGGCGCGACGGGCGAGCTCGGCATTGCCGAAATCGCGGCGCGGATTATCAGCGGCGGCGGCGAAGCGCGGGCGGCGCTGGGTTTGGGACTGGTCTTTATGCTCGCCGGGGTCGCGTTCAAAATCGGGGCGGCGCCTTTTCATATGTGGCTGCCCGATGTGTATCAGGGCGCGCCCGCCCCGGTGACACTGTTTATCGCGGCGGCGCCGAAGATCGCGGCGATGGTGATGATGTTGCGCGTGCTTGTGGAAGCGCTCGGGGTTTTGGAATCGGACTGGCGGCCGATGCTGATAATACTTGCGGTGGCGTCGCTTGCGGTCGGAAACATTACCGCAATCGTGCAGACAAACATAAAAAGAATGCTTGCGTATTCGGCGATAGCGCACAGCGGTTTTATTGTTTTGGGGGTTTTGGCGGGGGATGATGCGGGGGTTGCGGCTGCGGTTTTTTATGTCATCGCGTACGCGCTGATGACGGTGGGGGGTTTTGGCGCGGTGGCATTGCTCGCCGGCGAGGGGAAGGAGCGCGCGGAACTTTCGGACATTAAAGGACTGGCGGCGAACAACGGTGTGGCGGCGGCGGTGTTGATGGTGCTGATGTTTTCCATGGCGGGGATTCCGCCGGTTGTGGGTTTTGCTGCGAAGTTGTCGGTGCTGCAGGCGGTGCTTGCGGCGGGGCTGCCGTGGCTGGCGGTGGTGGCGGTGTTGCTTTCGGTGGTGGGGGCTTTTTATTATTTGCGGGTGGTGAAACTGATGTATTTTGATTTGCCGGAGAAGGGGGCGGTCGCGTTGCCTGTGCTGCCGCGCGGGGCGCAGGCGTCGCTGGCGGCGGTGGGGGCGCTGGTTTTGCTGTTGGGGATATTTCCGGGCAAACTGCTCGCCGCCTGCGAAACGGCGGCGCGGCTGCTTTGACGGCGACTTCGCCGCCGGGGGACGGTTGCGGGGACTGTCCGGATTTTACTGAGAGGAGAATCAGCGGGGAGACGGTGTTCGCCGGAGAGGTGGTGACGGTGCAAAAGGATGTCGTGCGCCTGCCCGACGGGGGGACGGCGACGCGGGAGGTTGTTCGGCATCCGGGGGCGGTTGCGGTGCTGCCGCTGCTTTCGGCGGATGTCGCGCTTTTGGAATGGCAATACCGTTATGCGCCGGGTCGGCACTTCTGGGAGTTTCCGGCGGGCAAACTGGAAGCGGGCGAGGACCCGCTGGCGGCGGCAAAACGGGAACTGCTGGAAGAGACGGGTTACGCCGCCGGGCGCTGGGAATTCGCCGCCGATGTTGATGTTTGCGTGGGCTACGGCGACGAGCGGATGCGGATGTTTCTGGCGCAGGATTTGGAATACCGCGGGCATCCGGGAGAGGATGATGAATTTGTGCGGACGGTTGCTGTGCCTTTGGAGCGGGCGGCGGGGATGATGCGGGACGGGGAGATTACTGACGCTAAGACACTGATAGGGGTGATGTGGTTGCTTTTGCGGGGGAGGGGGGGGTAGGTTTTTTTTGGGGTTTGTGGTTTTCCCCCCCCAGCCCCCCCCATCGGAGATGGGGGGGGGGTTTAAGGGGTGGTGTGGTTGTTTTTTTGGGCGTCCCTGCTTTTTTGGGCGTTCTCCACCCCCCCGGAGTTTGTCGTCCCCATCTGCCGATGGGGACGGCAAACTCCGACCCCCCCCCGCAAGCGGCGGGGGGTATAGGGGGGAGGGGGTGGTTGTAAGTTGTTGATTTTTTGGGGGGTTGTGGGGGGTGGAAAAAAAAATGGAAAAAAATGTAGAAAGTTGGTAAAAAGTGGGAAAAAGTGGTTATAATCCGAGCGGGGACAGAGGATGATTTGCGGCTCGGCGAAAATTCGGTTGGACGACAAGGGACGGCTCGCCTTGCCGAGCCGCTTTCGCGAGCACATTCAGGGGCTGGACGGGGCGTATTTGACGGCGCATCCGCACGGCTGTCTCGCCCTGTATTCGCGGGCGCAGTTTGAGGAGATTGTGGCGCAGTTTGAGGCGGCGCCGAAACTGCCGTTTTTCGCGTCGCACATTGAGGAGGTCGTCGTCGGCTGCGCCGAGCCGCTGCGGCTGGACACGGCGGGGCGCGTGCATCTGAATCCCTCGCTGCGGACGCGGGCGCGGATGGAACGCGATGTTTTGCTTTTTGTGATGAACGGGCGCGTGCGCTTTTGGGCGGAAGAACGCTGGGAACAACGGCATCAGGTTTTGGAAGCGCGGCTGCAGGACGAGGGCTTTTCCGAGGAGTTATGGCGCGGGGTGAAAATCTGACCGCCGCGCACGCGCCGGTTTTGTGCGAGCAGGCGACGGACGCGCTGCTCGGCGGCGGCGGCGGCGGGGTTTTTGTTGACGCGACCTTCGGCGGGGGCGGGCACAGCGCGCGACTGTTGGCGAAGATGGCGGCGGACGCGCGGTTGATTGCGCTGGACTGTGACGAAGATGCGCAGCGGCGGGCGGAGGAACGGTTCGGCGGCGATGCGCGGTTTTCTTTCTTCCGCCGCAATTTCGCGCAGTTGGCGGAAGTGCTGGGCGAGGCGGGGACGCCGACGGTGCAGGGGGTGCTTTTTGACTTGGGGCTTTCGGGGTTTCAGTTGGCGGAAGCGACGCGCGGGTTTTCGTTCCGCCTCGCCGGGGCGCTGGATATGCGAATGGACCGGCGGCAGGAAATGACGGCGGCGCGCTTTTTGCGCGACAACGGCGAAGCGGCGGTGGCGAAGGCGCTGCGCGAATACGGCGAAGAACCGGAAGCAAAACGCATCGCCCGCGCGATTGCCGGCGCCGCGCCGATGGGGGACACCGTGGCACTGGCGGAGTTGGTCGCGCGGGCGAAACGGCACAAAACGCCGGGCGGGCGAAATCCGGCGACGCGAGTTTTTCAGGCGCTGCGGATTGCGGTCAATCGCGAATTGGAATCGCTCGCCGCCGGGCTGGAAGCGGCGCGGCGCGCATTGGCGGAGGGGGGACGGTTGGCGGTCGTCGCTTTTCATTCTCTGGAAGACCGAATGGTGAAGCGGCTGGGCGCGGGGGCGTCCTTTCCGGGATTGGGGAGAGTCGGCGGCGGATTGATTGCGCTCGGTCCGGTGCTGCGCCCCGGCGCGGACGAAATCCAAAACAACCCGCGCAGCCGCAGCGCGAAGTTGCGCGTTTTTGCGAAAGAATGCGCGGCGCAAAACACAGGGGGGACGCAATGAAAAAAACCCTGCGGCGGCTGCCGTTTTTTGTCGCGGCGGTTTTTGTTCTGGCGCAAATCGCGCTGACGGAGGAACGGCACAGCGCGCGCAATCTGACGGCGCTGCGCGACGAAGCGCGCGCCGAACACCACGCGTTGCTGGACGCCAACCGCAACCTGCGGCTGGAAAAACAAACTTTGTTTAATCCGATGTCGCTGGCGCGCGAGGCGGAGCGTTTGCAAATGACGGAACCGTCGCTCGCCGACGGCACGCTTGTTTTTTTGCCGGGCGCGGGGGGATGACTCGGCATCGTTATTTTCGCCCGCCGCAACTGCGGCTGACGCCGGGGCGGCTGGGTTTGTTTTTTTGTTTGCTCGCGCTGCCGGCGATGGCGATGATTGTCGCGGGGATATGGCGCCTGCACGGTTTCTATCCCAAATTGCAAAATATGATGCGGGAGGTTTACGAAATTCGGCGCGTCATACCCTCGCACCGGGGGACGATAACCGACCGCAACTACGAGTTGCTGGCGATGAGCGCGAATTTGTACGACGCGACCGCCGACCCGAATATGCTGCGCAAAATGCGCCCGGAACGCTGGCGCGAAACGGCGGGCAAAGCCGCCGCGATTTTGTCGCTGGACGCGGAGGAAGTGCGGCGCAAACTTTCCGCCGATTCGCGTTTTGTTTTTTTGAAAAGAAAAATACCGCCGGCGGTCGCGGCGAAACTGCGCGCGCTGAAAGCGAGGGCTATCGCGGTGCAGTACGAAAGCGCGCGGTTTTATCCCGGGCGCGAAATCGCCGCGCCGTTTTTGGGATACATCAACGAACGGGGCGGGCAGGGTGTGGAAATTTTTATGAACTCGCGCATGCGCTCCGAA
The DNA here is from genome assembly GCA_020027345.1 of Gammaproteobacteria bacterium. GTDB lineage: Bacteria > Pseudomonadota > Gammaproteobacteria > Tethybacterales > Persebacteraceae > JAHRAH01. The sequence continues at coordinate 38,643 of JAHRAH010000185.1, read as the reverse complement.
GACGGGGAAATGCGGGGAGTGCAAACAACGCACGGCGCGGTTTTTGAAGAACGCAGTTTGCGCCCGGCAAAAAACGGCGGGCGGCTGCGGCTTTCCATTGATTCGCGTTTGCAGTCCTTCGTCTACAACGCCGCGATACGCGCATTGCAAAAACACCGCGCCCGCGCGGTTTCCGCGGCGGTGATGGACGCGCGCAGCGGCGAAATACTCGCGCTCGTCAGCGCGCCGAGTTTTAATCCGAACCACATCCGCAAAAGCGATTTTCGCAATTCCGGCGAACGCACAAAAAACCGCGTCGTCGCCGATTTGGTGGAATGCGGCTCGCTGGCAAAACCTTTTGTTGTCGCGCTCGCCTTGGAATTGAATCTCGCGCGCGAAGAAGAAATGCTGCCGACGGCAAAACCCGTCGCGGTCGGGAGATTAATCGTGCGCGACAATCACATACGCGAAGATTTGACTGTGGCGGAAGTGCTTACGCGTTCCAGCAATGTCGGCGCGTATTTGCTGGCGAAGCGGGTGGGGAAAAAACGCTATTATGATTTTTTGCGCGACCTCGGATTCGGGGAAAAAATATTCGGACTGCGCGGCGAGGCGGCGGGCAGAGTGCGGCATTACAAAGAATGGCGGCGCGAGGATTTTGCGACGCACGCATACGGTTACGGTTTTGCCGCGACGCTTTTGCAGTTGCTGCGTGCGTATTCGGTTTTTGCCGCCGACGGAATGCTTTTGGAGCCGCGCCTTTCGCCGGAAGGCGCGGCCGCCGCCCGCCGCGCGCTTTCGGCGCAAACTGCGCGGCGCGTGCGGAATGTCATGAGCGGCGTTACCGAAGGCACCGGCAAACGCGCCGCCGTGAAAGGATATGCAATTGCCGGCAAAACCGGCACGGCGAACAAATTTGTCGGCGGCGAATACGACGACAAAAAAAAGCGCGCCTTTTTTGTCGGAATGGCGCCGGCTGCGAAGCCGCGGTATTTAATCGCGGTAATGGTCGACGAACCCTCGCAAAACGGCGAAAGCGGCGGCAGCGCGGCGGCGCCGGTGTTCAGCGAAATAATGCGCCGCGCGCTTTTGCTCGGCGGCATTGCGCCGCTTATTAATAACAGCGAAAAAGAAAGCGGCGGCGAAGATGCGGTTTAATCCCGCGGGAGTTTTCGCCTCGCTGCAAACGGAGGTTGCCGACCTTTGCGCCGACAGCCGCCGCATACAAAGCGTCGGCGGAAAAGGGCGCAAAACCGCATTTCTCGCCTACCCCGGCGAAAGCGGCGACGGCAGAAACCACATCGCCGGCGCAATCGCAAACGGCGCCGCCGCCGTCCTCTGGGAGCCGGAGGGTTACCAATGGCAAAAGCGAAACAATATCGCAAACACCCCCGTGCCGAAACTGCGCGAGCGCGCGGGAAAACTCGCGGATTTTATTTACCGCAAACCGTCGGCGGAAATGTTCGTCGCCGCCGTGACCGGCACAAACGGAAAAACGACGACGGCGTGGTTTGCCGCGCAACTGATGCGCGAAAAAAAAGCGGCCGTCATCGGCACACTCGGCGCGGGGACGCCCGGCCAAAAACTGACACCGACTGCGACGACGACGCCCGACTGCGCCGAAACGCACCGATTGCTGCGAAAGTTCGCCGACCGCGGAGTGCAAGCCGTCGTCGTGGAAGCGTCCTCGCACGGCATCGCGCAAAACCGTCTGGCGGAAGTGCGCGTGGATTGCGCCGCAATGCTTAATGTCGGGCGCGACCATTTGGATTATCACGGCAGCGAAAAGAATTACCGCGCGGCAAAATCGCGGCTGCTTTTGCGCCCGGAATTGAAAACGGCGATACTCGGCGGCGACGACGGTTGCTGCCGCGCGTTTTCGCAAAAAATAAAAGCGCCGCAAATGTTTTTCGGCAAAAACGGCGCGCAAATGCGCTTGCTTAATTTGCGCGCCGGAAAAAACGGGCGCGCAATCGCCGAAACGGACGGAGTTTGCGGGAGAATACGATTTTCCGTCCCTCTCGCGGGCGCGCACAACGCCGGCAATTTTCTCGCCGCCGCATTAATCGCCCGCTGCGCCGGAATGTCCTGCGGGGAAATGGCGGCCGCCGCAAAAACGGTCGCGCCGCCGCCGGGGAGAATGCAAAGAATCGGCGAGGCAAAAAACGGTCCCGCCGTTTTTGCGGATTACGCGCACACGCCGGAAGCGCTCGCCGCCGCGCTTTCCGCGCTTTCCGCCGCGCGCAAATACCGCCGCGTTATTCTCGTTTGCGGCTGCGGCGGCGAACGCGACAAAGGCAAGCGCGAAATGATGGGCGCGATTGCGCGCGAAGCGGATGTTTTCTTTCTCACCGACGACAACCCGCGCGGCGAAGACGCAAAAGCCATCCGCGCCGAAATCGCCGCCGGATTTAATAAGGAATGCGCGCGAATGAATAAACGCGGCGAACTGCGCGAGATTGCAAGCCGCGCGCGCGCGATAACGCTCGCGATAAACGAAGCGCGCGGCGAAGACGCTGTTTTGATAGCGGGGAAAGGGCACGAACAATATCAGGAAATGCGCGGGCGGAAGATTCCATTTTCCGACTGCAAGCACGCGCTCGCCGCGTTGCGCGCGAAAACAAAACGGGGAACGCGATGATGAGCGCGGCGCAGGTTGCGCGCATTTGCGGCGGCGAAATGCGCGGCGAAGGCGGGGCGCGCATCGCCGGAGTGCGCATTGATTCGCGCCAAATACAAGCCGGGGAATTGTTTGTCGCGCTGCGCGGCAAACGCGCCGAAGGAAGCGATTACGCCGCCGACGCAAAAATGCGCGGCGCGTCCGCGGCGATGCTGCCGCGCGCGAACCCCGAACTTGCATTGCCGCAAATTGTCGCCGCCGACTGCGCCGCCGCGCTCGCGCAACTTGCCGGGGAATGGCGCGCGCGGCTTTGCGGCTTTCGCGGAAAACTCGCGCTCGTCACCGGCAGCAACGGCAAAACGACGGTGAAAGGAATGCTCGCAAATATCGCGCGCGCCGACGCCGGAAAAAAAGCCGTTTGCGAAAGCGAGGGAAACTTTAATAACGCCCTCGGCCTGCCGCTTTCGCTTTTGCGCTTGCGCGCGCGGCACCGTTACGCGGTTTTGGAAGCGGGAATGGATTCGCCCGGCGAGTTGACATTTTTGGGAAACATTGCGAAGGCGGATGTCGCCCTCATCACCAACGCGCAGCGCGCGCATCTTGCCGGTTTTGAATCCGTCGCCGCAATCGCCCGCGCGAAAGGGGAGATTTTACAAACATTGCCCGAAAACGGCGCGGCAATTCTCAACGCCGACGACGAACACTTGCCGCTATGGCGCAAACTCGCGTGGGGCGTGCGCACGGTCACATTCGGTTTTACGGAAGACGCCGATGTTTGCGGGCGCGCAATGGAAGGCGGCGTTTGCATTGCGGGTGTCGGCGAAATTTTCCTTCGCGTTTTTGGCGCGCACAACGCGCACAACGCTCTCGCCGCCGCCGCCGCCGCGCGGGCGATGGGCATCGGCGAAGAGGAAATAAAAAAAGGATTGGAAAGTTTTGCGGGAACCGCCGGGCGGCTGCAGTTTCGCCGCGGCGCGGGCGGATTGACGGTGATTGACGACTCTTACAATGCAAATCCGGATTCCACAATCGCCGCGCTGCAGGTTTTGGCAAAACAGCCGGGGGAAAAAATCGCCGCGCTCGGCGATATGCTCGCGCTCGGAAAAGAATCGGCGGAAGAACACCGCAAACTCGGCGCGCATATTCCCAAAGACATTCGCCTTTTCGCCGTCGGTGAAATGATGCAAAACACTGTCGCCGCCGCAAAAGACGGTTTGCATTGCGAAAGCAAAAAGGAATTGACGGAGGCGGTGCAAAACGCCGTTCGCAAATGCGGCGGGGGGACTGTTGCCGTTCTCGTTAAAGGTTCGCGCGGAATGGAAATGGAAACGGTGGCGGATGCGCTGCTCGCCGAAAAAAGCGAAAGCGAAAACAGCGAAAGCGAAAACGAAAACAAAAAAGCGGAGTTGGCGCGATGATTTACTGGCTGACGCAGCAGGGCGTTCCGTATTTCGGCGCGCTCAATATTTTCAGTTATGTTACTTCGCGCGCGGTCTTTGCGGTTTTGACGGCGCTCGCCGTCGGGCTGCTTTTGGGGCCGCGCCTGATTTCGCGTTTGCACGAATCGGGGCGGCATCAGCCGCTGCGCGACGACGGCCCGCAAAATCATTTGCGCGACAAAACGGAAACGCCGACGATGGGCGGCGCGCTCATACTCGCGTCGCTTTTTTCGGCGACGCTGCTTTGGGCGGATTTGTCCAACCGCCAGATATGGGCGGTGATGGCGATTACTTTTGTTTTCGCATTAATCGGTTTCGCCGACGACCGGATGAAAGTGTCCTCCGGCAATTCGCGCGGGATGCCGGGCCGGGTGAAATTGCTTTTGCAGTCCGTTGCGGCTTTTGCCGCGCTTTGGTTTTTGCTGCGCGCGGGGCTTGCCGGCGGCGAGCCGGTTTTGGGAATTCCGTATATGAAGGACGCGCACATTCCGCTGGGCGTCGCCGGGTTTTTGCTTTTCGGCTACTGCGTAATTGTCGGTTCCTCCAACGCGGTTAATCTCACCGACGGTTTGGACGGCTTGGCGATTATGCCGGCGGTGATGATAGGCGGCGGGCTTGCGGTTTACGCTTACGCTTCGGGGCATGCGGTTTTTTCGGAATATTTGGGATTGCCGTATTTGCCGGGGGCGCAGGAACTTGCGATATTTTGCGCGGCGTTAATCGGTTCGGGGCTCGCTTTTTTGTGGTTCAACGCCTATCCCGCCGAGGTGTTTATGGGCGATGTCGGCTCGCTCGCCGTCGGCGCGGCGCTGGGAACGATAGCCGTCGTCGTGCGGCAGGAACTTGTTTTTTTTGTGATGAGCGGCGTTTTTGTCGTGGAGGCGATGTCGGTCATTTTGCAGGTTTTGTTTTTCAAGGCGACGGGGCGGCGCATTTTTTTGATGGCGCCTTTGCATCATCATTTTGAATTAAAGGGCTGGCGCGAAAATCAAATTGTCGTGCGCTTTTGGATTATCACTTTGGTTTTGGTTCTTTTCGGTTTGGCGGGGCTGAAAATACGGTGAGCGCGCTGATATTGGGAATGGGCGCGAGCGGCTTTTCCATCGCCGCGCATTTCGCCGCCGCCGGCGAGGGCGCGCTGGCGGCGGCGGACAGCCGGGCGCGCCCGCCGATGTTGGAAAAAATGTCGCAGTTGCTTCCGCAGGTGGCGCTTTTTCCGGGCGAGGATTTTTCGCGCTGGCCGGCGCGGCGGTTTTCGGAATACGAGCGGATAGCGCTGAGCCCCGGGGTGAATCCGGAAAGCGTTGCAGCGCCGGCGGAGAAAATAACCGGCGACGCCGGGCTTTTTTTTGAGGCGTGGCGCGATTTGCAAACACAAACAAAAACGCAAACAAAAACGCAATTGCTGGCGGCGACCGGCACGAACGGAAAAAGCGCGACGGTGACGATTGCGCGCGAGATATGCCGCGCCGCCGGTTTGCGTTTTGACGCGGTCGGCAACATCGGCGAGCCGCTTTTGGACGCTCTCGCGCGCTGGCGGCGGGAGGGATTCCCCGACGCTGCGGCTTTGGAACTTTCCAGTTTTCAATTGGAAACCGCGCGCGCCGCGCCGCTGCGGGCGGCTGCATTATTAAATGTCGACGATGATCATTTGGACCGGCACGGCGACATTCACCGTTACGCGGCGATAAAATCGCGGATATTCGGCGGCGCGGACATTTGCGTCGCGAACGGGGACGACGCGATTGTTTCGGCGATGCCGGCTTGCGGGCGGCGCGTTGTATTTTCGCTTTGCGATTTGCGCGCCGACTGGCGCATGCGCGGCGGCGTCATTGAGGGTCCGCGCGCGGAATATCCGCTGGCGGAAATATCCGAAAGCGCGCGCGAACAGCCGGCGAATGTTATGGCGGCTTTGGCGCTCGCCGATTCTTTGGATGCTGCGCGCGAACCGGAATGGCAAAAAAGCGCGGCTGCGGCGCTCGCCGGTTTTTCCGGTTTGCCGCACCGCCGCCGGGAAGTTTTGCGGCGGGGCGGGGTTTTGTTTGTGGACGATTCCAAAGCGACGAACGCGCATGCGGCGTGTTTTGCCTTGCGCGCGCAAAAAGAAAACTCGGTCGCATTAATAGCCGGCGGCGACGGCAAGGGGCAGGATTTTTCTTCGCTTGTTGATGCTGCGCGCGGGCGCGTTTTTTTTGCCGCATTAATCGGCAGGGACGCCGCGCGATTGCGCGATGTTTTTTCGCGGGCGGGCGCGCGCACGGCGATGGCGGAAGATATGCAAGAAGCGGTGCGGCTTGCGGCCGAAGCGGCGCGCCCGGGGGCGACGGTTTTGCTTTCGCCGGCTTGTTCAAGTTTGGATATGTTCGCCGATTATCGCGCGCGCGCCGAGGCGTTTCGCGCTGCGGCGGAAGAATTGCCGGAGACGGTTGCGAATGTTTCGGCGGCGGCGGCGGAGGGAAATAATGCGGCGGCTTGATGTTTTTTTTGAACGGCGCGACGCCGTTTTTTTGGGGTGCTGCGTTGCGCTTTTTTGCATCGGGCTTTTGACGATGCATTCGCTGGGGCTGGCGAAAGGGCAGCCCTGGGCGCAAAAGCAGGCGCTCTTCGGCGTTTTCGCGTTCGCGCTTTTTGCGGCGACGAGTGGCGTTTCGCTGAACACCTGGCGCCGCTTTGCCCCGCGGATTACGGCTTTGGTTCTGGCTTTGCTGGTGCTGACATTTTTTATCGGGGCGGAGCGCAAGGGCGCGCAGCGCTGGCTGGTTTTTGGCGGGCTTTCGCTGCAGCCGGTGGAGTTTTTTAAATTCGCGGCGCTGCTTATCGGCGCGAACATTTGCGCGCTCGCCGCCTACACCCGTTTCGGTTTGGATCTTGCGAAGCCGGTTTTTTTGTGGCTGGTTTTTCCGCTGATACTGCTTTTGCTGCAGCCGGACGCGGGCTCGTTTTTTCTGATTGCGGTTACGGCGCTTGCTTTGCTTTTTCTCGCCGGATTAAAAATGCGCTGGCTGACGGCGGGGGCGGGGGTTTTCGCCGCCGCATTCGCCGCGATGGTCTGGGCGAAGCCCTACATTTGGATTCGCCTTACGAGTTTCTGGAATCCGTTTGACGACCGTTACGGCAGCGATTACAATGTTTCGCTTTCGCTGATGTCTTACGCGCGCGGCGGATTCACCGGCGAGGGCGGCGGCAATTTGCTTGTCGGGCGCAATTTGCCGGAAGCGCACAACGATTTTATTATCGCCGTCATCGCCGAAGAGCGCGGCGTTTTGGGTTTTGTAATTGTCGCGGCTTTGCTTTTGTTTGTGGTGATTCGCGCGGCGGCCATCGGCCGGCGGGCGGCGGAGCGCGGGGAAATGTTCGGCGCGTTTTATGCTTTCGGTTTTGCGGCGCTGACGGTGATGCAGGTTGTCGTAAACATATCCGGCAGTTTGGCGCTTTTGCCGGTGAAGGGATTGACTTTGCCGATGGTGAGCTACGGCGGCAGCAGTTTGGCTGCGACTGCGCTGATGATAAGCGTTTTGATGCGGGCGGATTACGAAACGCGCGCGCACGCGGAAAACCGGCAATGAAAAGCGCGCCGCATATTGTCGTCGCCGCCGGGGGGACGGGCGGGCACATATTTCCGGGGTTGGCGGCGGCGCGGGAACTTTGCAATCTCGCGGCGCGGGTTTCGTGGCTGGGCGCGAGCGAAAGCGACCGCGCTTTTGTTGAAGAACGGCGCCCGCAAGGGGTCGCGGTTTTTGTCGCGCCGTTTTGCGCGCCGCGCGGGCTTTGGGGTTTGCGGCGTTTGCCGGGGGCGGTTTTTCGCGCGTTCGCGCTTTTTTGGAAGTTGCGCCCGCAGGCGGTTTTGGGTTTTGGCGGATATGCCGCGGTTCCCGGCGGTTTGGCGGCGCGATTGATGCGCGTTCCGCTTTTGGTTCACGAACAAAACGCATCCGCCGGTCGCGCGAACCGTTTGCTTGCGCCTTTTGCCGCGCGGGTTCTTACGGGATTTCCCGGCGCGCTTAAGGGCGGGGAGTGGGCGGGCAATCCGGTGCGCGCCGAATGCGAAAACATTCCGCCGCCCGCGGAGCGTTATGCGAAAAGGAAAGGCGCGCTTAGTATTTTGGTTCTCGGCGGCAGCCAAGGCGCGGCGGCGCTTAATGCAATTGTCCCCGCGGCGATTGCGCGCGCAAAAATACAAGCGGAAGTTTTGCATCAATGCGGCGCGGGGAAAAAAGAAAAGGCCGAGGACGGTTACCGCAACATTACCGGCGGCAATGGTAACGGTAACGACGGCACTGTTACCGTCACCGTGAAAGAATTCATTGACGACATCGGCGCGGCGATGGCTGCGGCGGATTTGCTTGTCTGCCGCGCCGGAGCGTCAACATTGGCGGAAGCGGCGGTTGTTGGCGTCGCGTGTTTTTTGATTCCGTATCCATATGCCGCCGGCGGTCATCAGAACGGCAACGCATTCTTTTTTTCCGAACGCGGCGCGGCGGAAGTTTGCGCGCAGGAAAAAGCGGAAGAACGCCTCGCGGTTTTTTTGCAAAACGCAAACCGCGCGCGGCTTTTGCAAATGGCGCAGTCGGCGCGCGAACTGGCAAAACCGGACGCGGCAAAAACCGTCGCCGCCGCATGCATGGAAGAAGCGGAAAAGGGGCTGCGGCGTGCGGCATAAAATTCGGCGAATGCATTTTATCGGCGCCGGCGGCAGCGGAATGAGCGGCCTCGCCGAAGTGATGCATAATCTCGGCTACATCGTAAGCGGTTCGGACATCGCCGAACGCCCGGCGCTCGCGCGTTTGCGTTCGGCGGGGATTGCCGTTACCGTCGGGCACGACGCGCGGCTGACGGAAGGCGCGGATTGCGTCGTGTATTCTTCCGCAGTCGGCGCGGAAAATCCCGAACGGGCGGCGGCGCTTGCGCGCGGGGTTCCGGTTATTCCGCGCGCGCAAATGCTGGGGGAGTTGCTGCGTTTTCGCCCCGGCATTGCCGTCGCGGGCAGTCACGGGAAAACGACTACGGCGAGCATGATTGCATCGGTTCTTTTGGCGGCGGGGCGCGATCCGACTTGCGTCATCGGCGGCTTGCTTTCTTCGGGAATGCACGGGCGGCTGGGCGACGGGGAATTTATTGTGGTGGAAGCGGATGAATCGGACGCTTCTTTTTTGCATTTGCAGCCGGCGCTTGCTGTGGTTACAAACATTGACGACGATCATTTGCGCGCGTTCGGCGGCGAGATGGGCGAATTGGAAAAAGCGTTTTGCGGCTTTTTGGCGAATTTGCCTTTTTACGGCGCGGCGATTATTTGCGCCGACGATTCGCGCGCGCTCGCCGCGGCGAAAAACATGCCTTCGCTGCGCTTGCTGACATACGGGCTTTCGGAAGGCGCGGACATTCGCGGCGAAAATCCGCGCGCGCAGGGATTGCGCACTCCTTTCTTTTTGCGTTTGCCGGACGGCGAAGGCGGCGAAGTTAATCTGAATGCGGCGGGCGTGCATAATGTCCGCAACGCGCTCGCGGCTTGCGCCGTCGGCTGCGAAGTCGGCGCGGATTTTGCGGCAATGCAACGCGGCTTGGAAGAGTTTGGCGGAGTCGGGCGGCGGCTGCAGCATTTCGGGGAGATTTGCATAAACAAAAAAAGCGCGCTGCTCGCCGACGATTACGCGCATCATCCGACGGAAATAGACGCTTCGCTTTCCGCATTGCGCGCGGCGCATCCGCGGCGGCGGCTGCTGCTTGTTTTTCAGCCGCACCGTTACACGCGCACGAAAGATTTACTGCATTCGCTTGCGCGTTCGGTTTCGGCGGCGGACGAATTGATATTGCTGGATGTGTATCCGGCGGGAGAAAGCCCGGCGGAAGGTGCGGACGGCGGCGACTTGGCGGGCGCAATAACCGTCGGCGGATTGCGGCGCGCGCGCGGGATTGCGGACGCGAAAAAGGAAATTTACAAAGCGACGCGCGAGGGCGATTTGATTGTAACGATGGGGGCGGGTGACATTGGCGCGCTGCCCGGGATGCTTTTGGAAAAATGAAAACAAAAACGAAAACGAAAACCGTCGGCGAAACAAAAACGCGCGGACTTTTGCGCGAGGGTTTTCCGATGTCGCGGCTGAGCACATGGGGCGTCGGCGGCGCGGCGCGGCTTTTGTTTTCGCCCGCGGACATGGACGATTTGCGCGCGTTTATGGCGGGAAGGAATATCGCCGATGTTGTTTTTGTCGGGCACGGCAGCAATTTGCTTGTGCGCGACGGCGGCATTGACGGCATTGTGGTGCGCACCGCGCCGGGGCTTTGCGCGCTTTCGCTTGAAGGCGATGCGGAAGTTTTTGCCGAAGCGGGGGTCGGCTGCCCGAAACTTGCGCGTTTTTGCGCGGACAAGGGGCTTGCCGGTGCGGAGTTTTTTGCCGGTGTTCCCGGCACCGTCGGCGGCGCGCTGGCGATGAACGCGGGATGCTACGGCGGCGAAACATGGGATGCGGTTGTGAAAGTGCGCGCGCTGACAAACGACGGTTTTTACGATATGCCGCGCGACGATTTTGAAACCGGTTACCGCAGCGTTCGCGCAAAAAGCGGGGGGGATGTTTTTTTTGCCGGGGCGCTTTTTCACTTTTGCGTCGACGATGGCGGCGATAACGGTAACGGCGGCGGCGCGCGCGCGCGGATGAAGGAAATGCTGCGGATGCGCGGCGAATCGCAGCCGCTCGGAAAAGCGAGCGCGGGTTCGGTTTTTCGCAATCCGCCGGGCGGCTTCGCGGGAAAGATGATAGCGGAATGCGGCCTCGCCGGAATGCGCGTCGGGGGCGCGGAAGTTTCGCGCAAGCACGCGAATTTTATTCTCAATTGCGGCGACGCGACGGCGCGCGACATTGAATCGCTGATGGAAAAAATACAACATGCGGTGCGGGAAAAAACCGGCGTTTTGCTTTCGCCGGAAGTTCGCGTTGTGGGGAGGGCGCAATGAACGGCAACCGTCCCTCCGGCGAAAAAACGGTTTTGCTTTTGGGGGGGGACTCTCCGGAGCGCGAAGTTTCGCTGATGAGCGGCGAACAAATCGCGGCGTCGCTGCGGCGTTTGGGCGTTTCGTTTTTTGCGTTGGATCCGGCGCGCGAGCCGCTTTCGGAAATACAACGGCGGGGCGCATCGCGCGCGTTTAATATTTTGCACGGCGGCGCCGGGGAGAACGGAGAAGTGCAGGGCGCGCTGCGGACGGCGGGGATCGCCTGCACCGGCAGCGGCGTTTTGGCTTCGGCTTTGGCGATGGACAAGCACCGTTCCAAAATCATTTTTCGCTTTTGCGGCATTCCGACTCCGGATTGGAGGATTGCGCGCGACGCCGAAGAAGGCGCGCGGGCGGCGGCGGAACTCGGCTATCCGCTTTTTATAAAACCTTCGCGCGGCGGTTCCAGCACCAATTCGGCGCGCGCGGATTGCGCGGAAGAATTGCCGGGCGCGGTTTTGGCGGCCGCATCGGAAGGCGCTCCGGCGCTGATTGAGCGGCTTGCCGGCGGCGAAGAATACACGGCGGCGATTTTGAACGGGCGCGTTTTGCCGATTATAAAAATATCTCCGCCGGCGGGGGGATATTACGATTACCGCGCAAAATACATTTCCGACGAAACCCGTTTTGACTGCCCCTGCGGACTGCCGGCGGATTTGGAAAAGCGATTCGGCGAACTCGCGTTGCGCTGCTTTCGCGCTTTGGACTGCGGCGGCTGGGCGCGCGCGGATTTTATGCTGGACGAAAACGGCGAGCCGCAGTTTTTGGAGATTAACACTGTGCCGGGGATGACCTCGCACAGTTTGGTTCCGCGCGCGGCGAAGGCGGCGGGGATGGGTTTTGACGAATTGGTAAAAACAATTTTGGAGAGCGCGCGATGAAAAAAGCGGCGGTTTATTTTGCGGCCGCGGGTGCGGCGTTTTTGCTTGCGGGCGCGGCGTTGACGGGCGCCGCGGGCGAATGGCCGCAGTTGCTTTCGGTTCGCGTTTCCTGCGCGAAGTGGCGCGACGCGCGTTTGCTTTCGGCGCCGTGCGCGGATTCCTCGGCGCTTGCGCGGGCGCGAAAAATCGCGGGCGAACACGCAGGGAAAAATTTGCTGGGGGTGGATATTGCGCGTTTGCGCGCGCGGCTTTCGCGGATTCCGGGCGTCGCCGAGGCGCGGTTGCGGCGGCGTTTGCCGCACACACTGACGGCGCTTTTAATTATGCACGAGCCGCTTGCGCAATGGGCGGACGGGGGACTGGTGGATGTCGCCGGCCGCCGTTACGAAGGCGGCGCGCAGGGATGGCTGCCGATATTTAAAGGCGGGGAGGGGAGCGCGGCGGAGATAACGGAGTTTTACGGTTTTGCCGGCGGCGTTTTGCCCGGCGGGGAAATCGGGCAAGTGCAGTTGGACGGCGACGGTGAATGGAAGTTGTTTTTGCGCGACGGCGCAGTTTTGTATTTGGGGAGCGATTCGCCGCGCGCGCGGTTGCGGCGTTTTGCGCGGCACCGGGCGGCGCTGGCCGAACGGTTTGCGGCGGTGCGCTCGGTGGACTTGCGTTATCCGCGGGGTTTTTCGGTCGTCGCCGGCGGCGAAGAGAAAGAAACAAAAAAGGAGAAACACAAATGAGCGCGGCAAAGAAAAACGGCGGGCTGCTTGCGGCGGCGGACATCGGCAGCGCGCGCGTCAAGGTTTTGGCGGCGGAAATGTTGCCGGACGCAACACTGACTCTGCGCGGCGTCGGCGAGGCCGAATCTTCGGGGGTGCATGAGGGCAAGATTACCGACTTGGACAAATCGGCGCAGGCGCTGGAACACGCGCTGAAAGAGGCGGAGATAATGTCGGAATGCAAAATCGGCGCGATGCTTGCATCGTTGAGCGGCGAACACATTCGCGGGCGCGAAGCGAGCGGGACGACTGTGATTAACGACGGCGTCGTTACGGCGACGGAGATAAGCCATGTGCGAAAAATCGCCGGGGCGAATTTGCCCGACCCGAACGAAAAGGTTTTGGCGATGCTGGAACGGCATTACGAAATAGACGGCCACGGCGGGCTGCGGCAGCCGCTGGGAATGAGCGGGCGGATGCTTTCCGGCAGCATGCATTTGATAACGGCCTCCGGCAACGCGCTGGCGAACATGGAAAAATGCGTTTTGCAGGCGGGCGGAAAAATAGAAGGGGATTTTGTTTTTTCGCCGCTCGCGGCGGCGGAGGCGGTTTTGACCGACGACGAAAAAGAATTGGGCGTCTGCCTCGCCGACATCGGCGCGGGGACGACCGACCTCGCCATTTTTGCCGACGGCGCGGTTTGCGAAACTGCGGCTTTCGGAATTGCCGGCAACGACATTCGCAACGACATCGCGCACATGCATCATGCGTCTTTGGAATCGGCGGAAAAAGCAAAATGCTCCATCGGGCTGGCGGAGCAGGGCGGGGAGTTTATCGCGCTGGAAGACGCGAGCGGCAGCGGCGAAAACGAAGTCGGGCGCGCGGTGGTGCGCGACACGATATGCTGCCGCGCGGAGGAAATCATCGGCAAAATAGGGGAGACATTAAGCCGCCGCGGCCGGCAACTTTCGGCCGGCGTTGTTTTTGTCGGCGACACCGCGCTGATGCCGGGCTTTTTGGAAGCTGCGGAAAAACAATTGTCGGCGCCGGTGCGCGCCGGTTTGCCGCGCTATCGCGGGGAGCGTCACGAATTGGTGGCGAAGCCGCGTTTTGCCGTGGGGATGGGGCTTTTGCAAATGGCCGCGTCCGCGCGGCGCGACGACATAACTGCGCGCCGGGGAATGAGCCCGGGCGAACGGTTTTCGGAGTTTTTCCGCCGCCTCTTCGGCGAGGACGGCGGCGAGGAAAAAGGCGCCTGAGCGCGCAAACAAAGAAAGGAAAACAAGCGATGCAATTCATTGACAGCGAAAACGAAAAGGCGGTCATCAAGGTCGTCGGGGTCGGCGGCTGCGGCGGCAATGTCGTTCACTATCTGCAGGAGCGGAGGGTCGCCGGCGTGAGTTACGCGGCGGTCAACACCGATTCGCAGGCGCTGGACGGCATTCACGAAGGCGTGGAGCGCGTGCATATCGGGCAGTCGCTGACGAGCGGTTTGGGCGCCGGGGCCGACCCGCGCGTCGCTGCGGAAGCGGCGCAAGCCGACATCGGGCGGCTGGGGGAAATCGTAAAAGGTTGCGACATTGTTTTTGTCGCGGCCGGAATGGGGAAAGGCACCGGCACCGGGGCGTCGCCCGTCGTCGCGCGCGCATGCCGCGACGCGGGGGCGCTCACCGTCGCCGTGGTTACTCGCCCGTTCGCGCACGAAAACCGCGACGAACAAGCCGACGCCGGCATCGCCGAACTGGAACAGCATGTGGATTCGCTTATCATCGCGCCGAACGAAAAACTGGGCGGCGTTCTCGGCGACGAAGTAACGCTGAAAGAAGCGCTGGCGGCGGCGAACGATGTTTTGTTCAACGCCGTTTGCGGCATTTCCGAAGTGATAACCAAGCGCGGGCAAATCAATTTGGATTTTAACGATGTGCGCGCGGTGATGTCGGCGAAAGGAAAAGCGGTCATCGGTTCCGCGCGCTGCGCCGGCGGCGAACGCGCAAGGCGCGCGACCGAAGAGGCGCTTTGCTGCCCGCTGATGGAAGATGTTGACCTTACGCACGCGAGCGGGGTGTTGACGAATGTCACCTGCTCGTGCGACATGAAACTTTCGGAAATAAACCGGATGCAGGAAATCATTCGCGAGCATATTCCGCAAAACCAGTCGGCGCAGTTTTGCGGCGTGGTTTTTGACGACGGGATGGGCGACGAAGTCCGCGTTACGATTATCGTGACGGGAATACGCCCGCAGGATTGCTCGGAACCCTCGGTGACCGTCATCCAAAGCAATGTTACCGACGGGGGGTTTACATCGGGGCGCAAGCACGCGCAAAAAGCGAAGGCGCTGGAAAAGTTCGGCGGCGACGAAAGCAAAGTCCCCGCGGTGTTGCGGCGGCAGGTGAGCTGATTGCGCAATGTATAATTAAAGCGCGATGACAAACGGCGAAGGAAAACTGCTGCAGCAAACCGTCGCGCGGGAGGCCGGCTTTGCCGGAGTCGCGCTGCACAGCGGCAGAAGGGTGCGGGTTTTGCTGCGCCCGAGGGAAGCCGGCGGCGGTGTTGTTTTTTGCCGCGCCGACATCGGCGGGGCGGAAATCGCTGCGAAGGCGGAAAATGTTTGCGACACCCGCCTCGCGACGACGCTGCGGCAAAACGGCGCCGAAGTGGGAATGGTTGAACATTTGCTTTCCGCGCTGGCGGCGCTGGGGATTGACAATCTGACGGTGGAAGTGGACGGCCCCGAAATGCCGGCGCTGGACGGCAGCGCGGCGCCGTGGCTGCTTTTGCTTTCTTCCGCATGCGGATTGCGCGCGCAAAACATTCCGAAACAATTTATCCGCGTGCGAAAGAAAATATCCGCGCGGCTGGGCGCGGCGGGCGCGGAGTTCTTTCCCAACGAAGGGCGCGCGCGCTACCGCGTCGCAATTGATTTTTCGCATCCGGTCGTGCGCCGCAGCGGCGGCGGCTTGGAATACGAATTGCGCGCCGAAGATTACGAGCGCGAAATAGGGCGCGCGCGCACTTTCTGCTATGTCCACGATGTGGAACAAATGCGAAAAAACAAAAAAGCGCTCGGCGGCTCGCTCGGCAACGCCGTGGTTTTTGACGACCGCGGCGTTTTGAACGAAGGCGGCTTGCGTTATAAAAACGAATTTGTCCGCCACAAAATACTGGACGCCGTCGGCGACTGCTACATCGGCGCGCATTTAATTCTCGCCGACTACCGCGCCGCCCGCCCCGGGCACGGCGTAAACAATCAATTGGTGCGCGCCCTCCTCGCCGACAAAACCGCATTTGAATGGACGGAATCCCCCGCCGAATCCCCCCCCGCCGATTCCCCCGCCCCCGCCCGCTCTTTCGCCCCCGCTTGACTGTCGTTACAACTCCGGAGAGTTGTAACGAGACGGTTGTTTTTTTAATTTATATTTTTTCTCTTTGCCAAATGCTTTTTGGCAGCAAGGAAAGGATGACGGTTAGTTTTGCGCTTGGGCGGCGGTGGCGGCTATTGTGTAGTAGATGTCTTTGGGGGTTGCGCCGCGGGAGAGGTCGTTTACCGGGGCGGCGAGTCCCTGCAGGAGCGGGCCGATGGCGACTATGTTTGCGGCGCGCTGCACGGCTTTGTATGTGATGTTGCCGCAGGACAAATCGGGGAATATCAAAACCGTCGCCCGCCCCGCAGCCGGATCCCCCGGCGCTTTGCGCGCGGCCGTTTCGGGGTCGGTCGCGGCGTCGTATTGCACGGGGCCGGTCGCCGGCAGATTCGGCTCTTTTTCGCGCAGCGTTTCCAATGCGGATTTTATCTTTCGCACTTCGGGGGTTTCGCCGGCGCTTTCGCCTGTGGCGTAACTGAGAAAAGCGACGAACGGCGCAATGCCGAATTGCCGCGCGCTCGCCGCGCTTTGCCGCGCGATTTCGGCGAGCTGCTGCGGCGAGGGCGATATGTTGAGCGCGCAGTCGGCGAAAACTTTCGCGCCTTCGGCAAAGCACATAAAAAACAGCGAGGAAACAAAACCGCCTTCGCCCGCGCCGACGATTCGCAAAGCCGGGCGCAAAACATCGGCGGACGCATGCACCGCGCCGGCGACCATTCCTTCGGCTTCGCCGGCTTTCACCATCGCCGCCGCCGCCGCGACCGGCGAAGAAGAAAGCGCGGCGCGCGCCGCGGCTTCGCTCATTCCCCGCGCCGCGCGCGAAGACATAAACGCGGGCAAAAAGCGTTCGGCGGCATCGGCGGGGACGGCGACGCATTCGGCGATTCCTTCTTTGTTCGCGCGTTTTGCCGCTTCCGCGACGCGCGCTTCCTCCCATTCGGGCAGGACGATTCGCTTTTTTGCCGAGCGCGCGCGCGCGACAAGTTCCGCGCAAAAAGAGTTGTCCGCAACCGTCATCGTTGCCGAATTCCTACATCCCCCGACGCTTGCGGGGGTATTCTCCGGAGGTGTGGCGGGTGTTCATTACTGTTAAGGTTAATCGTTATTATAAGGGCGCATTCCACCCCCGCAAGCGGCGGGGGTAAAGTTACCGTCCATTGCGTTTTTTTTCGCGCCGAATGATTGCGCGCAAAATAAAAGGCGAAATCAAAAGCAGCGCGGTAATGCGCGCGAAGTGATGCAGCAAAACCCAATGCGGCGACGCGTTCAGTTCCATCGCCGTCAGCGCCATTTCGCCGATGCCGCCGGGCGCGAGCGCAAGCCAGAGCGGGGCGGACGGCAGACCCGTCGCCGCCGAAAGCGCGAAAGCAAAAAGCGCGGCGACGCCCATCATCATCGTCCCCATCAAAAACCCGGCAATCCCTACTTTGCCTGCCGCCCCGCGCCGCAAGCCCGCCAATGACAAACCCGCATACACTCCCAAAACAATCATCGCCATCGCCAAAGGCGCGAGCGGCAGCGCGCCGACCATCCGCCCGGCGTAACTCGCCGCCGAAGAAAGAACCAGCGCGGGCAAAAGCGAACCGCCGACGGCGCCGAGTTTACTGCCCAGCGCCATCGCCGCGGCCGCGACTAAAACCGCGGTGAGTGCGTCGCCCGCCGACATAACCCCCGCAGCCGGTTGCGGCAAAAACATTCCGGCAAACATTCCTCCCGCCGCTTCGCCCGGCAAAACTCCCGCGGCAAAAGGCGCAATCCAAACAACCATCGCGACGCGCACGCTATGCATAAGCGCGACCGTCCCCGCGTCGGCGTTGTGCGCGGCGGCGAGGCCGACGGCCGGCGACAATCCCCCCGGCACGGCGGCGCAATATGCCGTCACCGCGTCCAAACGCAAAAACCGCAAAAGAAAAACAAAAGCCAAAACTCCGCTCGCCGCGGTGCAAACTAAAACCGCGGCGATGCTGAGCGGCGCGGTTTTTGCCGCGGATATTAAATCTTCCGCGCGCGCAAACTGCGAACCCAAATACAAACCGATGACGACCAGCGCAAGCCGCCGCAAAAACGGCGGAAAAACCGGACGGTCGTTTTTGCCGTTATTGTCGTTGCGGTTGCCGTCGTTACCGTCCCCGCTTCGCGGGATAAGAACGCCAAAAACAAAAGACGCAAACATCGCCCCGAGCAGCCACGGCAGCGGAAAGCCCAGCAGCAGCGCGGCATAGCCGCCAACGCCGCCCGCAACAAAAGCGGCGGACAAATACAAAAAAGAAAAACCGACTGTCATTCCTGCAACCCCGTCATTCCTGCAGCCCCGTCATTTCTGCAACCCCGTCATTCCTGCGAAAGCAGGAATCCATACAATCTTGCTTGCTTCATTATTGCCGCGCGGATTCCACTTTTCCCCCGGCGCAAGTATGGATTCCTGCTTTCGCAGGAATGACGGCCCTGCGCTTTCGCGGGAATGACGATTCTTTTCGGATTTTAATTCGCGCAAAAGGCGCCGCTTTTTCCGCCGGATTTTTGCAGAAGTTGGATTTCGCCGATGCGCATTGTTTTGTCCGCCGATTTCAACATATCGTAAACGGTCAGCAGCGCCGCGCAAACGCCGGCGAGCGCTTCCATTTCCGCGCCCGTTTTTGCGCTCAGGCGCACGGTGACTTCGCAGCGCAGGATGCATTCTTTTTCGTCGGCAAAAAACTCCGCTTGCGCGTGTTCCAACTGCAGCGGATGGCAAAGCGGAATCCATTCCGCCGCGCGCTTGACGGCGCATATCGCGGCGACGCGCGCGACCGCCAGAACATCGCCCTTTTTCGCCGCGCCCTCGCGCAGCAAGGCGAACGCCTTCGGCGACATTCGGATTTCGCCGCCCGCGCGGGCGATTCGGCGCGAGGGTTTTTTGCCGCCGACATCCACCATGCGCGCGGCGCCGGCGGAATCCAAATGGCTGAGCCGCGCTTTTTTCATCGGGTATAATTTTACACTATGCGCCGTTTCGCCGTTTTCGCATTGACGCTCGCTTTGCTTTCGCCGCCTTCCGCCGCCGCAAGCGAAGGCGCGGGGGCGAAGGATTTCTTCCCGCAAAGCGCGGCGCCGGAGGCCGTGCGCGAGCGGCTCGCCTCGCGCTTGCTCGGGCGCAAGCGGCTGCGCGACCCGGCTTTTGACGATTACTTCGCCGGGGTTCTCGCGCGTTTCGGAAGCGGGCGCGAGGATTTTCTGATTGTTACGAGCGGCGATTCTTTCGTCAACGCCTTCGCGCATTTCGGCGGCGTCATCGTTATGACCAAGGGAATGTGGGCTTTCGCGCGCAACGAAAAAGAATTCACCGCGATTATCGCGCACGAAACGGGGCATGTCCGGCTGCGGCATTTTTCCCGCCTGCGCGAGGAAGCGAAAAAAACCGCGGCGCTTTCCGCTCCGGTTTTAATCGCCGGGCTTTTGGTCGGCGACGACGAAACAAAGCGCGCGCTCATTCTCGGCGGCGGCGGAATTGCGGCGAGCCACATCTACGCTTTCACGCGCGAGATGGAACACGAAGCGGACGCTTACGGAATTAAACTGATACGCAAAACCGGCGGCGACGGCAGGTCGCTCGCCGACGCGCTCTCGCGGCTGGAAGACGGCGGCGAGGAATATCTTTCCACGCATCCGGCGATCTCCCGCCGCGTCGCGTATTTGCGCGACCGCGCGCGCGCGCCGGTAAAAGAAAACAACGACGGCGACGACGGTGATAATGGCAACGACGACGATAGTGGCTTAACTTTTCGTTTATTGCAAAACAAACTTCTGGTTGACGGCGAAGTCGGCGGGCGGTTGGAATCCATTTTGCGCGCGCGCGAAAAATCTTCGGACAAAACTATCCGCGTTGCGGCGGATTATGCGCGGTTATTGCTCGCCGCGCGCGAACGCGATTCCGAACTTGCGGAAAAAGCGCGCGGACGGCTTGCCGGGATTTCTTCGCATCCGGTGGTCGCAGTCGCATTTGCCGAAAGTTTTTTTGCGGAAAAAAAGCCGAAACTTGCGCTGGAAGTTTTGCGCGAATCGGCGAAGGCGAATCCGGAGTCGGCGGCGGCGGCTTTTGCGCTGATAAAAACGCTGAACCGTCTCGGCAAAAAAGCCGGGGCGTCGGAGTTTTTTGCAAAACTGCCCGCGCCGCTGAACGAACGCCCGGACATTCTGAAACAGGCGTCGGCGGCGGAAACAAAGCCCGCGCTTGCGAACATTCTTCTGGCGCGCGCGCATTTTAATTCCGGCGAATTTGAAAAAGCCGGGCGGCAGGCAAAAATAGCCGAAAAACTGAAACCCCCGCCGCAAGCCGCCGCCGAAGCCGCAAAAATCCGAAATGCCGCCGCCCGCGAACTCCGCGCGCTAAACGAACAAGCGGGGAATTGATTAATTGGGAGCGGCGGGGACGCCGCTCAAAAAAGCCCCGTTACAACTCTGGAGAGTTGTAACGAGACCGGCCCCGTCATTCCCCCCCGCGTCATTCCCGCTTTTTTCCAGAGGCGGGAATCCAGCAAATTCTCCTTGCGTCATTCCCGCTTTTTCCCAGAGGCGGGAATCCAGCAAATTAACGCGTCATTCCCGCTTTTTCCCAGAGGCGGGAATCCAGCAAATTAATGCGTCATTCCCGCTTTTCCCCAGAGGCGGGAATCCAGCAAATTTCAATCATTATCCGTCAACCCCGCCCCGGCCCCGCGCACGCGGGATTGTTTAGTGGAAGGCACCATCGTTTTCGCCGCAAGTTTTATCAATCGCCGCCACCCCGGACTCCCCGCATCCCTGCCGTCCCCGTCTTTGAGGCAACAGTCCCCCCCTCCATCTTTGATGGGGGGGGACAAAGGGGGGGGAATAACCGATATGCGAACCGTCCCGGCAAAATCCGCAAAAACATCGCCGCGCACAGTCGCGGAAGATGCAAAAACAACGACCCCCCCCCCGCGCCACGAAAGCGCAAAACCGGTCTTCAGTGTGCGCGCCGCCGGATGCAAAAAAGCGGCGGCGAGCAACGGTTGCGCGACATTGTTTGCCATCGCCGCCGCATCGCCGGCCGCGATATCCTCGGCGCAATCGCAAAGCAGCGCGCCGAGGCAAAGCGGGCAGAGCGCGGCAAACCCCGCGCGCGGCGCAAACTCCCCGCGCGAAAGCGGCGGCGAAAGGCGCGCGCGCTCTTCCAAAACTTCGGCGAAAGCCGCGGGCGCGAACAACCCGCGCGCGGCGAGCCAGCGCGCGGCGCTGCCGGTTTCTTCCGCAATGCCCCAGGAAAGTCCGCCGCCGCGCGCCGCCTTGCCAACGGTCGCGGCGATTTCGTTCAGCGAGAGCGCGCGCATTATTCGCCGCAATCGCCGGGGCTTGCCCAAGCCCAATCGTCGCCGCCGCAGTTTTCGCCCGGCTGCGGCGCGTTTTGATACATCGTAACGCGCAGCCAACGGTCGGAACGCGGGTCAAAACGCGTCGCGCCAAAAAACGACAACTTGCAGCGCAGCATATCCGTCGGCAGAAGCCGCGCCGACGCAAGGTTGCCGCGCAGTTCGCCGTAAACGCAGCGGCGCGCAATGTTCAAACGCCGCGCGCTGTGACGGTGCTGCGGCTGCGCCAGCAAAAACTCCGCAAGCGGCGCGCGCGAATCAAAAGCGCAAAGCGCGGCGTGAAACTCCCGAATGTCGCGCGCGACGACCAGCGGCAACTGCAATTCCGCGCCCGGCTCGCGCGCGCATTCTCCCAAGCGCGGCTCCATTTTTTCCTCGGAAACATACCAAAACCGCGCGCGCGATTCGGCGCGCGAAAAATCCTCTTCCAGCGCCCAGTCGTAATGCTTTTCCAACTGCCGCCGCGCCGCAAAAACTTTTTGCGCGCCCGGCACGCGAAACAGCGCGCTTTCGTCCGCCGACATTTCCTGCGCGAGCCCGTCGACCAAATCCCCGCGCGGTTCCGTCATCAGCGAAACCAGCATTTCCTGCCCTTCCAAACTCAGCGACGCTTCCCCCCAGCGGTAAAACAAATCCCAAAACTGCGGCGTTTTTTTTTCGCGCCTGTTTGCGCGGCGAATTATGCGGGCGATATCCTTTTGCAATTCGGTTATTTTCTGCCGCTGCGTTTTGTCGTCCGTCCGCCATTGTTCGGCGTGCGCTTTTGCTTTTTTTGCCTCGCGCAAAAACATTTCGCGCGCAGTGTCGTCGTCTTCCGCCGCGCGCGCGCGCGCCAAAGCAATTTCGCGGGCGCGCATCCATTTATGCAAAAGTTGCGGGTGGTTAATTAAAAAAGGCGCCATTCCCAAACCGGTCGCGTTGCCGATGCCGAGCCGTTTGCGGTTTGCCGCGCTCAGTTTTGCCGCCGCGCCGGGCGCGCGCGAAAAGGCAAGATGCTCGGCAATGTCGGCGGCAAAAACGCGAAACATCCACACCGCCAGCATTTCGGCGCGAAAGGGCGCGCGCATTTCCGCGCGGCCGCATATCCGCTCGCGGTCGGCGACGCCGAATTTGCCGTTCGCATACACCGCTGTCGTGCGCATTAAATAACCGGCTTCTTCCATTAGCGAAGTTTTCGGCTGCCGCCCGCGCGCGAGCGAATCCGCGGTATGTTCAAAAAGCCGAACGCTGCGGTTTGCGCGAGAGAGAACCAATTGGTTTTCGCGCTGCCGCCCGGCTTCCTGCAGCAAAACATCCTTTCGCATTTCTTTCGCTTCTTCCGCCGTCAATGCGCCGTCGCACAAAGTAAAGACGGAGTCCCATTCCTCGGCGATGACGCGGTCGCTGCGTTTTTCCGCCGGCAAATCGCTGCAGAAAACGGCGAGGGAATAGGCGCGCGCGCCTTCGCGCAATTCATACACGGCAAACCCCGCGCCTTTTTTGTTCACGCGCCAAACCGTGCGCGCGAATTTCCATCCTTCTTTTGCGGCGTCGCGCAAAAGCGCGCGCATAAAGCTCAGGCGCGTTTGATGAAAGGCGCCCATTCGCCGCGGCTGCATCACCACCGAAGGCGGGCGCAAAGCGGCGGCGGGCGGCGCGGGCATTTGCTACCGCTGCGGCGGAAAACTTTTAATAAAAAAGCGCAGCCAGTTTTCGCCGAGTATTCCTTCGCATTCCTTTGCATTAAAACCGGCGGCGGCGAGTCCTTCGGCGAGATTGCCGAAATCCGCCGCCGAGCGAAACCATTTTGGTTGCGGCGGAAAGGCGGGCGGCTTTTCCATTTTCTTTTTCCAGTGTTTTCCCTCGCGCATCCACGCCAAGACGGTGTCGGGCCTGCCGCGGCAAAGGTCGGAACCGATTCCAATGTTTTCCGCGCCGGTGATTTCCGCCAAGCGCGCCGTCATTTCGCAAAAACTTCGCAGCGCGCATTTGCTTCCGCCGCGCAAATGATGCGGATACAAACTCAGCCCGAGCATTCCGCCCGCTTCGGAAAGCGCGCGCAACGCGGAATCGGAAAGATTGCGTGGAATGTCCAGCCAGAACTTCGGATTCGCGTGCGTTACCGCCGGCGGACGCCGCGATATTTTAATCGCCTCAAAAAAAGAACGCTCGCCGATGTGCGAAAGATCCAAAACCATTCCCAAGCGGTTCATTTCCCAAATCGCCGCGCGCCCGGCTTCGCTCACGCCGCCGTCCGTTTTGTCCAGACAGCCGCCGGCGAAGGCCGTTTTGCGGTTGTATGTCAACTGCATAAAGCGCGCGCCGGTAAAATGCAAAACGGAAATCATTCGCGGGTCGCCTTCCGCCGCCGAGCAGTTTTGCGCGCCGAAAAATATCGCGGTGCGCCCCGAATCGCGCGCGGCAAAAACATCTTCCGCCGAAAGCCCGGGCATTATCAAATCGCAATGGCGGCGGAACATCTCGCGCCATTGAAAAATGTTGCGCGCAGTTTCCAAAAAGTTTTCGCGGTAGCAGACCGTCGCGTGCGCGGCGTGCAGTCCCCCCGCGCGCATTTCGCGGAATCGCGCGGGCGAAATATCGCAATACTGCAGGCAGTCGACGCGCGCCGGAATTGCAACGGCTGCGGCGGGTTTTTTATTCCGGCTCGCCGCCCCGGACATAACAGGTTTTTACCGCGGTGTAAAACTCGGCGGCGGAGCGCCCCTGCTCGCGCGGTCCGCAGGAAGAACGCTTGCGCCCGCCGAAGGGGACATGATAATCGGTCCCCGCCGTCGGCAGATTAATCATAACGCAGCCGGCGACGGCGCGGCGGCGGAAATCGCGCGCGCGCGCGAGGGAGGAAGTCGCAATCCCCGCGACCAAGCCGTAATCGCTGTCGTTTGCGATGGCGAGAGCGTCCTCGTAATCTTTCGCGCGAATCAAACACGCGACCGGCGCGAACATTTCCTCGCGGTTGATGCGCATTGCATTGTTTCCTTCCAGCAAAACCGGACTCATAAAATATCCGCCGCCGGGCAAATCCAAAGCGCCGCCGCCCGCGACCGTCTTCGCGCCTTCGTCGCCGGCGAGTTTTAAATACGCGATATTGGAATCCAATTGCGCGGCGCTTGCGACGGGTCCCATTTCGGTTTTTTCGTCCAGCGCGTCGCCGACGCGAATCGCTTTTGTTTTTTCCGCAAGTTTTTCGGCGAAAACATCGTATATTTTTTCGTGCGCGATAATGCGCGAGGAGGCCGTGCATTTTTGCCCGGTGCCGCCGAACGCGCCAACTGCGGCGCACTGCGCGGCGAGTTCCAAATCGGCGTCATCCATAACTACCAGCGGGTTTTTGGATCCCATTTCCAATTGCACCCGCGCCGTGTTTTGCGCCGCCGCGATTGCGACTTCGCGCCCGGCGGCGAAGGAACCGGTGAAGGAAACGCCGTCTATTTTCGGCGACAACGCCAATTCTTTTCCGACTGTTTTGCCCTCGCCCATCAGCAAATTAAAAACGCCCGCGGGAAGGTTTTGTTTTGCGATAATGCGCGCGAGCTCGTAAGCGCAGCCGGGCGTTATGTTCGCCGGCTTCCATATTACGGCGTTGCCGAAAGCGAGCGCCGGGGCGATTTTCCAACTCGCCGCGGCGAGCGGAAAATTCCACGGCGATATGACGGCGACGACGCCGAGCGGTTCGCGCCGCACTTCTATTTCCACGCCATCGCGCACGGAATCCATACCGTCGCCGTGCAGCCGCAAAACTTCGGCGGCAAAATAAGAAAAGAACTGTCCGGCGCGAAACGCTTCTCCCGTCCCCTCGGCGAGCGGTTTTCCTTCTTCGCGCGAGATGAGCGCGCCCAATTCTTTCGCGCGCGCCATCATTTCCTCGCCGATGGCGGCGAGCGCGTTTTGCCGCGCTTCCAAACCCTGCGCCGCCCATTGTTTTTGCCCTTCGCGGGCGGCGGCGAGCGCGTTTTGCAGTTGCGCGGAATCCGCCTGCGCGTAAAGCCCGATTACCTCCGCCGGGCGCGAAGGATTGCGGTTTTCCATCGCGCCGCCGCCGCCGGCCTGCCATTCGCCGGCGGCGTAGTTGCAAAAAACATCCCCCTGTTTCATCGCCGCGATTCTGGCGAAAGAAAGCTCATCCCTGTTTTTGTTTGTGGCGGGGGTTTTTGCACAAAACCCACACGCGCCCGCCGCGCCTTATCAGGCGGCAGTTGCGGCAGATGCGCTTGACCGATGCGCGAACTTTCATTTTCTTTTCTCCTTTTTTTCCCTGCGGTTTTATTTGTCGCGGAAGACGATGCGCCCGCGCTTGAAGTCGTAGCCGCTCACTTCCACGGTGACGCGGTCGCCGGTGACGATGCGAATCCGCCGCATCCGTATTTTACCCGATGCGTGCGCGAGTATTTCGCGGCCGTTTTCCAGCATCACGCGAAAGCGCGCATTCGGCAGGAGTTCGCGCACTTCGCCGTGCACTTCAAACTTCCCGGTTTTGACCGCCGCCGCCGTCATCGCCTCCCCGCCAAACCCGCCCCCGGCGCGTTTTTCAGCAAACTGCCGTATTGGTGCGTGAGCAAATAATGCTGCACCTGCTCCATAAAATCCAGCGACACCACGACCATTATCAAGATGGAAGTCCCCCCGAAAATGGAAGCCAGATTCAATTGCGAAAAGAACGCCTCCGGCAGCAAGCAAACGAAAGCGACATACACCGCGCCGACGAGCGTCAGGCGCGAAACGACCTTTTCCAAATGCTGCGCCGTTTGTTCGCCGGGGCGGATGCCGGGAATGAAGGCCCCGCTCTTGCGCAGCATATCCGCGTTTTCGCGCGCGTTGTATACGAGCGAGACAAAGAAAAAAGCGAAAAAGAAAATGGTCGCGCCGAGCGCGATTAAATACAGCGCCGTCCCCCGCTGCAAATACGCGGAAACATCGCGCAGCCAGTCGCCGCCCGCCGCTTCGCCGAAGAAGAGCAGCGTCGCCGGAAATGTCACAATCGCATAGGCGAATATCGCGGGCATCACCCCCGCCATATTCACTTTCAACGGCAGATAAGATGCCTGCCCGCCGGCGAGCCGGTTGCCGATTTGTCTTTTCGCATAGTTAATCAGAATGCGCCGCTGTCCGCGTTCTATAAAAACAACACCGGCGAGCAGCGCCCCGGAACCGGCGAGCAGCGCCGCGACAAAAAGCGCGCTGTACGAGCCCAGCCGCACCTGCTCAAACAACTGCCCGAGCGCGAGCGGCAAGCCGGAAACGATGCTCGCAAAAATCAAAAGCGATATGCCGTTGCCGACTCCGCGCTCGGTTATTTGTTCGCCGAGCCACATTAAATACATTGAGCCGCCGAGCATCGCCACCATCGCCGTCGCGCGAAAGGCCGTTCCCGGGTCGTCCACCACTTCCAGCGCTTCCAGCCCGATGGCGTAACCGTAAGATTGAAAAAGCGCGAGCGGCACCGTGCCGATGCGCGTGTATTGATTGATGCGGCGGCGCCCGCTCGCTCCTTCTTTTCGTATTTCCTCCAAATAGGGAATGGAATACGAGGCGAGCATCATAATGATGGAGGATGTTATGTAGGGGAAAATCCCCATCGCCATCACGCTCGCGCGGGAGAGCGCGCCGCCGGAAAACAAATTCAAATATCCGAGCAGTCCCCCGCCGCCTTCGGCGAAAGACGCCTGCAGACGGACATAATCCACGCCCGGCACCGGCACATGCGAGCCGATGCGAAAAACAATAAGCGCGCCCAATAAAAAGAAAAGGCGCGCGCGCAAATCGGCGAAACGGTTGTCGGCGGCGACCGCCATTGTTTTATGTTCCGCCGCTGTTTTTCTTTTCTTCGCCGCGCGCGGGCGGCTTCCCCTTGTTCCCCTTGTCCCCCTTGTTTTTTGCGGCGAGTTTGGAGGGCTTCGCGCGCGGCTTTTCGGCGGCGACGCTCCCCCCCGCTTTTTCAATTGCCGCGCGGGCGCCGGCGCTGACGGGTATGCCGCTGACGGTCACGGCAACGCCGCCGAGTTCGCCGCTTTGGAAAACGCGCGCGCGCTTTATTCCGTTTTTCAACAGTCCCTTCTTTTGCAAAAAGGCGACGGTGATTTCTTCGCCCGCGTTTTCGGCCGCGAGTTTTTGCAAATCCGAAAGCCGCAGTTGCGCCGTTACGCGCGCCAGCCGCGAACGAAAACCCCGCTTCGGCACCCGCCGGGTGAGCGGCATTTGCCCGCCTTCAAAAACGCCGTCGCGCCTTGCCCCCGCGCGCGAACGCTGTCCTTTGTGCCCGCGCCCGCAGGTTTTTCCTTTGCCGCTGCCGGTCCCGCGCCCTTTGCGCTTGACCCTCTCGCGCTTCGGCGCGCAAAAACCATTCATCGCCAGATTCTTAACTGTCCGGCTTTCCTGCTCGCCCACTGCATCGGCAACAGTCCCGCTTTTCTTTTCGCCCACTGCACCGGCAACAGTCCCGCTTTCTTTTTCGCTCATTGTCCCAGCAACCGGTATCGTTTTTGTATTTCTTCCAGCGGCAACCCCCGCCGCGCGGCGACATCTATCGGCGAGCGCAAACGCGAGAGTCCGTCCAGCACCGCGCGCAAAATATTATAGGGATTGCACGAGCCGATGTTTTTGGAAAGTATGTCGCGCACCCCCGCCGCTTCAAATATCATCCGCGCCGGACCGCCGGCGATAATCCCCGTCCCCGGCGACGCCGGCTGCATATACACTTTGGACGCGCCGTGCCGGCCTTCCACGGCGTGATGCACGGTGCCGTTTGTCAGGTTGAACTTCGTCATCGTCGCGCGCGCTTCGTCGACGGCTTTTTGCACCGCCTGCGGGACTTCGCGCGCTTTGCCCGTCCCCATCCCGACCGCGCCGTCGCCGTTGCCCACGACCGCCACGGCCGAAAAGCGCATAATGCGCCCGCCCTTCACGACTTTGGTCACGCGGTTGACCGCGACCATTTTCTCAATCAGTTCTTTGCCGTCTTCCATTGCCGCGCCCTCTTTAATTAAAACTCCAGCCCGCCGGCGCGCGCCGCTTCCGCGAGCGTGCGCACCCGCCCGTGATACTTGCGCCCGCCGCGGTCAAAGGCGAGCGGCTGCGGGCGGCTTTCTTTTTCCATCGCCGCAACCTTTTTTGCCAGCCGTTCGCCGACCGCCTTCGCCGCCGCGACATTCGCCCCCCCGTTTTTGCCGAGCGCCGCGCGCATTTCTTTTTCCGCCGACGATGCGCTCGCAATCACTTTCGCATCCGGCGCGATTATCTGCGCGTAGGTGTGCTTGCCCGTCGTGTGAACGGAAAGCCGCGCCGCGCCCAGCCGCCGTTGACGCTTGCGTGTTTGCGCCGCGCGCGCGAGGCGGCGCGCGTTCTTGCCGGAGGTTGCGCGCGTCATTTCTTTTTGGTCTCCCGCAAAACGATGCGTTCGCCGCGGTAGCGCACGCCTTTTCCTTTATACGGTTCCGGCGGGCGGCAGGCGCGGATTTCCGCCGCGGTTTGCCCCAGCAAACTTTTGTCCGCCGAGCGCAAAACGATCTCCGTCGAAGTCGGCGAAACCGCCTGCACCCCCGCCGGAACCGAATACCGCACCGGATGCGAAAAGCCCAAAGAAAGCGTCAGCACATCCCCCGCCAGTTGCGCGCGGTAGCCGATGCCGACCAGTTCCAGCGCTTTTTCAAAACCCTTTTCGCAGCCGACCACCATCCCCGAAAGCACGCGCCAGAAAGTCCCCGCCAGCGCCGCCGCTTGCGCGTCGTTCGGATTTTGCAGTTGCACTTTCAACCCCGCTTCTTCGCGCACGATATTCAGCCGCGCGTCCTGCAGTTTGCGCCGCACTTCGCCGGCGGGGCCCTTTGCCGTAACAGTCCCCCCTTCCAGCGAAACTTCCACCCCGGGCGGAATCGGTATCGCATTTTTAATAAACCGCGACATCTCAGCAAACCTCGCACAAAATCTCGCCGCCCAGTCCGAGCGCGCGCGCCTGATAGTCGCTCATCACCCCGCGCGAAGTGGAAACCACGGCGACGCCCAGTCCCCCGCGCACGCGCTTCAACTCGCGCGCCGGCGAATACTTCCGCAAACCGCAGCGGCTCACGCGCGAGAGCGATTCAATCACGGGCAGCCCCGTGTAATATTTAATCACCATCGCAATCTCGCGCCGCGCGGCGTCCGCCGAGTATCCTTCTATGTATCCCTCGGCGAGCAGCACATCCAAAATCGCGCACTTCACTTTGCTGTACGGAAAGCGCACTTGTTCCCGCCCCACGCTCTGCGCGTTCTTTATCCGCGCGAGCATGTCGGCAATCGGGTCGGTCATCATCGCTCGTCCCCCTTACCAGCTGGATTTGGTCACGCCGGGGATTTCGCCGTTCATCACCATCTCCCGCAGTTTCGTGCGCGAGATGCCAAAGCGCCGGAAGACGCCGCGCGGACGACCCGTCAGCGCGCAGCGGTTGCGCACCCGCACCGGCGAAGAATCGCGCGGCAGTTTTTGCAAAAGCGCAAACGCCTTCGCGCGCTCGCGCGGCGGCTTTTTGCCGTCCAGTTGCGCCGCGCGCAGGTTGCGCCGCTGCTCGCGGTATTTCGCCACTTCGCGCTCGCGCTTGATGTTGCGGTTGATAACCGATTTCTTCGCCATTCTTTTTTTTCCGCCCTCCTTGTTTAACGCAGCGGCAGCCCCAGAGCCGAAAGCAGCTCGCGCGCTTCGTCGTCGCCCGCCGCCGTAGTCGTCAGCGCGACATCCAGCCCGCGAATCGCGTCTATTTTTTCGTAATGTATTTCCGGAAATACAATTTGCTCGGCGATGCCCAGCGAATAGTTCCCCCGACCGTCAAAGGCGCGCGCCGAAAGCCCCCGAAAATCGCGCGAGCGCGGAAGGGCAATCGTCACCAGCCGGTCAAAAAACTCATACATCCGCCGCCGCCGCAGAGTCACCTTGCAGCCGATGGCGTTGCCCTCGCGCAACTTAAACCCCGCGATGGACTTCCCCGCCCGCGTCGTCATCGGCTTTTGCGCGGCGATGCGCGTTAAATCCTCCACCGCCACCGTCAACAGTTTCTTGTCGTGCGCCGCCGCGCCCACGCCCATATTCAGCGTGATTTTCGCCAAGCGGGGGACGGCAAGCGCCGACTTCAAGCCGCGCTTTTTCATCCACGCCGGGACGATTTCCTTTGCGTATTTTTGCAAAATACGCGGCGTTTCCGGCGCGCTTTTTTGCGCCGCAACCGTCTTCGCGGACGGCTTCGCAACCGTTTGCGCGGCGGCTTTTGCCGGCGGTTTCGCTTTCGCGTTCATTTCACCTCCGTGCCGTCCGGCATAAAGCGCGCGCGTTTTTTCTTCGCCCCGGCGCCGATGCGCGTGCGCTTTGCTTTTCCGTCGGCCCCGATAAGCGCGACATTGGACGCATGCAGCGGCGACTCCCGCTTGACGACGCCGCCCGGCTGATTCTTTTGCGGATTCGGACGGTCAAAATGCGTGAGGACATTGACACCGTCCACCACCACCCGCTCCGGCTTGCCGCCCGCGTCCAGTATCACCCGCCGCACGACGCCCCGCCGCCCCCGGTCGCGCCCGCACAAAACTATCACTTCGTCCCCGCTCCGAATCTTGTTCATCAATACACCTCCGGCGCCAGCGAGACGATTTTCATAAACTGCTCCCCGCGCAGCTCGCGCGTAACCGGTCCGAAAACCCGCGTCCCCAACGGTTCGCGCCGGTTGTTCAAAAGCACCGCCGCATTCTTGCCAAAGCGCAGCCGCGAACCGTCGGCCCGCCGCACCCCGTGAGTCGTCCGCACGACAACGGCGTCATGCACCTCGCCCTTTTTCACGCGCCCGCCCGGCGTCGCGCTCTTGACGGCGACCTTTATCACATCGCCAATCCCCGCATACCGCCGCCCGCTCCCGCCCAGCACTTTTATGCAAAGCAGCGTGCGCGCGCCGGTGTTGTCGGCGGCGTTCAGGCGCGATTCCGCTTGAATCACAAGCCGCTCCCGGGCGCGATTTCCACGACCCGCCAGCATTTCGTTTTGGAAACCCGCGGCGATTCTTCCACGGTAACCACATCCCCGACCGCGCATTTGTTTTCCGGGTCGTGCGCTTGCAAGTGTCCCCGGCGGCGAATAATCTTGCCGTACAGCGGATGCTTCACCCGCCGTTCCACGCGCACCCGCGCCGTTTTGTCCGCCTTGTTGCCGACGACAACGCCCGTCACCCGCCGCGGCCCTCCCCCCTTGCGCGCAACAGTCCCCTTGCTCGCGACAGTCGGCGAAGGCGGCAACGGTGTCCCCCCGCCGCTCCCGGCAACAGTCCCCCCCGCTTCCGGCGAAGTCGTCACGGCATCGTCCGGCACAGTCATCACGCCTGCTCCCGTGCTTCGCGCGCCGTCGTCTCCCGCACGATGGTCAGCGTGCGCGCGATGTCCCGCTTCACCCGCTTGAACTCGCTCGTCTTTTCCGTTTGCTGCATCGCCTTTTGCATCCGCAAATTAAACAACTCCCGCCGCAGCGCCGTCAGCTCCTGCCGCAGATCCTCGGCGGTTTTCTTCCGCAGTTCTGCGCGCCGGTTTTTGTTCGCGCTCATTTTATTCGCCCTCCCGCCGCCGCACAAAGCGCGTCGGCACCGAGAGCTTCGCCCCGCCCAGCCGCAGCGCCTCCCGCGCCTGACGCTCGGAGACGCCCTCCATTTCGTAAAGCACCTTCCCCGCGCGCACTTCAAAGCACCAGAATTCCACATTCCCTTTCCCGCTCCCCATCCGCGTTTCCGCCGGCTTCTTGCTCACCGGCTTGTCCGCGAAGATGCGAATCCAAATCTTCCCGCTGCGCTTTACCGCACGCGTGATCGCCCGCCGCGCCGACTCTATCTGCCGCGCCGTCAGCCGACCGTTGCCCAGCGCCTTCAGCCCGTAGTCGCCGAAACTCACGCGGTTGCCGTTCGTCGCAAAGCCGCGATTGCGCCCCTTGTGCGCCTTGCGGTATTTAGTCCTGCTCGGCTGCTGCATCGTCCTTTTCCTTTTTCTGCATATCGGATTCCGCGTCCGCGAGGGGAGTGTTACCGTCTTCCGTCAACGGTGTCGCCAACGGTGTCGCCAACGGTGTCCCCGGCGGCATCGGCAACGGTGTCGCCGGCGCGCTTTCCACAATCACCGTCGCCGATGACGGCGACGACTGTTGTGCTTTGTCCCCTTCCGCCTGCGCGGATTTTACGGCGACCGCCCCTTCCGAGAGCGCTTCCAACTCCGCCCCCGCAACGGGAACAGTCCCCGCCCCGTCAACACCCGCCGCAGCGTCACCATCAGCGGGGTCGCCCCCGGCGAGAGTGTATTTCGCCTTTTTCGTCTTGCCGTGCTTGTCCCCGCGCGAAACCCAAACCTTAACCCCGACAACCCCCATCGCCGTTTTCGCCTCGGCGAAGCCGTAGTCAATGTCGTTCTTCAAAGTATGCAGCGGCACCCGCCCCTCGTGATACGACTCCGTCCGCGCGATTTCTATACCGTTCAGCCGCCCCGACGACATTATCTTCACACCGTCAACACCCAGCCGCATCGCCGAAGCCATCGCCCGCCGCATCGCCCGCCGAAACATCACCCGCCGCTCCAGCTGCCCGGCAATGTTCGCCGCAATCAACGCCGCATTCGCCTCCGGCTGCATCACCTCGCGAATGTCCACCGAGAGCTCGTTCACCCCGAAGATCCCCCGCAACTCCGCCCGCAGCCGTTCAATCCCCTCGCCCTTCTTGCCGATGACCGCCCCCGGGCGCGCCGAATGCACGATAACCCGCACCGCGTGCGCCGTCCGCTCAATCTCAATAAAGCTCACCGACGCCTGCGCGTATTTCTCCTCAATGAACCGCCGCGCGCGCGAATCGGTCTTCACCATCTCGGCGAATTCCGCCCCTTTCGCGTACCAGCGCGATTTCCAGTCGCGCCGCACCGAAAGGCGAAAGCCCACCGGATTGATTTTCCGTCCCATTATTCTTCTCCCCCGCTCTCGTCGGCGAGCGCGACCAGCACATGGCTGCGCCGTTTTTTGATGCGGCAAACCCGTCCCCGCGCGCCAAAACGCGCGCGCTTTAAAGTAACCCCGTCCGAAACCTCCAGCCGCCGAATCACCAGCGCGTCAATGTCCGCCTTGTGGTTTTCCTCGGCGTTCGCAATCGCCGAATTCACCGCCTTCGCCAAAACCCGCGCCGCCTTCCGCCGGCTGTGCCGCAGAATATCCAAAGCCCGCCCCACGCGCAACCCCCGCACCTGGTCCGCAACCTCCCGCCCCTTAAGCGGCGAAATCTGCGCATTCTTCAACCAACTCCGCGCAATCACAGGAGCAGTAGCACTCATCGCCCCCCCCCCGTCGGAGCATTCTCACCATTAACCCCCCCCCCCTCTCCGATGGGGGGGGCGGGGGGGGGGAAACCCCCAAAACCATCCACCCCCACGCGCCGCAGGAAACAAAAATTCACCCCCCCCCCATCTCCGATGGGGGGGGCGGGGGGGGGGCAATCCCCAAAACCAACAACAACCACACTCATTTCTTCGGCGGCGGCTTTTTCTTTGTCGCCGTCTTATCCCCCGTCGGATGCCCGCGAAAGACCCGCGTCGGCGCGAACTCCCCCAGACGGTGCCCCACCATATTCTCCGTCACAAAAACCGGAATGTGCTGCCGACCGTTATGCACCGAAATCGTCAGCCCCACAAAATCCGGCGTGATCATAGAGCGCCGCGACCAGGTCCGAATCGGCCGCCGGTCCCGCGTCTTCTGCGCTTCCAGCACTTTCTTTTGCAGATGCCCGTCCAGCATCACGCCCTTTTTCAGCGAGCGCGTCATCCCCGCCTCCTGCGCTTGCCCCGCCGCGAAACTATCCACTTGTCCGTCCGCTTGTTCCGCCGCGTCTTAAACCCCTTCGCCAACTGTCCCCACGGACTCACCGGCGCCTTGTTGGATTTACTCCGCCCTTCGCCCCCGCCCATCGGGTGGTCCACAGGATTCATCACCATCCCCCGCACATGCGGGCGGCGTCCCCGCCAGCGGCTCGCCCCCGCTTTGCCGAGTTTGCGCAGGAAGTGTTCGCTGTTGCCCGCCGCCCCGATGACCGCACGGCAGGCCGCCCGCACTTTCCGAATCTCTCCCGACTTCAACCGCAGCAGCGCATAGTCCCCGTCCAGCGCCGCCAGCTGCGCCGAAACCCCGGCCGCCCGCGCTATCTGCCCGCCCTTCCCCGGCTGCAATTCCACGCAATGCACCTTCAGCCCGATGGGAATCGCCGAGAGCGGCTTCATATTCCCCGGACGAATCGGAGCGCCCTCGCCGCTTTCCACGGCGTCCCCCTGCTTCACATTCTGCGGCGCGATGATATACCGCCGCTCCCCGTCCGCATACAGCAAAAGCGCCAGCACCGCGCTCCGATTCGGGTCGTATTCCAGCCGTTCCACCCGCGCCGGGATGCCGTCCTTGTCGCGCTTGAAGTCCACCGCCCGGTAGTGCCGCTTGTGCCCCCCGCCGCGGTGCCACGAAGTGATGCGCCCGGCGTTGTTGCGCCCCGCCGTGCTTTTCTTACTGCGCAAAAGCGGCTTATACGGCTTGCCTTTATGCAAACCGTCCGGCTTCACTTTCACCATCCCCCGCCGCCCGGGCGAAGTCGGCTTCACCTTTATCAGCGCCATCAGCTCACCTCCGCGAAATTAATGTCGCTGCCCTCGGCGAGGACGACATACGCCTTCTTCCAAGACGCCCGCCGTCCAACAGTCCCCCCCCGCGTAACAGTCCGCCCGCGAACATTCACCACCCGCACTTTCTTCACCTTCACCTCAAACAACTTCGCCGCCGCCCGCGCAATCTCGTCCTTGCGCGCGTCCGCCAAAACCCGAAAACTCACCGTCCGCCGCTTGTCCCCCAGCTCGGTGCTTTTCTCCGAAATCACCGGCGCCAGTATCACCGACATCAGCCGCGCGTTCCCGCTCATTGCCAGAACCCCTCGCACTCCCGCATCGCCGCTTCCGAAAAAACGGCGACATTCGCCAGTGTCAAATCCGAAGGCAGCAGCGAGCTCAGCCGCACCATAATCGCCCCCGGCAAATTCCGCGACGCCAGCGACAAATTGCCGTCCGGCTCCTTGTCCACCAGCAACACCCGTCCGCGCAAGCCCAGCGCCGCAAAGCACTTTGCCGCCTCCTGCGTTTTCGCCGCCGGCAGCGAGAGTTCCTTGACGACGCGCAACCGTCCCTCCGCCAGCAGCCGCGAGAGTATCATCGCCATCGCCGCCCGAAACATCCGCCGCGGCGTTTTGTGTTTGAAATTGTCCTTCGGCGACGCCGGAAAAGCCCGCCCGCCCCCGCGCCGAATCGGAGTGGACGACATCCCCGCGCGCGCCCGCCCCGTCCCTTTTTGCCGAAACAACTTCGCCCGGCTGTGGCTCACCTGCGCCCGCGTCTTCTGCGCGCGAGTCCCCTGCCGCGCGTTCGCCAGAGCCCCCACGACAACCTGATGCACCAGCGCCTCATTAAACTTCCGCCCCAACAGTCCCCCCGCAAACTGCGCCTCCCCGGCATCCCCCCCCCCAACAAAATCCACAACCCCCACCGTAACCGGCGCCACCTCTTTTAACCCCCCCCCCATCTTTGATGAGGGGGGTTGGGGGGGGGAAACCACCGTCGCCGCCGCCACAACCATCACCGCCGCCCCCTCTGCATCTGCCCCATCAACAAAGGAAAATACGCCCCCGAAAGAAACAACTTCGCCTCTTCCACAGAAACCCCCCCGCTGCGATCCCTGTCAGTCCTCTCCCACAAAGAACGCGCCGTCAACAGCGGCTGCACCCCGTCCAAAAACTCCGCCCGACTCAGCGCACCGTCCCCGTCCGAATCACTCCGCCGAAACCACGCAATCTTGTTCGGCTTCACAAACCGCCAATATTCCGTCCGCGTAATCTTCCCGCTGCCGTCCAAATCCGCCTTCGCGAAAAAACTCGCCCCCGCCCGCAGTTCCCCCCGGCTGACAGCACCGTCCCCGTTCCCGTCCAAAGCCGCAACCCAAAGCAGCGGCTGCGCCATTCGCTCCCGCCGCAGGTAACCCTCTTCCGTCAGCGGATACTTCGGCGCGTCCCCGGCGTCAAAAAACCAAGCCGCCAAAAACGAAACCACCCCCGGCGCAAACTCCCCCGCCGGAGTGTTCACAAGTGCCGCATACTTCCGCTCCGCCGCCCGTTCAAAAATGTCCTCCCACTCCTGCGGCAGGACGACCTCCCCCCCCTTCGCGCGAATCACAATGTCCGTCGCCGCATACGAAGCCAGCGGCGCGCCCCCCGGCGGCGCAATCCCCGCCCGCACAAAAACCATATCCGCCAGCGGAACAAAATACGCCCACGCAAACACCGCCGCCGCGACCGCAACCGCGCCAAAAACGGCTTTCTTGTATCCGCGCCGCTTGCGCGCGCGCGCGCCGCCGTCCAGAGAAAGCATCGCCGCGCTCATCCCTTTTTACCCGATTCCCCGCGCCGCTTCACCGAAGGCGAAACCGTCACGCACCCCCCCGGCGCCCCCGGAATCCCCCCGCGAATCAGCAGTAAATTCCGCTCGGCGTCCACCCGCACCACCGCCACATTCTGCACCGTAGTCGTCTTCCCGCCCAACCGTCCGGGCATTTTCTTCCCCGGAAAAACCCGCCCCGGATCCTGACACTGCCCCGTAGACCCCGGCTTGCGATGCGCCCGCGAATTCCCGTGCGACGCCCGGTTGGAACGAAAGTGCCAGCGCTTGATAACCCCCGCAAAACCCTTCCCCTTGCTCGTCGCCCGAACATCCACCCGCTCCCCGACGGCAAACAAATCCGCGCTCAGTTCATCGCCCGCGCCCTTCCCCTTCGGCGCGACCGCATCGCGAAACTCCCGCAGCCACCGCGCCGCGCCCGCCTGATGTTTTGCCAAGTGTCCCCGCAACGGCGAATTCAGCCGCTTCACTTTCCGCTCGCCGAACGCCAACTGCAAAGCGTCGTAACCGTCCCGCTCCGCCGTCTTCCGCTGCGCGATCCGGCAGCCGCCGACAGCCACAACCGTCACCGGCATCCGCTCGCCGCGCTCGCTGAATATTTGCGTCATCCCCACCTTGACGCCGATTAATCCCAAACCGCTCATCGTTACCGGCTCAGCACTTTGATGTCCGCATGCACCCCCGGCGGCAAATCCAAATTCGTCAACGCGTTCGTCGCCCGGTTGCTGATGTCAATGATGTCCAAAAACCGCCCGTGCTCCCGGATTTCCAGCTGCTCCCGCGAGGTCTTGTCCTTGTGCGGCGAGCGCAGCAAGTCATACCGCCGCCGACGAACCGGCAGCGGCACCGGCCCGCAAACCTCCGCACCCGCCCGCTTCACCGCGTTCACAATGTTTTCCATGGACTGGTCCAGCAGCCGATGATCAAACGCGTTCAGCCGAACGCGAATCTTCGGAACCGATGTTTTCTTCACCGCCATCGCCAAAAACCCCTTCGCCGCCGCCCGCCGTTACTCAATGATCTTCGTAACGACGCCCGCGCCGACCGTCCGCCCGCCTTCGCGAATCGCAAAGCGCACGCCCTCTTCCATCGCGATGGAAGTTATCAACTCCGCCGTCAGCGATATGTTGTCGCCCGGCATCACCATCTCCACGCCCTCCGGCAGCTGCACCGCCCCCGTCACATCCGTCGTCCGAAAGTAAAACTGCGGGCGATACCCCTTGAAAAACGGCGTGTGCCGCCCCCCCTCTTCCTTGCTCAAAACATACACTTCCGCCGCGAACTTCTTGTGCGGCGTGATGCTCCCCGGCTTCGCCATCACCTGCCCCCGCTCCACATCCTCGCGCTTCGTCCCCCGCAAAAGCAGCCCGACATTGTCCCCCGCGCGCCCTTCGTCCAAGAGTTTGCGAAACATCTCCACCCCCGTGCAAGTCGTCTTAGTCGTCTCGCGAATGCCAACGATTTCCACCTCCTCGCCGACCTTAACTATCCCCCGCTCTATCCGCCCCGTCACAACAGTCCCCCGCCCGGATATGCTAAACACATCCTCCACCGGCATCAGAAACTCCCGGTCAACCGGACGCACCGGCTCCTCCACATACTCGTCCAAAGCATCCGCCAGTTTTTGAATGCTCCCCATCCCCGTCTCGCCGTCGTCCCCCTCCAAGGCCTTCAACGCCGAGCCGGTAATCACAGGAGTGTCATCCCCCGGAAACTCATACTTCGTCAGCAACTCCCGCACTTCCATCTCCACCAGTTCCAGCAACTCCGGGTCGTCCACCTGGTCCGCCTTGTTCATATACACCACCATCCGCGGAACCCCCACCTGCCGCGCCAACAGTATATGCTCCCGCGTCTGCG